>JAJCXT010000096.1 GCA_029263295.1 Acidobacteriota bacterium | reverse complement strand
GTCGCCGGCGCGATGCTGTTGCCGAGGAGCATCACGCCCAACATCACTCCGTACGCGCCAGAGGCGCGGAACGTGAACATGTCGATCTCGATCGGGTCGCCGCTGTAGAACGCCATCAGGTACTCGACCGCGTAGCTGTAGGTGACGATTAGCGAGGTGAACAGCAGCAACTGCGCCAGCTTGTCGAAGTGCTCGATGGTGATGTACTGCTCGAGGCGCAGCCACCGTCGCAGCGGGATGCCGAGGGTGAGCACCATCGCCAGACCCGAGAGGATCGCGCCGGCCACGAAGTAAGGCGGGAAGATGGTCGTGTGCCAGCCTGGCAGCACGGACACCGCGAAATCCCACGACACGATGCTGTGCACGGAGATCACCAGCGGCGTGGCCAGCCCGGCTAGCAGGATGTAGAGGCCACGGTAGTGGCGCCACTGCTGGTCGGTGCCCTCCCAGCCGAGGCACGCGAGGCTGTACGCGGTCCGTCGCCATCCCGTGGAGCGGTCGCGCAGCGCCGCGAGGTCCGGGATCAATCCGTAGTAGAGAAAGCAGGTGCTGACAGTTACGTACGTGGTAACCGCGAAGACGTCCCACAACAGCGGCGACCGGAAGTTCGGCCACAGCATGCGTTCGTTGGGCAGCGGCAGCAGGTAGTAGAACTTCCAGACGCGACCCAGGTGGACTAGCGGGAACAGGCCCGCGGTCATCACTGCGAACACGGTCATTGCCTCGGCGGCGCGCGAGATCGCGGGCCGGAATCGGGCTCGGAACAGAAGCAACACGGCCGAGATCAAGGTCCCGGAGTGGGCGATTCCGACCCAGAACACGAAGGTCGTGATGTAGATGCCCCAGCCGACGGGGTTGTTCAGGCCGGTGACATGCAACCCGCTGACGATCTGGTCGAGCCAGGCGACGCCGCCCACGACGAGCACTGCTGCCAGTGCGGCCAGCGCCAGCACATACGAACGGCTAGGCATCGCGACAGGCGCCAGGAGATCCTCGTGGATACGTGCGAGATCCACCTGCTGCGTCCCGGAGTCGCTCACAGGTCCTCCTCGGACGAAGCGTTCGCCGAGAGTCGCGTTCGCGCCAGGTAGCTGACTGCGGGCCGTGTGTTGAGTTCTTCGAAGAGCGTGTAGGCGCGCTCGTCGCGCTGCTCGGCGGCAACCACGCTGGCCTGGTCATTCATGTCGCCGAAGTGGATCGCCCCGGCGGGGCAGGTCTGGGCGCACGCAGTGGTGAGGTCACCGTCCACCAGATCGCGGTCGGCCAATCGAGCGTCGCGCTCACCTTCGCGAATGCGTTGCACACAGAAGCTGCACTTCTCCATCACCCCGACGCTGCGTGGCGTCACATCGGGGTTGAGCTGCAGATCGAGCGGTTCGCGCCACTCGGCGGCCTTCCAGTTGAAGCGCCGCACCTTGTAGGGGCAGTTGTTGCTGCAGTAGCGCGTGCCCACACAGCGGTTGTAGATCATCGCGTTGAGCGCGTCGTCGGTGTGGTAGGTGGCGTTCACCGGGCACACGGTCTCGCACGGTGCGTTGTGACAGTGCTGGCAGAGGATCGGCACGAACGCGGTACCGTTCTCGCTCTCGAAGCGGTCGATGCGAATCCAAGACATCTCGCGGCCGTTGGCTATCGCGGTTGGGCCGACCACAGCCAGGTTGTTCTCGGCGCTGCAGGCCACCTCGCACGCGCCGCAGCCGACGCACGCGTTCAGGTCGATCGACATTCCCCAGCGATGTTCGGGATGTTCGTGTTCGGGGTAGAAGCCGCTGTTCTCGTGGTGCGCCTCTGCCGCGACGGCAGCCGCCGGCAGGGTGACGAAGCGAGCGATCTCACGCTCGTGGTCGTGGGTTTCCAGTTGCGTACGTGCCTGGGGACGGCGTTCGGTACGGTGCAGCCGTACCCGGGTGGTGGCGCGCGCCAGCGTGCCGGAGGCGTCATCGAGAACTAACGGCAACGATTCAACAGGATTGACGCCTCGTCCGGCGGC
Organism: Acidobacteriota bacterium; assembly: GCA_029263295.1. GTDB lineage: Bacteria > Acidobacteriota > UBA890 > UBA890 > WLXD01 > WLXD01. The sequence continues at coordinate 36,197 of JAJCXT010000096.1, read as the reverse complement.
AAGCCGGCCGAGTTCGCCGTGGCCGTTGCCCAGCGGGACCGCCACCACGCCGGGACGGATGCCCGAGCGCAGCACGACAGTGGTTTCGAATGATCCGTTGTCGCCTTCGACCCGCACGCCGTCGCCGTCGCTCAGGTCGAGGCTCGCCGCGGTGTCTGGATGCAGTTCGAGCCAGCTGTCCCACGTCACCTTGCTGACGGGATCAGGCGATTCCTGCAGCCAGCCGCGGTTGGCACCGCGGCCGTCATGCAGCTGGATGGTCGGGAAGACAAGCAGTGGCAAACCGTCGGCGGGCCCCTGTAGGAGTGTCGCGGCGGTGGGCAGCGGCTCTTGCGGCAGCAACAGTGTCGGGTGCCCCGTGGGAGCGGCCGCTTCGGCATCAGTTGCACCGGCCGGAGCGGCGAAGTGGCCGCCGCTGCGCTGGCTCGCCTGCCAGAAACTGCTGGCGCTCCCGCCGACGCCGGATTCCGCGTGCAACGCGTTCCAACGACGGTGCACGGCCTGCTGCATCGTCTGGTCCGGGTTGGGGCCTAGCGCCAGCAGGAGATCGCCGGTTGACCGCGTGTCGTGCAGCGGCTGCATTGCGGGCTGCTGTAGAACCACGCGGTCGCCGCTGATCTCATGGTCGCCCCACGCTTCGAGCGGAGAGTGGTCCGGCAGGACCAGGTCGGCCAGCATCGTCGAGTCATCGAGGAGCGTGGCGAAGCTGACTACAGGCACGGCCTCGAGCGTTTCCCTCGCGCCGGCGTCCAGCGGCAGTGCATGCACCGGGTTCGTGTGGTGCAGCAGCAACGCCCGGAGTGTGCCGCCTCGCGCCAGCTCGAGGACCTCGAGCAGATCGGCGTGGGAGGACAACCCAGAGACCGGGACGGGACGGTCGGGTAATACGCTGCGGCCGGTGGCTCCGAGCAGGAGATCGATCAGTCCGGCGGCCGTTTCGAGATCGGCGGCAGCTGCCGCGCCCAGTGCGTGCCCGCCGCCGAGGACGACGGGGTCCGACGCTTTGACCAGGGCGCCAGCCAACGTCCGTAACTGCGCAGGGTCCATGCCCGCAGCCGCGGCGACGGCCTGCGGGTCGACGCCGTCCACCCAGGCGAGTGCTGTGGCACGCAGGTTGGCGTCGAGACTGTCTCCGAGCGCGTCAATCACCTCGGCGGCGAGCGCCGTGGCGACAACCGCCTCATGACCCGGTTCGATCGAAATCCAGTCGTCGGCGTTGTCGCCGGTCAGTCCGCGCCGGGTAGAGATCTGTACGAAGCGGCAGCGCTCGCCCTCCTTCACCTGCCGGGCCTCCGCGAAGCCTCGTGTCATCGACACGGTTCCCAGCCAGGTCTCCAGGAAGTCGGCGCCGAAGGTAACGATCAGGTCTGTTGCGGACAGTTCTACGCTGGGCACCACGGCCTGTCCGATAAGCCGGTTCCAGGCGGTGGTCGAGGCGCTGTACCCGAGTGTCTCGAAGCGGACACGCCGCGACCCGGGATGAGCGTCGATGACTTCGTCGACCAGTGCGTCGAGCGTGCCCGTGACGTGGTGGCCAACCCAGCCGACGGGACCGTCGCCGACGAGTTCGCGCAGGCGCGCCATCGCGGTGTCCCAGTCAGTCGGCTGCAGGTCGCCGTCGACGCGCAACAGCGGTCCGGTAATCCGGTCCGGGTCGTACAGTCCCTGTAAGCCCGCTTGGCCGCGCGGGCACAGGGCGCCGCGACTGTCAGGGTGTTCGGGGTTGCCCTCGAGTTTCACGACGCGGCCCTCGCGTACTCGCGCCAGGACTCCGCATCCCGCCGGACACTCGCGGCACGCGGTCGCGTACCAGGTGGGCACTCCCGGAACGATGTCGTCGGGCGGCACCAGGTAGGGGATCAACTTGCCGCCGTCGACGGGCGTGCACGAAGCCGCCGCCGCCCCGGCAGAACCGGCCGTCAGCTTCTTGATGAAATCGCGACGGTCCATGTCAGGGCCTCAGTAGTGGCACGTCGTGCAGTCGAGCGGCGCTGCATTGTCGGAGTGGCACTGCACGCAGAACCCCATGCTGTGAGTCACTTCGCGCTGCGCGGTTTCCATCGATGCCACGTCGCCGTGGCAGGTGGAGCAATCCACGCCGCGGTTCACGTGGGCGCTGTGATCGAACCGCACATACTCGGGCAGGTCGTGAACCTGCATCCACTCGATCGGTTTCTGCTGCTCCCACGCTGCGTGGATCGGCGCCACCAACTCACTGTCGGGCCTCACCTCCAGGTGACACCCACGGCAGGTCGTCAGCGGAGGTAACCCGGCAACTGTCGAGCGTCGCGCGGAGGTGTGACAGAACTGGCAGTCGAGCCCGACCTGTCCGACGTGGATCCGGTGCGAGAAGCTCATGGGCTGCTCGATCGGCGGTGCGTCGCCAAATGCGAGAACGGCGCCCACTCCCGCTGCGGTCACGAGGACAGCTAGCGCTGCCACGAGACGCACGGAGACCAGGCCGCCCGGCACTTGGCTCACGGGAGGCTCAGTGCGCGTGGTGGTGAGGTGCGTCGCCAGCGTCGCCAGCGTTGGCCATTCCACCGGCCATCGAGTCGGCACGGGCCTCGTACATCATCTGCAACATGTCGCCGCTCATCGCCTTCACGTCATCGGCGTTGACGCCTGCGATGTTGCCCTGGCCCGCCTGCCAACCCAGAAGGCACTCGCCACAAACACCCTCGCCATTGGCGGCGCCATCACCGCACGGGCACATTCCCGTTGCCAGGGCGCAGAAACTGCATGAAGGGCTGAGGCAGCAGCTGTACATCCCGAGGTCGGCTTTGACGCCCACGAGGTCGGCGCGGATCGCGGCGAGCTTCTCGAACGTGCTTTGGCCTGGCGCAGCCGCGAGTGCGCCGGCGGCGAATCCAACGATGGCCGTGGCGACAACAACAAGAGTGAGGAATTTGCGCATCGATGCGTTCCCTTCAATGTAATGGCAGATCGCTCCAGTGTCCGTAGCGGGGAGCGGTGACTCAACAGGCGTTGGCCCTACGCTGTGAGCACGGTGACAACGAGTCCGGTTACAGCGGCCGGGCTGAAAACGTGAGCCCGATTACGGTCCCGGCGTCAGGTGGCCCACGCTCCAGCGTGTTCCTGTCCGTCGTGGCGGCCGGCGAGGAGCTACCGTTGGAAGGCGTTCTTCCTTGTCCTGGAGCAGACCCGATGACGACAGTCCTGAACCCGGTCGTACTCTTCCGCGTCGCGCTCGTCGCGACCACCAGCCTGCTCGTTGTCGCTTGCGGCGAAGGGCCGGCGATCTCGGCAGAAGAGGCCGCGCCACACATCGCCGCCTGGCTTCCGGGCGCTCAAGTAAGTGTCCTTGGCAGTAGTTCCGAGACGGGCGGCGCGGTGGTCGATGTCGATGCGAGTGGCGAAAGCGTGCAGTTTCGCTTCAACCACGATGAGTCTGGATGGAGTCCGGCGGGCATGTTGGTGGATGGCCGGACCCTGGATTTCGACGAAACCAAGGCAGCCTGGCTGGACATCGTGCGTGCGCCGCGGGAGGTGACGCTGGCGCAGATGGCCGCCGGCGAGCGCCCGGCGGCGCCCATGGAGGTCCTGGTCACCGGGCTGCGCGTGGTGTCGGTTGAAGAAGAGCGGATGGAACTCGAGTCCGACTCCGACCCGGACGTCGGCCACCTGGTTCTGAACGGCCGCCACTTCGACAACCTGCCCGTGAAAGTAGGCCAGTCCGTTGCGATTCAGTTGCAGACGCTGCGCCGCGAGGGCGACGACTGGGAGCCCGAGCGCCAGACGACAGCCAACGAATTGCTCGTCGAGCTCGACCCCATCGACGTCACGTTCCTGGCGCTGCTCAAGCTGCGGCTGGATGGGCAGGTCGTGCCGATCCCGTACTCTATTCCCGACATGGAACACGAGCACGGAGAAGGGGAGGGCGCGATGTCCGGAATGGACCACGGCGCGGGCATGGGTGCATAGTCGCGGATCGGTTCTGCTGCTGGCGGCTGCCTTTCTGGCGAGTTCCACGAACACTGCGGTGCAGTGGCAGCGGCGCGATGTAACCACGCCGGCGCCGCCGTACAACCTCGTGGCCGCGGATCTGGACGGCGACGGTGATATCGACCTCGCGGCGGTCGCGCGCACCACCGACCAGGTGATGATCATGGTCAACGAGGGGGCGGGCGTGTTCGGTCTGGGCAGCACTGTCGGGGGCCTGAGCCGGCCGGAGGCGTTGGCCGTGGGCGATTTCGACGCCGATGGGGACGCGGACCTTGTCGTTGCCAATGCTGGCGCCGATACGGTGGTGCTCTTGAGCAACGACGGTGCCGCTGGCTTTCGCCCGGCCGGCGAAATCTCGGTGGGCCGCAGCCCTCACGCGGTGGTGGCGGCGGACGTCGATGCCGACGGTGACCTGGACCTCCTGGTGGCTGACTTCAGCGCCGCGACAGTGACCGTCCTTCGCAACGACGGAACAGCTGGCTTCGAGCTCGCCCAGACCTTGGCTGCGAGCCCCGGCACCGAGCGTCCACTCCTTGTGGACATCGATCGGGACGGTGACCTGGATCTGGCAACGCCTAGCTTCAGCGCCGCAGTGCTCGATATCTTCGCGAACGACGGCGATGGCCACTTCACCACGATAGCCGCCGTTCCGATGGGTAGCCGGCATCACCTCGCGACGGCAGCGGATTTCGACGGTGATGGCCGGGCCGACCTCGTGGTGACCAGCGCGGGCAGCGGCGATGTCTTCTTGCTGCGCAATGACGAAGAGGGCTTCGCCGACCCTGAATCCGTTCCTCTCGGAGGCATGCCGTGGGCCGCCGAGACCATGGATGTCGACATGGATGGCGATCTCGACCTCCTGATTGCCGACTACTCCGGGAACAGGGTGATCGAGTTGCTCAACGACGCCCGTGGGAGCTTCACAGCCGGGAGGTCCTTCGCCGTGGGAATCCAGCCGCACCAGATGGCGATGGGGGACTTCGATGGCGACGGCGCGATCGACCTCGCCACCGCCAACGATGGCGAGCCCTCGATCACTCTCTTGTTGTCCGGGGGCTAGCTGGCCGCCACGGCGCGGTCCCGGGAACTTGTCAGCTGGTGGGCAAGGCTGGGAGCGTCGGTGGGGTGCCCAGGCTGGCGCGCACGGTGCTGGCGGGCCCGGCGATCACGGTGACGGCCTCTTGCGCTCATATGTATCTACTTGTATAAGATATGTATGCCCAAAGGACAACACCTCGCAGAATTCGAGCAATACGTACTCCTGTCGCTCGTTCGCCTTGGCGAAGGAGCCTATGGCGCGGCGATCCGTCGTGAGATCGAGGAGCGTACAGGCCGGCCGGTTTCGATCGGCGCGGTCTACGCGACCCTCGGCCGGCTAGCGGACAAGGAACTCGTCGAGAGCTGGATGTCGGACCCTCTGCCGGTGCGCGGTGGACGTTCGCGCAAGCACTTCCGGCTGACCCCGCAGGGTGACGGTTCGCTCCGCCATACCGTGAACATGCTGTCCCGCATGCTCGACGGACTCGAGCTTGGCGATGCCGAATAGCCGCCGCGAAGGCAGCAGGGGCCCGCGGATGTGGCGGCTGCTGGTTGCCGCTGCCGCGCCTTCCGGCGATCGCGCGGCGATGCTCGACGACTTGACCGAGGAGTACCAAGAGCGACTCGCTTCTGATGGCCGCGCCGCGGCGCGTTGGTACCGCCAGCAGGTGCTCCGGTCGCTCCCTTGGCTGCTGTCACGCCGCTATCACTTGCTCATCCAGAGTCTTTCCCCAGATTCCCTAAGGGAGTTCCTAGTGTCGATCTTCGTTCACGACGTTCGCAGCGGCCTTCGCAGCCTGATGGGGGCGCCGCTCCTGTCCGGGCTCGTGGTGGCCATCCTGGCGCTCGGTATCGCCGCCAACACGGCCATCTTCAGTCTGGTCAATCCCATACTGTTGCGCGCCTTGCCGTACGAGGAGCCGGAGCGGCTCGTGCACATGTTCGAGACCGACCCGAGCATCGGCAGCTTCGGCTGGGACATGTTGAGGCAGTCGTTGCCTACGATCGATGCGTGGCGCGAGACCTCCAGCTTCGAGGAAGTAGCGGCGTACTTCTACGGCTCGACGGCGGTGCGCTCGGGACAGGGCGAAGCCCGCTCCATCGAGACGGGCTACGTCAGCGCCAATCTGTTTCCCATGCTTGGCGTGCAACCCGCGATCGGCCGTAACTTTTCTCCGCAAGAAGATGTGCCGGGTGACAACCACGTCGTGTTGCTGTCCGACCCCGTGTGGCGCGGCCAGTTCGGTGCCGACCCCGAGATCATCGGCACGAGCGTGATCGTCGACGGAATCTCGCACGTCGTCATTGGGGTCATGCCGGTTGAGTTCAACTTCCCGTTTGGCGAGATCCGCATGTGGAAACCAGCGGCATTCGACGCCGAGCGCTGGGGGCCCGATCAGGCGGGCATCCTCACTCTGGGTCGACTCCGCGAGGGAGCGTCGCGCGAGGCCGCACAGGCGGAACTGACCACGATCCATGATGGGCTGAAGGGACAGTACCCCGAACAACTCGAAGGCCACGGAGTGCGAGTCATAGAACTGCGTCGGGCGCTGGTCTTCTTTCACGACCAGCTCCGCATGATGATGCTGGCTCTACTACTGGCGTCGGGAATGGTGCTGTTGATTGTCTGCGCCAACGTCGCCAATCTCATGCTGGCGTGGTCTGGTAGCAGGCGTCACGATATCGCCATCCGCGCCGCAATCGGTGCCGGACGTGGGCGTATCGTGAGGCAACTACTCACCGAGAACTCGTTGCTGGCGGTTGCTGCGGCGATTGTGGGGACTATTCTGGCGCGCGCGGGCATCGGCATCGTGGGGCCGGTGATACCGGCCGCGATCTATCGGGTCGGCCAGATTGAAGTGGATGGCGCGGCCATGCTGTTCACCGGTGTGCTGGCGGCGGTTACGGCGATCGCATTCGGCCTTGCCCCGGCACTGCGGGCGGCGCGGGTGAGCCTCACCGAGACACTCAAAGACAGCCGGGCCGGCGCGGCAGGAGTGGGCGCGCGGCGATTCAGTCGGGCTCTTGTCTTCGCCCAGGTCGCGGTGGCCACCTTTCTGTGCGGTGGTGCGGCCGTAGCTATCGGCATTGCGCAAGAGTTCAGCGGCGCCGATCTGGGATTCGATCCGGCAGATGTCGTCGCGGTCCAGGTGATTCTGCCCAGCGTCGATTATCCGTCGGCCGAAGAGTTGCAGGCATTCCAGGGTCAGGCGCGGGCGGCCATCGGCGCGCAGCCGGGCGTCGAATCGGTTGGCTGGATCAACAGGCTGCCGCTGGATTCCGCTTCCGGATCAGCGGTGTATCGCTTGCCCGAGGAGCCCGCCGAGAGCGCGGCCACACCACGGCGCGCCGAACTGGCGATCGTGACGCCGCAGTACTTCGAGAGCATGGGTATCACACTGCTTCAGGGTCGCGAATTCGACCTGAGCGACGGCCGCGATACGGCTCCCGTAGTGATCGTGAACCAACTCCTGGCCGCGTCAGTCTGGCCGGACGGGAACGCGATCGAAGAGGTGTTGATGGTCGAGATCGGCAGCGAGGACAGGCAGGCCACGGTGGTCGGGGTCGTCGACAACAGCCTGGGTGGCATCGCTCTCACGGGTATGGGTCCACAGGTGTTCGTGCCGAGCGCTCAGCGGGCGTACCGCAGCGGCTTCTTCACAATTCGGGGTAGCGGCCCGCCTGCGGAGCTCATTGACTCCGCGCGGGCCGAGTTAGCAAGCCTCGACGCCAACCTTCCGATTGAGAACGTGCGCACGATGGAGACGGTCGTCGCGCAGGCTTTCCAGCCTGTCCTGGCATCGCGCAACCTGCTCTCCGGATTCGGCGTCTTTGCTCTAGCCCTCGCGGCCCTGGGCGTCTACGGCGTGGCCGCGCAGTCGGTGTCGCAACGGACCCACGAGATCGGCGTCCGCATGGCGATCGGTGCGAGCACCGGCAACATCATCGGCGTGATCATGCGAACGGCTGCAGGCACAGTGGCGGTGGGCGCAGTGGTGGGCGTGTTGGCGATCTTCGGACTGCAACTCGGTCTCTCGGCCGCCGTCGGCGAGAGCATGGGGTCGCCGGCGATGCCTATTGGCATTGGGCTGCTTTTGACGCTGGTCGCGGCCCTCGCCTCCTGGGTACCAGCCCGCCGCGCGACTCGTGTCGACCCGCTGCTTGCGCTTCGAAGTGAGTAGCGGTCTGGTCTTGGACGGTGCCAGCACCGAGGTTTCCGCCGAAAGCGTCGGCCCGGAAAGACTATCGCCGCACGCTAATCGCGCCGGTAGACCCAGGTTCCGTTCCTGACGCTACGACCGAACATGACGAATTCGTCACGCGCCTCATCGTAGACCATGACCGGTCGCGGGTCTGGGAAGGGCCACGGCTCTCCGGCGCCGCGAACGAGTTGGGTCCAGGATTGTCCGTCCCAGGTCCACAAGTCGTCGCGCGGCGAATATGCATTTGTTTGTGTCTCGAAGCCGCCGAACAACAGGAGCCTGCCCTGTGCCGGATCCTGTACCAGGGCGTGTGACGCGCGGTTGCCGGGATCGCCCGATACCAGAAGCTGCCAGTCGCCGCCGGTGAATTCCCAGGTCTGCATGTCTGGGGTCTTGTCCAGCGGTTCGCTGTAGCCTCCGGTCATGATCAGGCGGCCCGTGGCGGGGCTGACAGCCATGCTGGCCTCGGCCCGCTGCTCGGGTACGGTCGACGTGACGACCTCCCGCCACCTGCGCCCCCCCCACTTCCAGAATTGCGAGAGTTCGACGACGTTGCCGTCGGTGCCTCCGCCGAACAGCACGATCGCGCGCTGATTCGGGTCGTAGCCCATGGCCACTGAGTAGGCCGGCAATGGTCCCGAATCGCTACGCTTCTTCCACCTCCGGCCATTCCACTCCCAGGTATCCCCCAGTAGCTGCGGTCTGTTTTCATCCCCGGCTCCACCGAACAGCACGGCTCGTCCCCGCCGCGGGTCGTACGCCATCGTCGGCTCGGTGCGAAAGCTGGGGCCATTACCTGCCTTGCGCAGCTCCCACCGGGCTCCGTTCCAGATCCAGGTTGTGCGTTTGCCAGCGTCATACAACACGGTCTCGCTTCGCGCCGCGTCGTAGACCATCACGTGCTGCATCGCGGGGGGCGGCTGACGGTCTCGTCGGGCGACCGCGTCGACCCATCGCCGACCTTTGCGGACGAGAGTGTCGCGAAGCGCACTGACACTTCGATCCGTCGTGCCGCCGAAGACCACCACACGGCCGGTGCTGCTCTCGTAGGCCATTGCGTGGCGACCACGTGAACTGATCGAGCCAGCTCTGCTCCAGGCTGCTCCGTCGAACTCCCACACGTCTTTCAACGCGCGCCCGCGCGCATCGTGGCCACCCGTCAGAATGACTACGTCCGCGTTCTCGTCGTAGGCGAGCGCGTGATCGGTGCGAGTTGGGGGATGGGGACCGGTGACCTGCGCCCAGGCTCCGTCCCACACCCAGGTAGAGAGGGCGGTGCCCCCGCCCACCATCACCACTCGGTGGCGGCTCGCATCGTAGGCCATCGCAGCCGCGTCGACCGCGGGGCCAGCCGTGCCGACGAGTACCCAGTCGTCGCCGTCGTAGGTCCACGTCTCCGATGTCCCCTGATCGCCGCCGTGCAACAGCACCACGCCGCGCGCTGCATGATAGGCCATGGCCGGCTGCGACCGGGCGCTGGGCCCGTCGATTATGCGCTGACGCCAGCGTCGACCGTTCCACTCCCACGTTTCGCCAACTGGTCTCGGCTCGAACCCATCGTCCGAGCCGAGACCGCCGAATAGCACGGTCTGCTGCCGGCGTGCGTCATAGACGAGACCGAATCGGTCCCAGGCGGGCGGGCCGTCGAGCGAATCCAGGTCCCAGCGCTTCCCGTCCCAGGACCAGGTCGAGCTCGTTCTGCGCTGTTGCCCGAATCCCGGCCCCTGGTGCAGAACGAGCACGGAGCGCGCCGAGTCCCATGCCATAGCGTTGACAGCGCCAGCGAGCGGCTGATGGTTGGGCGGGACAACCTCGTGCCAGGTGCCCGTAACCCCTCCGGTAACGCCGCCTCCACGGGCTGACGAAACCGGCACCAACAACAAGATAAGACAACAGAAGACGGCCGCCTGGCGGTGGCGCACAAATCCCTCCTCGGACTGCTCCATGCAGTTTCTACAGGGCGGGGACCCAGACGACTCAGATCCGCAGGATACGCTCGGAGAGCGAATGCTCGACGAGCGGGCCCAGTTCAGGTGTGAGGAGGCTTACCTTCCCCGTGGCCGATCAGCGAACCTCCGTTATCACTGGCCCGATGCCGCGCTCGCGCAGCAGCTCGTTGAACGCTTCGAGGTCCTGATCGAGCACCCGGCCCATTTCGGTCTCGGTCTCGTGCATCCGCGCCTGTAGTGCCTCGAAGACCTCGACGGCTTGATCGGTGGGCGGGAAGTCGGACGAAGCCACAGCTCCGAACAGGTACTGCACTCGTTCGAACACACGTACAGGCCAGCGCGTGCTGTCTTGTCCCGTGCCCGTGTAGCGGAGCTGCAGCAGACGTTCCTCGACGCTCGTGATCTCGCTTTCGAGCTCCTCACTGGCTGTGATCAATTCCGCGGCGTCTTCGCGCTCGGCGAGCACAGCGCGCAGATCGCTGAGCTGGCGACGCACCCACTCGAGGCGATTGATGAGGATCGCGGTGTGGTCCATGCCGGCGCGGATCTGTTCGAGCAGCGCCACCTGTGTGGCGATGTCATCCTCGGAGCCTTCCGAGTACGGATCCTTGATCACCGTGAGCTGCTCACTGTAGGTTTCCTCGCCCACTTCGAGCGTCACCGTGTAGGTGCCCGGCGGCAGCAGGATGGCGCCGCCACTCTGCAGCTGGCGGACGCGTTCGGGGCCGAGGGTCATCCAGTCGGCAAACTGCGGCTTGGTGCGCAGCTTCAGGGGCGTGACGGGTTCGCCACGAAGGTCCCACATGACACGGTTGATTCCCACGTTGGCGGGACCCTGCAGGGTGCGCACGGTTTCGCCTGCGGCGTTGTCGATGCGCAGCGCCACGCCGCCCTCAGGAGCGTCGCCCAGCCAGTAGTTCAGCGACGCGCCGTACTGCGGGTTCTGTCCCGCGGTGGGGTCGTTGAAGTTCGGGAAGGACGAGGTGATGGGCTGGAAGCGGTAAGCGTCGCGTAGCGCGAACAGCTTGGTGCCGGAGCCAGAGGCGTCACCGCCCTGGGCGGCGGCCACCATAGGGGGCTCGAGCTGTTGCAGCGGGCTGAGGTCGTCGAGAATCCAGAAACCGCGACCGTAGGTGCCGACCACCATATCGTTGAAGTGCTCCTGGATGAAGATGCCGTACACCGGCGATGCCGGCAGGTTGGTCATCAGCGACTGCCAGCTGGCGCCGTCATCCCACGAGGCGTAGAGCGCGTTCTCGGTGCCGAGATACAACAGGCCCGGCCGCACCGGGTCTTCCTCGATATGGCGGGCGAAGCTGAGCACGGAGTCGGCGATGCCGTCGGTGATCTTGGTCCAGCTCTCACCGAAGTCCTCTGTCTTGTAGACATACGGGGCGAAGTCACCGACCTGGTGATGCTCGATGGCCAGGTACGCCTTGCCGGCGTCCCACTTCGACGCCTCGACCGCGCGCACTACGCCGTCCGGCGGCAGGTCGGGGATATTGCCGGTCACGTCGGTCCAGGTGTCGCCGTTGTCCTGGCTCACGTGGACCAGGCCATCATTGCTACCGGCCCAGAGCACGCCCTGCTGGAGGGGCGACTCGTCGAGGGCGTAGATGACGCAGCAGTACTCCACGCCGATGTTGTCCGGCGAGAGGCCGCCGGAGATGCCCTGGCGCGACTTGTCGTTGGTGGTCAGGTCGGGGCTCACCACTTCCCAGCTCTGCCCGCCGTTGCTGGTGCGGTGAACGACCTGGCTGGTCACGTACACGGTGTTGTTGTCGTGCGGCGAGATCAGCAACGGGAAGGTCCACTGGAAGCGGTACTTGAGGTCCTCCGCCGGCCAGCCACCGGTGCTCTCGGGCCACACCTCGACCTGCCGGTACTGCCGTGTGCTCTCGCGTCCGCGAACGACGATGCCGCCGCGCGCGCCGGCCCCCGATGCGCTCGACCAGATCACGTCCGGGTCGACCGGGTCGGCCGTGGCGAAGCCGCTCTCGCCGCCGCCCACGTCGTGCCACATGCCGCGCGTGATGCCGGCGCCGAAGAAACCACCTGAGCGGCTGTTGCTCGGGCCGCGGAACGATGGTCCGTCCTGGCGGTTGCCGTACACGTAGTAGGGCACATTGTTGTCGGCGGTCACGTGGTACATCTGCCCGATCGGCAGCTGCACGCGCGCCCAACTCGTGCCGCGGTTCTCAGAAATCGACAGGCCCTGGTCGTGGCCGACGATCATGCGGTCGCCGTTGGTCGGGTCAATCCACATGTCGTGGTGATCGCCACCCGGCGCCTGCATGTGGGTGCCGCCGCCGAAACCGAAGAAGCCCGAGGTGTTGGTGTTCACGCCACCGTCGAGCGTGTAGGAGAACGACGCCGCCAGGAAGTACGCCTCGTTGTCATTGTCGGTCGAGACGAAACAGTTGTTGTAGTAGCCGGTGCGCCCCGCCAGGTTGCGGTTGTGGTTCACCAGCCTCCAGTTGAAGCCACCGTCATCGGAGCGCCACAGTTCGCCGCTCTCGGTGTCCTCGCCCTTCCACGGCACACCGTCGCCAGTCTCGATGAGCGCATACACCTTTTTCGAGTTTGCCGGGGTCATGCAGACGTCTACCTTACCGACCGGCAGGCGGGGGAGGCCTTGCCCTTCGAGGCGCTTCCAGGTGTCGCCACCGTCGCGACTCATGAAGATGCCGCTGCCCGGGCCGCCGCTCTCGCGACCCCAGGTGTTGATCGAGACCTGCCACATCCCCGCGAACAGAATGCGGGGGTTGTTGGGGTCCATCTCGATGTCGGAGGCGCCGGTGTTCTCGTCGACGAACAGCACCTGCTCCCAGGTGTCGCCGCCGTCGGTGGTGCGGTAGATACCACGTTCCTGCTGCGGCGCATGGCCGTGACCGAGCGAGGCAACATAGACGATGTCGGGGTTGGTGGGATGGATGGCGATGTCCGAGATGCGGCCACTGGCATCGAGGCCGACGTGGGACCAGGTAGTGCCGCCGTCATCCGACTTGTACATGCCGTCGCCGAGCGAGACGTTGGAGCGGATGTGGGGCTCGCCGGTGCCCACCCAGACGATCTCGGTGTCACTCGGGGCGACTTCCATCGCACCGATCGCATGCACCGATTGATCGTCGAAGATCGGAGTCCATGTGATGCCGGCGTCGGTTGTCTTCCAGACGCCGCCCGAGGCGGCACCGACGTAATAGGTCTGGTCGTCGCCGGCGATACCGGCGACGGAGGCGATGCGGTTGCCGACCGGCCCGATGTGGCGGAACTGCAGCGGCGCGAGCCCCGGGGCGGCGTCCATCTGAGCCGTTGCCACCGACGCGGGCAACAGCATTGAGCTGGCTACGGCGATCAGCGGCAGCAGGTGGAGTAGCGACGAACGAACGACGAGGCAGCGGGGCAGCGACATCGGCAGGCTCCAGGGTGGGTGCACTGGGAAATGCGATTCGCGCGTAGGTTTATCGCGACCGCTCCCCGCGTACAACCGTGGCCGCGTCGTTCCCGGGCTCGGAGTCCGCTAGTCGTAACGTCCCGGTTCATCGTGGACGTTTCTGCGTGGAGTGTCGACTTTTTCTCGCCGCGTGCATCCTATATGGTGGAATCCCACATATAGGAGTCACGGTTGAGCGGAATAAGTGATCTGAAGAAGGGGTCGGCGGAGACCGTCATCCTGGCCCTGCTCGAAGAAGGGCCCCTGCACGGCTATGGCATCGCCAAGCTGGTCTCGGAGCGGTCGGGCGGAGCGTTGCGGTTCCACGCCGCCTCGTTGTACCCGGTGTTGTACCGACTCGAGAAGCGCGGATTGCTGCGTGGCGAGTGGCAGGCGGGGAAAGGCGAGCGCCGCCGACGTCACTATCGCCTGACCCCCAAGGGCCGCCGGACGCTCGCGAGCCAGCGCGGCCAACTGGAGGCATTCGTCGAGGCGCTGGGCCGTCTTACGGGTATTGGCAATGCCTGACTACCGGCCTGAGGTTCGCGCGCGGCTGCGCGAGGCGCAGCTCGCCGAGACGTTGGCGACGGAAATCGTCGAGGAGGTCGCTTCCCATCTGCGCGACGTTCATCGAGCCGCTCTTGCCAACGGTGCGTCCGAAGCCGAGGCGCGCCTTGCGGCGTTGGCTGAACTCGATTCGGATCGACCGCTGCATCGCGCGTTGCCGCGGCGCCCATCACGAGACGCGTCGGCGCAGCCCTGGAAGAGTGGTGGCTTCGGCATCGGCTTTCCTTCACTTCTCGATCACCTCGGGTCGCTAGTGCAGGACGTGCGCTACGGGTTCCGGGGTCTGCGTTACCGTCCGCTCTTCACCGTCGCGGCGCTGCTCACGCTCACGCTCGGCATCGGCGCCAACTCGGCGCTGTTCAGCATCGTCTACGGCGTACTACTGCGGCCGCTGCCGTGGGCGGATGCCGGCCAACTGGTGACGATCTGGCGATCGATCCCGGAGAACCCGACGGCGCCGGGCCCACTGACCGACGGTGAATTCGAGCGTCTCGCCGAACTCGAGATGCTGGCGGGGGCGGCGGCGTACGGCGAGCGGCAGGTTCGGGTCGTCGTGGGTGACGTGACTTCACGACTCGACGCGACGCCGGTGACCCCCGGTTTCGGCGGGCTGCTTGGCCTGCGTCCGGAGCACGGCCGTTGGCTCGCGGATACGCCTGAGGAGGGCCCCGAGATCGTTCTCTCGAGTGACACGGCGGCCCGGCTGTTCGGATTGGCGGAGGCGGCTGTCGGCGCCGTTCTGGAAGTGGAGGGCGAGCCCCATATCGTCACCGGGATTCTCGCCACCGCTGACAGCCTGCCGCCACAGAGTGCCGCCTGGCTCCTCCGTGCGCCTGTCTCGCTGGAGGGCGCAACCATGCGCTTCGCCTCGTTGCATGTGTTGGCGCGCCTCGCGCCGTCCGGTGATCCGGAATCTCTGCAGGTGGCACTGGACGCAGTAGTTGCCGCCGTCTCTCCCGAGGCGCAC
The DNA here is from genome assembly GCA_029263295.1 of Acidobacteriota bacterium. Lineage (GTDB taxonomy): Bacteria > Acidobacteriota > UBA890 > UBA890 > WLXD01 > WLXD01. The sequence goes on along the minus strand of JAJCXT010000096.1, from coordinate 21,074 downwards.
GAGAACGGGACCCGGTATGCGGTGGAGTCGCTGCAGGAGAACATTGTCGGACAGGTTCGACCGGTGCTTGTCCGCTTCGCCCTCGGCGTCGGCCTCGTCCTGTTGATCGCGTGCGCCAACGTCGCGAATCTGCTGCTGGAGCAATCCACGTCTCGTCGAGGCGAGCGCGCCGTTCGCCGTGCCCTCGGTGCCAGCCGGACGCGACTTGTCCGTCAGAGTCTGGTCGAGAGTCTCTTGCTCGGAGGCGCGGGCTCGATCCTGGGTGTGGCGCTGGCCTGGGGCAGCATTCAGGTCTTCATCGCGGTGAATCCGCTCACCTTGCCTCGCATCGACGAGATTCACGTTGATCTCCCTGTGCTGACGTTCACTTTGGCGATTGGCTTGTGCACGGGGCTAGTTTTCGGTGTGGCCCCCGCGATTCGCGCTGGCCGCGGCAGCCTGCATGGCGTGCTGGGCGAGAGCGTGGCGGGCGCGCCGAGCGGCTGGGGCGGTCGCGCCCTGGCAGTGCTCGAGTTGGCAATGTCGCTGACGTTGCTCATCGGTGCGGCGCTCCTCGTGCATAGCTTCGCGAAGATGGCGTTCGTCGATCCCGGCTACGACGCTGATCAGCTGCTTTCGGCGCGGTTGGACCTGGGTGGTATGGATGACGCGGCGACGACCAACCAGGCGGTGGCTGAGGCGATCGAACGCCTCGAGGCCATCCCCGGCATCGAGGCGGTGGCGTTCACAGAATCCGCTCCGCCAGGCGCTCCGCCGATCGATCGCGAGGTGATGATCGAGGGCCAACCGCTTGGTGCCGGCGATGCCCGGCCGCGTTCGCGTGCGATCACGGTAGGCGCGCGCTACTTCGATGCTCTGGGGCTCAGGCTTCTCGAGGGCGTGGCGTTCACTGCGGAGGATGTGGCCGACGAAAGCCGTCGAGTCGTGGTGAACGAGGTGTTCGCGCGCCGTTACCTGGATGGCGGCCCGCGTCTCGGTCGACGTCTGCTGCTCGGCGGTCGCCTGTGGGAGATCGTCGGGGTGGTTGCAGGCGCGCGTATCGGAGACATCCGCGACGAACCCGCTCCGACGTTGTATCAGCCCGGCCAGCGCCCGGTCAGTTCCATGACCATGGGTGGGCGGACCGTTCGCTTCGGGATCGCCTCGTGGCTGGTGATGCGGGCCTCTGGTGACATGGAACGCGCCGCTGCGCAGGTCCGCGACGTTGCCCGGTCGCTGCCGCCGGCGGTGCGTATCGCGCGGCTCGATCTGGTCAGCGACCGAGTCTGGGACAGCCTTGCTGCGCCGCGGTTCCTGGCAGCCTCCTTTGGTGCGTTTGCGCTCAGCGGCGCGCTGCTGGCCGCTATCGGCGTCTACGCCGTCATGGCCTACTCGGTGAGCCGTCGCACCTATGAGCTCGGCGTCAGGATGGTGCTGGGAGCGACCCGCAGGCGCATCGTGCGTGGCGTGATGGTCGAGGGCGCCGTAACCATCGTCGCTGGGGTCGTCATCGGCACGGCGGCAGCGCTGGCGCTCAGCCGCTCCATCAGCACTTTCCTGTACGGCGTCGAGGGCACCGACGTGCTCACTTACGCCCTTGTTGCATCTTTTCTGGCCACCGTCGCGGCGGCGGCGACGTACCTCCCGGCGCGACGCGCTGTTTCGATCGATCCGGTCGAAGCGTTGCGCCGATCCTCACGATGAATTCCCTGCGGAGACTCGATTCCATGGACTCACGCACGCTCGCACTCGTAATGATCTCGTCGCTCGCCACGGTAGGCGTGTCGCCGGCAATCGCTTCCCAGTCGCAAGACGACGCAACGGTTTCAGTCGGGTATGTCGTCAGTGTGGACGGCGACCTTCTGGTTCTCAGCAACGTGCCGACGGTTGCCCCGGGGCGCGTGTTCAAGCTCGGCGGTGGAGCGATGTTCATCGCCGACCCGGAAGGCGCCGAGGGCGCGGCCGAACCCGCCGAAGGCGAGATGCGGATGTTCGTTCGTCGCGACGGCGACGCCGTTCCTGCTACCCCGGAAGAAGCCGCTGCTGCCGCGAAGGCCGCTGAACTGGCGGCCGAGGGAAGCGAGGCCGGTGACGATAGCAAGACGGAAGAGCCGCGCCGGATGATGGTGATGCCTTCCGATGATCCGGAAGGTGCTGCCGACGCTGTGGAGGACAAGGAGACTGAAGGCGAGGGCCATGTCATGGTCGCCGGTTCGGGAGATTCCGCGGCGGGCGGCCTGTGGATGACAGACAGCCCTGAGGGCGAGGAGCTGGCCGTCACCGATACGCCGCTCGAGTTACAGGAACTACGGCTGGGCGCCGACGTGCCGGGGCGTGACTACCTGATTCCGGGATTGCAGGTGCGAGTCCATTTCGACGGCGAGGGCGACAATCGCGTCGTAACGCGCATTGAACTAATTGCCCCCGAAGAGCCGCAGCAGTAGAACTCGCCGCCGTTCTGGTGGCTAGCGGAAGAACTGGCGCGCATCCAACAGTTCGATGTCGTCACGCTGCCGCAGGTGCCGCAGGAACCAGCCCTTGTGACCGGCGCCATAGGTGATCAGCACGCGCTGACCGGTGCCGGCCACGCGGTCCAGAGCCCGGGCAATGTTGGCGTAGTGGGCGCGGTTGATATGGGTCCAGCCGCCGGGTCCGATCTCTTCGTTGAACAGCTGGTCGTAGACGCTCAGAGCAATCGCCTGGGCGTCGTCGTACTCGTCGGTGTGGATCCACTGGGGATCGTCGGAGTCGCCCCCAGCATTCACGGCCGCCTCGCTGGCGGCGTTGGCGGCCTCGTACTCGGCCCATTCGTCGGCGCGGTTCGGGTCCTCACCGATGGCGCGCAGTACGGCATTCCGGTAGTCGGACATGGGTAGCGACCAGCCGGCGGTCGGGACGATTTCGAAGTCCATCTCGAGCGTCAGCGGGAAGAGCACGTCCACGTATTCGGGGAACCGCAGCACGCGCGGCTCGACGATCTGTTGGTTGGCGGCAAACCCCGCCGCGGCTGCGTCGAAGCGGTTGGGCGGAATCTCTACCAGCACGAAGTCCGGGCCGAACGCGCGGATGGCCTCGCGCAGGGCGTCCACGCCGAACCGTGCGCTGGTGCGATGCTGTCCGTGGATCATGCCGAAGACGGCTACCTGGGTTGGCGCGGTTCCGCGTGCCGGCTCGACGAGCGTGGGCAGCGCAATCTCGGTGAACGTGCCGGAGACCTCGCTCGAGACGAAGGCGCGTCGCCCATCGGGATGCATGCGTACAGCAATCGGCTGCTCGCCAACGGTCAGTTCGTCGATGATCACGCGGGATCCAACATCGAGGACCGACACCGTCGTGCCGCTGGCATTGTTGACGAGGCCGTAGCGGCCGTCCGCCGTGATGGCGACCGAGAAGGGTCGTGGTCCCACGCCCGCCACTCGCGTGGTCACCTCGAATGACGCGGTGTTCACGTACACGAGTTCGTCGCTGCCGCCGCAGGCAACGATGTAGGAGACATCGTCGGCCGTCAGGCCTCCACCCTCTGGCCGCGGGCAGACGTCCACTTCGGCGAGCGTGGTGCCAGCCAGCAGGTCGATGACCGACACGGTGCCGGCGTCGCGGTTGGGGACGAATGCCAGCACACCGTCAGCAGTGATCTCTGCGGGGTAGGGTCGATCGCCGGTCGGGTAACGCGCCGTGATCTCGCCGCTGCGGACATCGAAGAGAGTGAGTTCGTCGGCGAACTCGCTCACCAGGGGTGCGATGCCATCGACGATTCGCGCACCGAAAAACGAGGGCGCCTGACCGACCGACCACGTACGCGGTTCGGCGGCGGTCTCGAGGCTCACCAGAGAGTCGGCGCGGAACTGCGTCACGGCCCACCCGCCGGAATCCAGCGCCACCAGGTCGAGCGGCGTGGCCCCGGCCGGCCAACGATCCACAACCTGCAGTGTGTCCAGGTCGACTACCGCGATCGCGTCGTCGCCGCTGAGCGCCACGTACGCCGTACCTCCGTCCGGGCTGAAACGAATGCCGTGTGGAGCCTGCCCGATCTCGAGCGTGCGCATCACCTCGAACCCGGCGGCCGCTGACGCGTCGGCATCCTGCGGCGCCACATCGGGTTCAGGGGCGGCGCAACTGACGCCGACCGCGAGCAGAATTACGACAGCGGCGGTGCTTTTCATGGAGTCGTCCTTTCGGTGCGCCAAGTATTCGCGAAGCGTACTGCAGACGCGCGGCGGGTACCCATTGCGGGCCGCGCTCACCGTAAGGGTCGCGACCAGGCGCGTCCCACCGTCAACCGTCAGCTGTCTTACGAAGACGACGGCTGGATCTGGTACCGACTCTCGCCGGGGGCAAAGAAGCCTCTGACGGCAACGAGACCATCCCCGTTCGATCGAGAGGCATCGCATGCAGCCTGCAAGAACTCTTCTGTACGCGTTGGCGCTCTGCGCGCTCCCGAGTGCTGCGATCGCTCAGCAGGTTTCCACGACTGTCGATCAAGGTGCGTCGTCGACCACGCAGGTCGTACGACCCTCCCGCAACGTCTTGGCGGTGGCGGCCGCCTACGGCTTTGCCGCAGAGATCAACGGCTCGGTTTCCACGGACCCTACGAGCCTGTGGGTGCGCTGGACCCACCGCACGCGGGCAAAAGTCCTGGGCGGCGAGCCGGCCTGGGGATTTGAACTGACACCGTTCATGACGGTCAACCAGGAGCCGAGGGCCTTCGGAGCGGGCGGGCACTTCATCTACGAACATCGGTGGCTGCCAGACGGGCCCGTCCGGCCGTTACTTCGCTCAGGCGCTGGCATGGTGTTCACCAACAAGACCGTGCCGGTCGGCGAGACGCGCTACAACTTCTCGTTGTTCGCGGGCGCCGGGGTGGAATTCGAGGTCGGCCGCGGGCAGTGGCTCACGCTCGAGTACCGCCTGCACCACATCTCGAATGCCGACACGGGCTTCCGCAACCCTGGGATCAATGCCCATGCCCTTGGCTTCGGCTTCGCCTGGGCGCTCTAGCCGGGACGCTTGTTGAGCCGCACGCGGTCGCTTGCCGCGAATCGCCCGGCGCGCTGGGCGCCGAGATCGTGGTGTGAGCTGTGTCTCACTGCCGCCGGCTAACCCTGTAACGCGAGGTTCGTCCCCGGACTCAGTAGCTGCATGAGACCACGCCTAGCGGCCGGAAGGGGTTTGCATGCGCTTTGCCAGGATCTTGCTGTTCGTGACCACGCTGTGCGCACTCCCGAGTTCCGCGCACGCCCAGGCCGCTTCCCAGTCTTCTAGCGAGAGCACCTCGCCGCCCCAGGAAGTCATACGTGCGCGGCGCAACATCCTGGCGATTGCGGCCGCATACGGCCTCGCTGCCGAGATCAACGGCTCGGTCCCGACGAACGCCTCGAGCCTGTGGATCCGGTGGACGCATCGGACCACGGCGCGAGTCGCCGCCGGCGAGCCTGCCTGGGGCTTCGAGTTGATGCCCGTCATCACGGTTGACCAGGAGCCGCGCGCATACGGAGCAGGCGGGCACTTTGTCTACGAGCATCGGTGGCTGCCCGGCGGTCGCGTGCGACCCGTGTTGCGCATTGGCGCCGGGATGGTCTTCACGAACAGGGCCGTTCCGGTTGGGGAGACGCGCTACAACTTCTCGCTGTTTGCGGGAGGCGGGCTGGAGTTCGAGGTGGCTCGTGGACGGTCCCTCACACTCGAGTACCGCCTGCACCACATCTCGAACGCCGATACTGGCTTCCGCAATCCGGGCATCAACGCGCATACCGTTGGCTTTGGCGTCGCCTGGGCGTTCTAGCGGGGGCCGCTAGGCCAGGCGCACCCTGTCGCTTGCCGCGAACACATCCGGCGCTGCCAGGTTCAATGGTGGGCGCGTGTACAGGTGGCGCGGTACGCCAATGTCCGCCAGGTACAGCTCGCCGACGAACTGACGTGCTCCATCTGCGCGCAGCCCCTCCTTGGGAAGCGCCAGGGTCATCGTGGCCTCCGCCTCGATCGTCGGCTCGCCGGCCACACCCGTCGTGGCATGGAGTCCCGACGGGAGGTCGAGCGCCATTGTGGGAGCCGTCATCGTGTTGGCCCAGCGAATCAGCCTAGCCGCGCGCTCGCGAGGATTGCCGCGCACGCCGTAGCCGAGCAGGCCATCGACGATGAGGCTCGGCGCGTGCTGCAGTAAATCGTGATCCTCGCGCACCTCGATGCCCATCTGACGAACGATCGCTAGCTGGTGACGTGGCACCTCTCCCAGGAGTTCGGCATCGGCGGCCAAAGCGACCGATACGTCGACACCCCATCCCGCCAGACGCCGGGCGGCAACCAGTGCGCCGCCGCCGTTGCCACCTTTGCCGGCGAGAATCATGACCCCACGGCCCGGCTCGATGTTCGCGCGAAAGCGCTCGCGGGCCAGATCGGCGAGGTGGCGTCCAGCCAACTCCATCATCTGCGGCAGCAGGATGCCGTAGTCGTCCACCATGGCGCGATCGACCTCGGCCATCTGCTCCGCCGTGAGCCATGACACGATCGTCTGCGGCCGTGTCACTCCTGGTTGGTTCCCGTATGGGCTTCCGCCAGGATTCTCTCCTCCAGCCGCTGCGCCGCTTTGCTGTCAGGGGCCAGAGCAAGAGCCCGCCGGACGGCATACAAGGCCGCCCCGGAATCGCCCCGGTCGGCCTCGGCTTGTGCCAACAGTCGGTATCCCCGATCCGACTCGGGATGCAGCGTGAGAAACAGGTGCAGGACGTCTGCGGCATCTGCGGGGTGGCCGTTGAACAACAGGTCGTACTGGGCGTAATGCCATAGCGTGTCGGTGTCGCCCAACGACTCGAGTTTGTCCAGGAAAGCGCTTGTCGGAGCCTGAACGAGCCCTCGATCATCGGCTCGATAGAGGGCATGGATGGCCGATTCCGCGCCGTAGGGCACGGGCGCCGGCGAATCGGCCAGGATCGCGATCAGGTCATCCTCCAGGGTTGCGTCAGGCTTCTCGACCAGCCGGCCCACCTCCACTCCGTCGCGCAGGATGACGATCGTCGCTGTCCGATGCACCAGGAGTTCGTGCTCGCGCCCGCCGGGTGTCGTCTTGAAGACGCCCGGATTGTCGGACAGTGCGTACAACGATACCCGGCTCTCGGGGACCTGGGCGTCGTCGAGTATCCGCAAGACCCGCGGCACCTCGCGTTGGGAATCCTGACACCAGGTGCCAAAGAAGATCTCGATCGACAGCGCGTCGTCAGCCACGGCCTCGGCGAGGCGCGCGACGGCGTTGGCCTGGGAGGCGTAGTCGCTATAGCCGCTGTCAAACCACTCCGCGAAGGGTTCCTGTCGCAAGTCCACGGCCTGAACGCGGCCGACGAGCATCGGATCCTTGAAGAAATGCGATTGCTGCAACTTCTCCTGCGCCGCGTTCGAGTCGACCTCCTGGGCCGGTACCCAGGCGAGCAGTGCGATGGCGAGGAACGGCGTCAATGCTCTTGTCATGGCGATCTCGGTAGCTCCTGGAGTGTTCGTTGCCCACGACTCTACGCGAATTACGCCACGAACTCCCGCCCGGGGATGTAAGGCTGGCCGGCGGCGTTCGTCATGAGTCTTACTCGGTGTGGCGGGCGAGGAAATCGCGCATGAGCGTCGCGATGACCGTTCCGTCCTCCTCGAGGGCGAAGTGGCCAGTATCGAGCAGGTGCAACTCGGCATCGGACAGGTCATTCACGTAGGGATGGGCGCCAGCGGCGGGGAAGATCGGATCGTTCTTTCCCCAGACGATCAGCGTCGGCGGCTGCCACGTGCGCAGGTACTCCTGCCACTCCGGGTACAGCGGCGGGTTCGACCCGTAGCTGTAGAACAGGTCGAGTTGGATCTCCTGGTTGCCGGGGCGATCCAGGCGTGGCTGCACGTGATCCCACGTGTCCGGGCTGATGGACTCGACGTTGCGTACGCCGTGCGTGTACTGCCACTTGGCGGCATCGACAGTGAGCAGTCCACGAAGGGGCTAGCCCGGGTAGTCGGGCGCGACGACGTGGTACTGGTCGGCCAACTGCGGGATGAGATTGCGGAACATGTGCGAGGAGGTCGGGAACCCGTGCAGCAAAAGCACGACCGGCGCGTCTGCCGGACCAGCCTCGCGATAGAAGATGTCGAGCCCGTTGATCTCGGCGATGCGGTGTTGCACCTGTGTGTCAGCGACGATCGGGCCGGAGGAAGAGGCCAGGGCCGCCGCGGCGACAGTCGCGACCGCGACGAGGGCCTGGGCGGCGATTGTCCGGCGAAGGGGGTTCATGATCGGTTCTCCTCGTTAGGTCTGTGTTGCTGTCGATAGCGGCGTTCGGACTCGTCGATGGGGATGTCGTTGGCGCTCATGTCGCGCCGGGCCATCAGGCCGTCAGCGTTGAATTCCCAGTGTTCGTTGCCGTGGGTGCGGGACCAGTTGCCGTCTTCGTCGCGCCACTCGTATTCGAAGCGCACGGAGATGCGGTTGTCGGTCCAGGCCCACAGTTCCTTCATCAGGTGGTAGTCGAGTTCCTGGGCCCACTTGCGGCGCAGGAAAGCCCGGATCGCCTCGCGTCCACAGAAGAACTCATCGCGGTTGCGCCAGTCGGAGTGCGCGCTGTAGGCAAGCGCCACCCGCTCCGGATCGCGGCTGTTCCACGCATCCTCGGCGGCCTGCACCTTGGCGCGGGCGGTCTCTTCTGTGAACGGAGGCTTGATCGCGGTCGGCATCGGTACCTACTCGTTTGACTGGGTTGCGCGGATCGCTGCCACTGCCTCGGCGGTGGTGATCACGTCGCTGGCGATGAACCGGAAGTTCACGAGCGCGGCAGCGTAGCCGTCACCCTCGGCGACCTTGGCCGCGGCAGTGGCGTCGCTGACCACGGAGACCTCGAAGCCTTGCTCCATCAGTTCGCGCATGTGCGACTCGGTGCACAGGTTCGCCGACATGCCGGAGAGGATGACCTTGTCGATGCCGCGCTTGCGCAGTTGCAGGGCCAGGTCGTTGGACTCCGGCCCGTAGACCTTGTGCGGGTTCGTGACGATGGTACGGCCGTCCTCGATGTAGGGCTTGTAGCGTGCGAGCCAGTCAGCGCCCGAGCCGTCGAAGCCCTCCAGATCCAGCGCGCCGGCGCGGTCGAACATGCCGATCTTGTGCATCAGGGCCTCGAGCGCCCCCTCGAACTTCCAGCCGTGATCGGTGGGGTAGTAGTAGTGCGGCGAGACGAAAACCTCGATGCCAGCTTCCTTCGCGCTCTCGAGCAGCGCCCCGATGTTGGCGACCGTGTCGTTCTCGGTGACGCTCTCGCCGACGACTCCCCAGGTGACTCCGTCTGGGCTGAGGAAATCGTTCTGCGGGTCGGTGATCACCAGCGCGGTGTTACCAGACGTGATCGTCATGCCCGGGTCGGGCAACTGGGCGTACACCGGCGCGGCGATGAGCGCGAGGAGCAACAGGAGAGCGGCTGTCGAGGTGGCTTTGTAGCGCATGGGATTGTTCCTTGCTGGAGCCTGAGGTCAGGCGTTGATGGGAGCGGATTCGGTGAGGTTGGCGCTGTTGCCCGAGAAGGCCGGCAACGTGAGAGCCAGGGCGCCGGCAAACGCCCAGTGCCGTGCCAGCGTGATCACGGGCACCATGGGGCTCACGGCGACGCCGGCGATTCCCATGTCCAGTAGCGGCAGCATGAACAGCCACACCCCGAAGACGGTGTGGGCCGTCATGAAGGCGAAGGCACGCGACCAGCGTGGCCCGGGGACCATGTCGGCGACCGCGACGAACAGAACGGCCAGGATCATGCCGTTGCCGTAGTGGGCCAAGACGCCAGCGGCGGTGCCAACCCCGAGCTTGGCGCCGAGAAGATTGGGGATATCCCACCAGTTGCCGGTGAGGATCAGGCCGACGAGATCGAATGCGATCGTGCCGACGATGCCTGCCGCAATGGCCGACTTGAGAGTGGGCTTCATGGTTCCTCCTGTGGGGCGTTGCTCCGGATACGCCCGGGACTTCGTTGCCCGGCACGTTCAGACAGGAGGAGAGATAGCAGGAGGCGTGCCAGTTCGGCTCAATGCTGATTTATGCTTAGACGATCGGCACTTAAGCGAACGACCGTGGCCGCAAGGTCGACACGAAATCTCGTTATTTACGAAATGTCGTGCAAATATTCACGATATTTCGTGAATACTTGCTCCCGCGAGGCACGCCGCTATCGCAATAGACCCGCCGGCCGGTGGCGCTCAGCTTGATCGCGACAGTCCCAACTTCTTGATGCGTGACGCGAGCGTGGTCGGTCGCATGTTGAGCAGCTCGGCGGCACCGCCAGCTCCGGACACTTTCCAGTCGGCTGCCTCCAGGCCAGCGAGCGTGTTGGCACGTTCGAGGTCGCGCATCTCGGCCTCGGACAGAATCCCCCCTGTCTTCCCGGAGGGACTCTCGCCAGCGATGCCCGCCGCACTTCCACCGCCGGCACTGTCGGGAAGATCCACGTTCAGCGCGCCTGACGGGGCCGCGCGAATCGTGGCGCGTTCGATGCAGTTCTGCAGCTCGCGTACGTTGCCAGGCCATTCATACGCCTGCAGTGCACCCACGTTGGCGTTCGTGAGCCGCACGTCGGGCCGGTTCAGGCGGACGCGCGCCAACTCCACGAAATGCGCGGCCAGAGCGGGGATGTCACCGAGACGGTTGCGCAGTGGCGCCAGCGGGATCGGGAAGACGTTGAGGCGGTAGTAGAGATCCTCGCGGAAGCGTCCGGCAGCAACTTCGGCCTCGAGGTCACGGTTGGTGGCGGCGATCACGCGCACGTCAACGCTGCGGGTGCGGGGCTCACCGAGGCGTTCGAAGTTGCCCTCCTGCAGCACGCGCAGCAGCTTGCTTTGCATCTCGATCGGGATCTCGCCGACCTCGTCGAGAAAGATCGAGCCGCGGTCGGCCAGTTCGAAGCGACCGACCCGGTCGCGCACCGCACCGGTGAACGCGCCGCGCACGTGACCGAAGAACTCGCTCTCGAACAACTCGCGGGGAATGGAGGCGCAGTTGACTTTGATTAGCGGTTTGTCGCGCCGTTCGCTCCGATCGTGGACGGCGCGGGCGATCAATTCCTTGCCGGTGCCGGTCTCGCCCGTGATGAGCGTTGTGGCGTCGGTTGGCGCCACGACTTCTACTGCCTGCAGCGCCCGCAGGATCGGGGCCGAATCGCCCACGATCTGGTGGAAATCGTGCTCGGTGCTGATTTCTTCCTGAAGATACTCGTTCTCGGCGGTCAGACGGTCCTTCAGTTCCCGCACCTCTTCGAGCGCGGCGCGCAACTCGCGCTCGGCGCGGCGCCGGATAGTGACGTCGCGAAAGACGACAACCGCACCGCCCAGTTCACCGTCGCGGTGGATCGGCGTGCTCGTGTACTCGACCGGGAAGCTGGACCCATCGTGCCGCCAGAAGACCTCGTTGGTGACGGTATGCACCTGGCCGTCACGGAAGGCGGCGTAGATCGGACACTCTTCGCGCGGATAGTGCGAGCCATCGGCGTGGCTGTGGTGGAGGACTGCGTGCATTGGCTGGCCGACGAGTTCGTCGTCGTCGAATCCAAGCATCGATGACGCGGCCGGATTGACGAAGGTGGTCATGCCGTCGCAATCGAGGCCGTACACACCTTCGCCGGCGGCCTCGAGAATCAACTCGGTGAGGCGCGGGTCAAACTCGCGGTCAGTATCGTCGTCGGCCATAGGTTCTCAGCGCGGGCGTTACCGTATGTCACCAATGCGCGCCGCATCAGCCAACAGGCACGCCCTTTCTCGACTAGTCGTTGCCGAGCAGCCAGTGGCGCGCTTGTTCCTTCTCGTCCATCGAGAAGTGCTGCAACTCGGCATCGACAAAATGGTCTGCGACCTTTTCTGCCGTTGCTATCGCGCCACTGTCCGTCACCAGTGCCACGCGCTGGATGCGTTCGTGATGGGCGCGGACGAAACGAAAATGCGAGAGCAGACCCTCGAAGTCGGCCCAATCGGGGAACTCCCCAGTGATGATCATGAGGCCCCTCAGCGTCCCGTGCTTCTCGAGATAGGGATCGACCTGGGCGGCAAGCTCGGCGAAGTCCTCGGCCTCGAGCGGCCCGGTTACCGTGACCGTCAGCAGACCTTCCTGCCCGTGCAGTTCATGCTTGATCATCGTCTCCTCCGTCAGCGCGTGATGGCTCGGCAGCGCGGTGTCGATGGGTGCCTGCTGGAATTGAAACACGTTCGCGGGAAGCGTGGTGGCGCGTGGTAGCGTCGGTCGTGCAATGAGAGCAATGCGACTGCACCAGACAACGTCGCTGAGCGAGAACGCCGAGCCGCTCGCGGCGGAGAACGTCGAGGATCCCGTTGCCGGGCCCGGCGAGGTCCTGCTGCGAGTCGCCGTCTGCGGCGTTTGTCACACCGAACTCGATGAGATCGAAGGGCGCACACCGCCGCCGCGATTCCCCGTGATTCTCGGTCACCAGGTGGTGGGCCGCGTGGCCGCGCGCGGCGACGGTGCGACTCGCTTCGAACTGGGCGATCGTGTCGGGACCGCCTGGATCTACTCCGCTTGCGGCGAGTGCGAGCATTGCCGAAGTGGCTTGGAGAACCTCTGTGCCGCGTTCCGGGGCACCGGTCGCGACGCCGATGGTGGCTACGCCGAACTCATGACCGTGTCGGAGAAGTTTGCGTACGCGATACCAGACAGCCTCGATGACGCTGCGGCGGCGCCCTTGCTCTGTGCCGGGGCGGTCGGCTATCGGGCGCTCCTGCTCGCCGGAATCGAGGATGGACAGCGGCTTGGCCTCACGGGCTTTGGCGCCTCGGGTCACCTCGTGCTGAAGATGGCGCGTCACCTGTATCCGAGCACCGCGGTCGCTGTCTTCGCGCGCAGCGCGACCGCGCGCGAGTTTGCCATCGAACTCGGCGCTTCATGGGCGGGGCCAACCGGCGCTGCGGCCCCCCACAAACTACACGCGATCATCGACACCACGCCGGTGTGGAAGCCTGTCGTTTCTGCTCTGGCGAACCTGGCTCCCGGTGGGCGCCTGGTCATCAACGCGATCCGCAAGGAAGCTGTTGATCAGGACGAGTTGGCGCGCCTCGACTACGCCGAGCATCTCTGGCTCGAGAAGGAGATCAAGAGCGTCGCCAACATCACGCGGGCGGATGTGGAGTCGTTCCTGACGCTCGCGGCTGAGGCGAAGATCACGGCCGAAGTGGAGGAGTACCCGTTGGAGGAAGCCAATCGCGCGCTGCGCGACCTGCGAGCCGGCAGCATCCGCGGCGGTAAGGTTCTGCGGGTGGCGCACGGGCGATAGACTTCGCCGCGTTCGGACCCCACACGAAGGAACAAAGGAACAGGTGAGAGATGTCAGATGAAGCTGGAGCACCGCAACCCCAAGAGACGGTCATGCAGGCTGTCTTCGGCTTCATGGCGTCGCGCGCGCTGACTGTGGCGGCAATGCTCAACGTGGCCGACGCGCTGCAGAACGGGCCCTGCTACTACGTCGATCTGGCATCGACCGTGGGCGCCGATCAACGCTCGTTGCACCGCCTGCTTCGCCTGCTCGTCTCGCTCGGCATCTTCGAGGAAACCGCCCCGGGAACCTACGGGCTCAACGCGGCCGCTGACCTGCTTCGCACAGATCACCCGCAGTCGTTGCGCGACATGGCGGTGATGATCACCTCGCCATCGCACTGGCTCGCCTGGGGTGAGTTCGATGCGGCGGTGCGTTCGGGCGAATCGGGGTCGCGGCACGCTTACGGTACCGACCTTTTCTCCTGGTTCCAGCAGGAGGAGAACAGCGAGGAGTGGGAGCTGTTCAACGCCGCGATGACGTCGTTCTCGGCGGGGACCGCCGCAGCCGTGGCGAAGGCGTTCGACTTCACGCCTTTCGGCAAGATCGTCGATATTGGCGGCGGCCACGGCATGCTGCTGAGGCAACTGCTCCAAGCCGCCCCGCAGGCAACGGGAGTGCTCTTCGATCTGCCGGGCGTGATCGAGGGCGCCGCGCAGGAGGACCTGGGGGATCGTGTCGAACTCGTCGGCGGGGACTTCTTTGAGGCCGTGCCAGCAGGCGGTGACGCCTACGTGCTCAAGCACATCATCCACGACTGGAGCGATGACCAGTGCGTGGCCATCCTGCGCAACATCGCTGACGGCATGGCGCCGGACGGGCGGGTCCTGGTGGCGGAGATCGTCATGCCTGACACAACCGAGCCGCACGCGGCGAAGTTCATGGACGTCAACATGCTGGCGATGACCGAAGGCGGCTGCGAGCGGACCGAGGCGGAGTACATGGTGCTGTTCGAATCCGCGGGTCTGCGCCTCGTCGCCATCCACGCAACGGAAAGTGTTGCCAGCATCATCGAAGGCGTGCGGGCGTAACAACGTGTTCATTGTCTCTGTCGCGCTCGGCGATCGGGCGCGGGCCTGGCGGTGTGCTGTCGTGACAGTAGCGATCTCGGTGGCGCTCTCCGGTTGCGCGTGGCCCGGTCGGGCGCCGGTCGAACGGCCGCCGAATGTCGTGGTCTTTCTCGTGGACGACCTCGGTTGGGTCGATACGGGTGTCTACGGCAGCACGTTTCACCAGACGCCGGCGATCGATCAGCTGGCCGCCGAGGGAGTCCGCTTCACACAGTTCTACGCCGACAGTTCGGTGTGTTCGCCGACGCGGGCAAGCCTGATGACCGGCAGGCACGCGGCGCGGCTGCATCTGACCAACTGGATCGGCGGCGAACAGACGGGACAGCTGCTGCAGGCCGACTATGTGCGTCAGTTGGCGCTCGATGAGAGGACACTCGGCGAGGCCTTTCACGATGCCGGCTACGCCACCGGGTATGTTGGCAAGTGGCACCTTGGCACGGGCGAGTTTCGGCCCGACGGACAGGGATTCGAGTATCAGTTCGCCGTGAACGACGGCGGCCAGCCAGGTTCCTATTTCCCGCCTTATGCCAACTCGCGGATGCCGTTCACCGACGTGCCGGATCTCGAGACGGACGTCGAGCCGGCGTATCTCACCGATCGGCTGACAGACGCCGCCGTGGAGTTCATCGGCGCGCGTGAGGGGCCCTTCCTCCTCGTGCTGTCTCACTACGCGGTGCACACGCCACTGGAGTCGAAGCCGGAGTTCGAGGCCAAGTATGCAGCCCGGGTGGAGCCGTCCGACGGTCCCGAGTTCGAGGACCAACACGGCTACGGTGGCACCAAGTTGCGGCAGGACCATCCTACCTATGCCGGCATGCTGGAGAGCACTGACGACAGCCTGGCCAGAGTAATGACGGCGCTTGATCAGGCAGGGATCGCGGACTCGACCATCGTGGTCTTCGTCTCCGACAACGGCGGCTTGAGCACTCTGGCCGGCCGACCCGAACGGGCACCGACCTCGAACGAACCACTGCGTGCCGGCAAGGGGTGGCTGTACGAAGGCGGCATTCGGATTCCGATGATCGTGCGCTGGCCGGACGGACTGCCGGCCGGGACTCGCAATGAGGTTCCGGCCACGACGGCTGATCTGTTGCCAACGTTGCTCGAACTAGCGAGTATCGACAGCCTGTCGCCCCCGGTTCTCGATGGCATGTCGTTGGCGGCGACATTGGCCGGCGAGACGATGCCGGAACGCCCTTTGTTCTGGCACTTCCCCCACTACCACGGCTCGGGCAATCGCCCGTCGGGCGCGGTTCGTCTGGGTCGCTTCAAGTTGGTGGAGTGGTTCGAGACCGGCGCAGTCGAACTGTACGACCTCGATGTGGATCTCGGCGAGGCTGAAGATCTCGCCGCGGCCATGCCGGACAAGGTCGCGGAGTTGCGAGAGCTACTGGCGGGGTGGCGCGCTGCGGTCGGCGCCGCGATGCCGACGCCAAATCCCTCGTGGTCAGACGACGAGTAGCTGGCTGTCGGCGCGAATCGCCCGCGGCACTGACCAGGTCGGGTGCGCGATGGATTCCCCTTGACGTTCTACAGGAGGCGGGGCAAACTCGTCTTGTCGAATATCTAGAGGAACAACCGCAGTATCCGCTTGGACGGGTGCCGCACTCGAGAGGGAGAGGAGCATGATGACGTTTTCCTGGTCCGCAGAGGCCATATCGAAGGTGCCGATCCTTACTGTGGTCGCCGGGATCTGCCTCTCGGCGCACCCGGCGGAAACACAGACGCTCGAAGTTCCTGTGCTGGTGTCGACGGAATGGGTGGCCGGGCACGCGGAGGATCCTGACCTGTTGCTCGTCCATGTCGAGATGTCTCAGATGCAACGAGGCCCGCGCAGGTTCATTCCAGGCGCGGTG
This sequence comes from Acidobacteriota bacterium, assembly GCA_029263295.1. GTDB lineage: Bacteria > Acidobacteriota > UBA890 > UBA890 > WLXD01 > WLXD01. The sequence continues at coordinate 4,859 of JAJCXT010000096.1, read as the reverse complement.
TTGCTCGACTACCACTTGATCGAGGACTCCAGCGGCTTGCCCATTGAGCTGCCACCGGTCGACGCGCTCGCGCTCGCGCTGGGCGCCATCGGAGTTGGGAGCGAGACCCACGTTGTGCTCTATGGCCCTGCGCCCGCCCATCTCGCTGCACGCGCGTTCGTGACGCTCGAGGTGCTGGGTCACGAGAAGGTGTCGCTAATGGACGGCGGTATCGGCGCGTGGGTCGCGGAGGATCGAGCCGTGGTCGACGTTCCCGCGGAACCCGAAGCGGCGCGCTTCGTGCCGCGCCTGAACGCCGATCTAATGGTCGATGCCGAGTGGGTCGCCGCCCGGCTCGACGATGCGCGAATAGCCATTCTCGACGCCAGGCCTCCGGGCCAGTTCGCCGGGGCAACCATGCCGGCGTTGCGCGATGGACACATTCCCGGTGCGGGGAACATCTTCTACGGTGACTTTCTCGAGTCCGAAGAGGTGCACCGCCTGCTGCCTGAGGACGAGGTCCGCGAAATGCTCGCCACCGCCGGCGCTGAGCCCGGCAAGACGATCGTCAGCTACTGTCAGATCGGCATGCGGGCGAGCTACAACTACGTCGTGGCCAGGCACCTCGGCTATGACGTGAAGTTCTACGACGGTTCCTGGGCGGAGTGGGGGCGTCGCGCCGACCTACCTGCCGAGACGGGCCCGCAGAGGCACTAGCAGACTCCCACCACTCGCCGCCAGAGTGCGTGGCCGTCGGTGCGCCCGTTACTCGAGGGCGAAGGGCGGCAACGTCACGTCTGCGACGCAAGACGTGTCGAGGCCATCGAGAGTGCCGGACGCGACGAACGAACGGGTGATCGCGTCGACGCAGCGGCCGCCTACGCCGTGGGCGCCCGCGACGATCAGGTGCAGACTGTTCGGAAGATGGCGGGCGGCCTCAGCGCCCCAGTCGGATCCTGTGACTGGATCGTGGGTCCCCGAAAGCACGAGCACCGGTACGTCGGCTCGGACTGGCTGACCGTAGTCGGCCCCAATACGACCCTTCGGCCAGATCGCGCAGACGGCCATCTGGGTGCGCACGCGTTCGTCGCCGAGGTACGTGTCGCCGGTGATCTCGTCGATGGTAGCCGGGTCAATCCGCGCGACATCCTCGGCGCACGTCACCGACAGGAGCATGCCGATCTGCAGGAGCTGGTCGAGGCCTCGCGTGCTGTTGATCCCCGCCTGCACAAAGGGGGCATAGTCCCCTTGCCACGCGCGGTAAATGAGCAGTGGCACGGCGCGCGCGCGGGGCATGGCATAGGTGAATACGCGCAGCGCCTCGGCGAAGCCGCCGCGGCTCAGAGAGATCTCGACCGGTTGGCGTGTGTCAGGGTCCGTGATGGTCACCTTCGCGGGTGCGGCTTCGAGGCGAGCCATGAGTTCGTCGAACTTCGCCCCCAGGTCGGGGAACGTGCCGGCACAGTCTGCGTTGGCGGCACATTCCGCGAACGTCACGTCGAGGGCCTTCTGCGCCTCGCTCGAGTGGTACAGCGGGTTGGTGAAGGCGATCGGCGCGATGCCGTTGATCACTGCGGCGCGAACTGTCCCGGGGTGGCGACGCAGGTAGACCAGGGCAGCCCGGGAACCATACGAACCGCCGGTCACGGTCAAGGTCTCGTAGCCAAGCGCCGCGCGCACCTCGTTGAGGTCGTCCATCGCGATCGGTGTGGTGTATAGCGTCAGGTCGGCTGACTCGGACAGCGCATCACGACACGCTTCGAATTCTGCCAGCCGGCCGAACGGAGCTTCGAGGTATGCCTGTGCGGTGTCGCCGAGTCGCGACAGGTCGCAGCCCAGGGGATTCGACCGGCCGGTGCCGCGCTGGTCGACCAGCAGGATGTCCTGGTGCTCACGCTGCCAGGAATTCGCGAAGCGTCGGGCGGAGTCTGTGGCGGCAGCACCAGGGCCGCCGGATAAGGAGACGTAGGCGCCTAACTCTGGTCGCGGATCCCGCGCGGGCAGCACCAGGATGTTGAGGCCGATCCGCCGCCCCGCCTGAGCATCGCGGTCCTCCCAGACCTCGTAGGTCCCGCACAACGCCGTGCCGCTAACTCCCCGCACCTCGCACGACTCGAGGATGTCGGCGGGGCTGGCCTCCGCTGCCGGCGCAGCGGTGCCAGCCTGGCAGGCGATGAGTGACAACGCTATGGCGGCAACGGGATCCAGGCGCACGGCGGTCTCCACTTTCTTGGGGTGCGGCACCAGCGACGTTATCGCAATGAAGTCGTGGTCGCGACGGCGCGCGCTCGCTCGCCGGACTGCTGTTACGCGTCTTGGCCCCGCGAGAATGTGTTTTGGGCACTCATGATCACTTGGTTAAGCTAAAAGTGCGTATTTCTGACTCCCTGTCGCAACCTCCCGAGTGTCCGATGGCCCTCTACGGCATTGCCGTCTTCATTAGTGCCTTTCTGCTGTTCCAGGTGCAGCCGATCCTCGCGAAGTTTCTGCTGCCGAGATACGGCGGCGGCGCGGCGGTGTGGACGAGTTGCCTGTTGTTTTTCCAGGTGGCGTTGCTGGGTGGCTACGCCTGGGCGCACTTCGCGAGGCGCTGGCTGCCGCAATGGCACCGACGGGTGCATATCGCGCTCGTGGCGCTAACGCTCGTGAGTATTCCAATCCTGCCGCCGCCGCCAGATCTGTCGGCGGCTTCAGGCGATCCGGTAAGCAGCATCGTGCTCTTGCTAGCGCTCACCGTCGGGCTCCCTTACCTCGCCCTCGCCTCGACGGGTCCACTGCTGCAAAGCTGGTTTGCCGACCGTTACCCCGGAAGATCTCCCTATCGACTCTATGCCCTGTCCAACGTGGGGTCGCTACTGGGCCTGCTGACCTATCCGGTGCTGGTCGAGCCGGGATTCACGCGCGACGCGCAGGTCGTCGGTTGGTCGAGTCTCTACCTGGTGCTCGTCGGCTTGTTGACGGCGGTTGCCTTCGGAAAGAGTCCCGTCGTCGATACCGCTGCGACCGAGGAGTCCGTCGCGCCATCGCCAATCGAGCCTCTGGGCACGAAGAGAGTGATCACCTGGTTGCTGCTGGCGGCCAGCGCTTCGGCACTGCTGATGGCGGTTACCAACCACCTGTCTCAGGAAGTCGCGGTGGTGCCTTTCCTGTGGGTCCTGCCGCTCGCGCTCTACTTGTTGAGTTTCATCGTTACCTTCGACAGCGACCGATGGTACGACCGGCGTGTCTTCGGTCCGCTGCTGGCGATAGCGGTGCCCGCGGCCGTCTGGGCGATGAATCAGGGACTGTCGATAGACCTCCGGCTGGGCGTCCTGATCTGGGGTTCACTCCTGTTCGTGGTCTGCACCTGCTGTCACGGCGAGCTCGTCAGGCAAAGGCCGGCGCCGCAGCGCTTGACCCTCTTTTATCTGGCGGTCGCGGCGGGCGGGGCGCTCGGGGGCCTGTTCGTCGGGGTCGTGGCCCCGCTTGCGTTCAGCGGCTATTGGGAACTCCACATCGCGTTGGGCCTCGCCTGCGCGTTGATCGTCGACGAATGGCTGGGCGGCCTGCGTCGCCTGGCTCCGTTGCCCCGGAGGGCGATGGTCGGCGCCGCTATCTGTGGCCAGCTCGTGCTTGGCACGGCGCTCCTTGCCAACGTGCGCGAGTTCCAGGGGGACGCGCTCGTGTCCTCGCGCAACTTCTACGGCGTCCTTCGTGTGGACTATCAGGAAGACCCCGAAATCGGGGACTCCCTGCGGCTCTTCCATGGTCAGACACGCCACGGTTTTCAGTACGTCAATCTGGCCAAGCGCCGGCAGATCACGAGCTACTACGCGCCCGAGAGTGGTATCGGCATGGCGATCGCTCGCCACCCGCGACGCGAAGAGGGCGGTCTGCGGGTTGGTGTTGTAGGGCTCGGTGTCGGCACGCTGGCCGCCTACGGCCGCGTCGGAGAATCGGTTCGCTTCTGGGAGATCGACCCCGATGTCGAGCGCATTGCGCGATCAGAGTTCACCTATCTGGAGGACAGCCCAGCCGCGGTGGACGTCGTGCTCGGTGACGCCCGCCTGCGAATGGCTCAGGAGCTTCGCGAGCAGGGCCCGAGCCGCTACGACGTGCTGGCGATTGACGCTTTTAGCAGCGACGCGATTCCCATTCACCTGTTGACGGCCGAAGCCGTCGATCTCTACTGGAAGCTTCTCGACCTCGACGGTCTGCTGGTCTTCCACATCTCGAACCGCTTCGTGGAGCTCGAGCCGGTAGTGCGTGCCCTGGCGCTACACACTGGCGCGCAGGTGATGCGCTTCCGCACCGAGAAATCACGGTCACGCGGCTTCGATCGCAGTACATGGCTCGTTCTTGGCCGTCGTGACAACGAGTTCCTGAGCCACCCCGATGTGGAGTCAGTAGGCAGCCTGCTCGACCTCTCTGGGAGAGCCGTGCTGTGGACAGACGACTTTGCCAGCCTCTGGCCGGTGCTCGACCTGAACTGAGCCGCGGCGCGGAGCTACTGTCCGTCGGTTGGTTGGGCGCTCGAGATGTCGGGTTGGCCCCACTCCTCGCCGCTCCAGCCCTGGAAACCCTCCATACGGAAGGCCCAGAAGCCAGTCGTCATGTCGCTGATCACGATGAGGCCGTCCGCGTTGCGCACGTCCACTCCCCAGGCACCATCAAACAGGTTGCCGCCGGGGTCGCCGGGGTTCGGCCCGAGGAAGGTGTCGTAGTACGCCACCGTTCGGGGGTTCTCCGGGTCCATCATCGTGAACACCTGCAGGCCGTCGACGTAGCCGGAGACGAAGACGAACGGCCAGCGCACCTCGTGGTTGTGCACCAGGTGACGCCAGTCGGCGGTCCACGCCGAGATTGGACTACGGATGTTCTTGGTCTCGCCGTCGAGCGCG
>JAJCXT010000095.1 GCA_029263295.1 Acidobacteriota bacterium | reverse complement strand
GCCGGCTGCGGAACAGCTCGACGTCGAGCCCCAGACCCTGGAGTTCCTTCACCAAGACGTTGAAGGACTCCGGCAATCCGGGATCGAGGTCGCCCTCGCCTCTGACGATGGATTCGAAGATCTTGGCGCGGCCGTACACGTCATCGGACTTGACTGTCAGCAACTCCTGCAAGGTATGGGCGGCCCCGTAGGCCTCCAGTGCCCAAACCTCCATCTCACCAAATCGCTGACCACCGAACTGCGCCTTACCACCCAACGGCTGCTGGGTAATGAGCGAGTAGGGGCCAATCGACCGGGCATGGATCTTATCGTCGACCATGTGCGACAGCTTGAGCATGTAGATGTACCCAACCGTCACGTCGCGATCGAAGGCCTCGCCCGTGAGGCCGTCACGCAAGCGCGCCTTGCCGCTTTCCGGCAGGCCCGCTTCGACGAGTTTGTCGCGAATCTCGGCCTCAGTGGCACCATCGAAGACCGGGGTGGCAAAGTGCACCCCGAGCGACTTAGCGGCCCACCCGAGATGAGTCTCGAGAACCTGGCCGACATTCATACGCGAGGGAACGCCGAGCGGGTTGAGCACGATCTGGACTGGCGTGCCGTCCTCGAGGAACGGCATGTCTTCCTCCGGCAACACGGTGGCGATGACGCCCTTGTTACCGTGGCGGCCGGCCATCTTGTCACCCGCCTGAATCTTGCGCTTCATGGCGATATAGACCTTGACCATCTTGATCACGCCAGGAGGCAACTCGTCGCCGCGACGGTAGGCCTCCTGCCGCTCCTCGAAGCGCTCCGTCAGCGCCGCGAGGCGCTCGTCGAGCGCCGAGATCAGGTCATGGATCTTCTTCTCGATGGACTGATACGACTTGGCGAGGCGAATCTTGCCGAGCGCCGCGTAAGGGATCGAGGCGACGAGCTCGCCCGTGACCGGACTGCCTTTCGTGACCAGCATCTCACCCGTTGCCGGATGCTTGATGCCTGCCTCGAGGCCTTTGCCCTCGGCCATGCCGACGATAACGTCACGCAGGCCGGTCTTGAGAATGCGGATCTCGTCCTGGAGATCGCGCTGCAGTCGTGCGACGTCGGCGTCCTCGATCTCCATGGCGCGAACGTCTTTGTCGACGCCCTTGCGTGTGAAGACCTTCACGTCGACGATGGTGCCGGTGATACCCGGTCGCACCGTCAACGACGCGTCCTTTACGTCGCCCGCTTTCTCGCCGAAGATCGCTCGCAGGAGCTTCTCCTCAGGAGTCAGCTGGGTCTCGCCCTTGGGGGCGACCTTACCGACCAGGATGTCGCCAGGGCCCACCTCCGCGCCAATGCGAATCACACCGCTCTCGTCGAGATTCCGCAGCGCCTCCTCAGAGACGTTGGGAATATCCCGCGTGATCTCTTCGGGACCCAACTTGGTGTCGCGCGATTCGATCTCGAGTTCGTCGATGTGAATCGAGGTGAACGCGTCGTTCTTGACCAGGTTCTCGGACAGAACGATGGCATCCTCGAAGTTGTACCCACGCCAGGGCATGAACGCCACAAGGACGTTCTGGCCGAGCGCGAGCTCACCCATTTCGGTAGCCGGACCATCGGCAAGAACCTGACCCTTGAGCACGTCCTCGCCACTGTGCACAAGCGACTTCTGGTTCATGCAGGTGTTCTGGTTCGAGCGTCGGAACTTCATGAGCCCGTAGATGTCGCAATCGCCATCCGCGGTGCGGACGATGATTCGTTCCGAGTCCACGTAGTCGACGATGCCGTCACGCTGCGCGAGCACCACCGCACCCGACACCTGGGCCGTCGTGGCCTCCATGCCAGTGCCAACGTACGGAGACTGCGGACGGTACAGCGGCACGGCCTGCCGCTGCATGTTCGAGCCCATCAGAGCACGGTTGGCATCGTCGTTCTCGAGGAACGGGATCAGCGAAGCTGCAACCGACACGACCTGCTTCGGAGAGACGTCGACAAAATCGACCTCCTCCACCGGCACTAGGCGGAAGTCACCGCGCGAACGCGCCGTCACACGATCGTTGACGAACTTGTAGCTCTTGGCGTCGACCGGGGCATTCGCCTGCGCGATTGTATGCGGAGCCTCCTGCGTAGCCGACAGGAAGACGGGCGCGTACTCCCACGCCGCGGCACCCTTCTTGCCGACCTTACGGTTCGCCTTCTCGAGCTCCGCGAGCTCCAACTCTTGGCCCACCTCGAAGTCCGTGGCGCCAGCATCGACCACGCGGACGCGATCGGCGATGCGCGACTTCACGACTGGCCGATACGGGCTCTCGATGAAGCCGAACTCGTTGACACGGCCGTAGCACGACAGCGACGAGATCAGGCCAATGTTCGGACCCTCAGGCGTCTCGATGGGGCAGATCCGACCGTAGTGCGTCGGATGAACGTCACGCACCTCGAAGCCTGCGCGCTCGCGCGATAGACCACCTGGTCCGAGAGCCGAGAGACGACGCTTGTGCGTGACCTCGGAGAGCGGGTTGGTCTGATCCATGAACTGCGACAGCTGCGACGAGCCGAAGAACTCGCGTACCGCGGCCATGACCGGCTTCGGGTTGATGAGATCGTGCGGCATTGCCGTCTCGATCTCCTGGTAGACACTCATCTTCTCGCGTACGCCGCGTTCCATACGAACGAGACCGATGCGGAACTGGTTCTCCAGCAACTCGCCGACCGAGCGTACGCGCCGGTTGCCAAGGTTGTCGATGTCATCGACGCCACGGGGATCCTCAGGCAGGCCGAGCAGGAATTGGATCACGGAGATGAAGTCCTCCTCGTCGAGCAGACGCTCGTCGAGCGACTTGTCCCCGCCCAGCTTGTGGTTGAACTTCAACCGACCCACCCGCGAGAAATCGTAGCGCTGCGGGTTGGAGAACATGTTCTTGAACAAGTTCCGCGAACTGTCCGGTGTCGGGGGGTCACCAGGGCGCATCTTCCGGTAGATTTCGATCAGCGCCTCTTTCTTGGAGGCCACCGTATCCTTCCGGAGCGTCGTGCTGAGGATCTTGGCCGCCGGACGATGCTCCGGGAAGAACACGTCGAAGCTCTCGGCGCCGGTCTCGACGATCCGGTCGAGCACCGCGGGAGTGACCTCTTCGTTACAGCGCACCAGGACTTCGCCGCTTTCAGGATCGGCGATGTCGTGCACGGTGTGCGCACCCTCGAGGTCAGCGACCTCCACCGCAATCGACTCCTGCGAACTCTCGTTCAGCTTCTTGAGCGACCCTCGCGTCAGGCGCTTGCCCGCGCCAACGATCTGCTTGCCCTTGAATTTCCCCTTCTCGCCAGCGACCCGCTTGGAGAACTGCATTCCAACGAGGCTCGCATCAACGCCGAGGCGCAAGCTGCCGTCCTTGTTCGGCTGCACGGTGACCGTCGGCAGGAAGCGTCGCAGGATGTCCTCCTCGGTCTCGAGGCCAAGCGCCTTGAGGAAGATCGTCGCTGGGAACTTGCGGCGCCGGTCGATCCGAATCTGGACCATGTCACGGGCGTCCACCTCGAACTCCACCCAGGACCCGCGGTAGGGGATTACCTGACCGGTGAACAGGGTCTTGGCCTTGCCAGTGTGGAAGAAGACGCCTGGCGACCGGTGCAACTGCGAAACGATGACGCGCTCGGTGCCGTTGATGATGAAGGTCCCGCCCTTCGTCATCAGCGGAATATCGCCGAGATAGACCTCCTGCTCCTTGATGTCGCGGATGGTTTTGGTGCCCGTGTCGGCGTCCTTGTCCCAGACCACGAGACGGAAGGTCACCCGCAGCGGCACCGCGTAGGTCATGCCGCGCGTTTGACACTCCTCCTCGTTAAAGGTCGGAATCGCGCGCCCAGCCTTCTCCCCGATGGTGTAGCTGACGAACTGCAACTGCGCAGTCTCGCGGAAGTCGCTGATCGGAAAGATGGTGTTGAACACCTCTTGCAGGCCGACGTTCTCCCGCGAATGCGGGAGACCTTCAGCCTGAAGGAACCGATCGTACGACTTCTTCTGCACCTCGATGAGATTCGGCAGCGGGATCGCCGTCGGAATCTTGGCGAAAGAGTGCCGCTCTCGGAGCGGTCGAACGGAGGGGTTAGACATGTGGCGCCAGTCCTTCGGGGTCTACCGGACCCCGGCAGTTGCTAGTTTCGGCGAGGCGCACGACTGCCCGGTGCGCTTGCACAGCGCATCCGGGCACGACGCGTCGAGACGTTCCGCCGGTGCGAAACGCCGTCTGAGCGATGTACGACAAGCCCTCTACTTGAGCTCCACCTGAGCGCCCGCCCCTTCGAACTTGGCCTTGAGCTCTTCGGCCTCTTCCTTGGCAAGGCCTTCCTTGACGGGCTTCGGCAGGTTATCCACCAATTCCTTGGCCTCCTTCAGGCCAAGGCTGGTGACTTCACGGACCATCTTGATCACGTTGATCTTCTTGTCTCCGAACGTGGTCAGCACCACGTCAAAGGCGTCCTGCTCCTCTTCCTCGGCTGCAGCGCCACCGGCAACCGCCGCCGGAGCGGCCATTGCCGCCGCACTGACGCCAAACTTCTCCTCGAGATCCTTGACCAGGCCAGCCAGGTCCAGGACAGACATGTTTTCAATCTGCTCGATCAGCTGTTCGCTGCTCAATTGCTTAGCCACGACACACCTCCACTCTGAAAAAACGCGCTCGGCACGCGATTGCTATTCGGATTCT
>JAJCXT010000094.1 GCA_029263295.1 Acidobacteriota bacterium | reverse complement strand
ACTTCGAGGGTCGGATTGCCGCGCGAGTCGAGTATTTCGCGGGCCACAATCTCGTCAATCAGCGGCATCAGATAACCCCATTGGTAAACTCGTCGCCGACGATGCCGTGCCACCCAGCGGTGCCGAGTTGAATCACGTGTTCCCCTATCCCTTGTCGGCGATCGTAGCAGCGGTCAGGGGTGACAACAAGTAAGCGCTGCGTAGTTATGCGCAGTCTCGCATATAGGCGGATATCCGAGTCGTGACACAGTCGACCGAACGCTTCGTAGTGCTGTCGACCGCGCCCGACGATCAGGTGGCGGCCATGCTGGCCAGGGCGATGGTCGAAAAGGCCCACGCCGCCTGCGTGAATGTCATTCCAGCGGTGCGCTCCTTCTATCGTTGGGAGGGACGCGTCCATGACGAGACGGAGGTCTTGCTGGTGGCCAAGACTGACCGCGAGCGTCTACCCGGGTTGATCGAGGCGCTCGCCGAAGCGCATCCCTACGACTGCCCGGAGATCGTGGCGTTGCCTATCACGGACGGACTGCCGGCCTATCTGGACTGGATCGGCGAGCAATTCGACTAGACGTTCTCGAGCGCTCGACGCAGATCGGCGAGCAGGTCTTCGGCGTCCTCGACGCCAACCGAGATCCGCACGAGGCCGTCCTTCACTCCCCGTGCCCCGCGCTCTTCGCGCGGAATCGATGCGTGTGTCATCGACGCTGGATTGGAGATCAAGCTCTCGACTCCACCAAGGCTCTCGGCCAGCGTGAACACGGTCAGCGAATCGAGCAAACGCTTGACCGCGCTCATGTCTGCGAGCTCGAACGACACCATGCCGCCGAAGCCGTCCATCTGACGCTTGGCCAGTTCGTGCTGTGGGTGCGAGGCGAGTCCGGGGTAGTACACGCGCTTGACCTTCTCGTGATTGTCGAGCAACTCGACCACGCGCTCGGCGGTCGCCTGGGATCGCTCCATGCGGATCGCGAGGGTCTTTACTCCGCGTTGGATCAGCCACGCCTCGAAGGGTGAGAGGGTCGCCCCCACGCTCTTGGCGATGAAGACGAGGCGCTCAGCGTCCACTGCATTGTTGGTCAACACGATGCCGCCGATGCTGTCGGAATGCCCATTGATGTACTTGGTCGTCGAATGGAACACGAGGTCTGCCCCGAGTTCGAGCGGGCGCTGCAGGAACGGGCTCATGAACGTGTTGTCCACGACGAGGCGGGCGCCGCGCTCACGTGTGATTTCTGCGATCGCGGTGATGTCGCTGATCGACATCAGTGGGTTGCTTGGCGTCTCGATAAAGACCATCGCCGTCTCGTCGCGCCAGGCCGCCGAGATGTTGGCGGGGTCGGTGGTGTCGACGTACTCGAAGTCGAAGCCGAAGTCGGCCAGTACCTGTTCGAACAGGCGGTAAGTGCCGCCGTAGAGATCGGCACCGGCGATGATGTGGGCGCCGGGCCTCAATAGTCGAATGATCGAGTCTGTTGCCGCGCAACCGCTGCCGAACGCGATTCCGAACTCAGCGCTCTCGAGGGCCGCGAGGTTGGCTTCGAGGGCCGCGCGCGTCGGATTGCCACTGCGGGAGTAGATGTACTTGCCGGGCTCGCCGAACTCGAACTGCACGAACGTCGATGTCGCGTGCAGCGGCGGGATCACAGCGCCGGTTTCGGGATCGGGGTCCTGACCAACGTGCACAGCTCGCGTGGCGAAGCCGGAGTCGAGAAAGTCTGATTTGCTCATACCGGGCAGCGTAGCCGCCAGAAGGCGGAGCGTCAAAACGGTTCCTTGACGATAGTGCGCGTAAGGGTGAGGCTGCACACATGAGGCGGTTCGAATGAGACAAATCGGCGGTTGGTTCGGGCTCGATCGCGTGGCCGGCGCGGCGCGGCGTGTGGCTGTACTGGGATGTCCGTTCGATGGAGCGGCTACCGGCCGCAGTGGCTCGGCGGAGGGGCCAGCGGCGATCCGCCAATGGTCTTCGACTGAAGAGGGCATCGACGAATATGGGCGGCCGCTATCAGGTATCTGCGTCGCAGATCTCGGTGATGTCGATGCGGCGGATGGCTCCCCGCTCGCCGCGATTCGTGCCGCGGCCACAGACGCGGTAGCCGACGGCACAACGACGCTCCTTGGTCTCGGTGGCGATCACGCCGTGTCCATTGCTCTCGCGTCCGCCGTTGCCGAGCAGCATGGCGAGATTGCGTTCGTGATGCTTGACGCCCACGCCGACTGCTTTCCCGACTACGACGGCGACCCGGAATCGCACGCCTGCACCGTAGCCCGACTGTGGCAGCTCGGTGCGGTTCGCCCGGAGCACACTGCGCTGGTCGGACTGCGCTCCTACGCCACGCCGGAACTCGAGGGGATCGCCGGTTGCGGGCTGGTCGTGCCGGGCGCCGAATGGCTCGCCACTGGTGCCGAAGCGGTGGGGCGCCGGGTGATAGAGCTCGCGGGCGGGCGGCCGCTGTACCTGTCGATCGACATCGATGTGCTCGACCCGTCGGCCGCACCTGGCACCGGCTATCCAGTTGCCGGCGGGGTGACGAGTCGCCAACTGCTCGACCTTCTCGCGGTGATAGTGCCGGCATGCAGAGTAGTGGGAGTCGACATGGTCGAGGTGGCTCCAGACCTCGATGCAACGGACATCACCGCCGCCACGGCCGCGCACGTCTTGTTGCAGGTGCTGGCGGGGATCGGGTCGCGTGGCTCGCAGGGCCGGGCCGCCGAGTAGAATCTGGGCATGCACGATCATTCGCATTCGCATTCGCACTCGCGACAGGACGGCAGGCAGCGCGGCGCCGAACGCCGTGGCCTGATGCTGGCCCTGATCACCACGTCGGTGATCCTGGTCGCGGAAGCTGTGGGCGGCTGGCTCTCCAACAGCCTCGCGCTGCTGGCGGATGCCGGCCACATGCTGTCCGATGCGCTTGCGCTCGTGCTCGCCTACGCCGCGATCTCGCTAGCCGAACGGCCAGCGACCCGCAGCAAGACCTACGGCTGGTACCGGCTCGAGATCTTGGCCGCACTGCTGAACGGCGTTGTCCTCGTCGTGATCGCGGTCTTCATCGTTTGGGAGGCGTACGAGAGAATCCAGCATCCACCGGATGTGGGCATCCCCCTGATGTTGGTCATCGCCGCCATCGGGCTCGTAGCTAACGTCCTCGGCCTGTTCTTTTTGAGCGGCCACAACCACAGCCTGAACATGCGCGGGGCGTACCTGCATGTGCTCGGCGATCTGCTCTCTTCTGTGGGTGTCGTGATCGGTGGTGTTGCGATGTGGGCAACCGGTGCCATGTGGGTGGATCCGGTGCTTTCGGTGCTGATCAGCCTCATCATCGTCGCGGGTGCCTGGCGGCTTCTGAAGGAATCGGTGGACGTGCTGCTCGAGGCGACGCCCGCGGGAATCGACCACGAGGAAGTGGAGAACAAGATCAAGGCGCTCGAGGGAGTCATCGGGGTACATGACCTGCACATCTGGTGTCTCACCTCCGGGCTCAACGCGCTGTCGTGCCACGTCGAGGTGGAACAGGAGCGCCTGGCGAAATGTGACAGCGTGCTCGACGCGATCCGGCACATCGCCCGAGAGGAGTTCTCGATCGGTCACGTCACCGTGCAGGTGGAGCCGGAGGGCTACGGGAGTCGGCAGATGATCCACTGGCGCCTGCCCGAGGTGGACTCTCATGAGCACTGAGCGCCCCGGCAGTACATCCCTATCCAGCCTGTCCAGCGATGAGATGGAGCGCTACCAGGCGCACCTGTCGCTGCCGGGTTTCGGCCCGGCGGGCCAGGCACGGCTCCGACGGGCGTCGGTCCTGCTGGTGGGTGTGGGCGGTCTGGGATGTCCCGCTGCCCAGTACCTCGTGGCAGCCGGCATCGGGGCGTTGACGCTGGTGGACGACGACATCATCGAGACGACGAATCTGCAGCGACAGGTCCTGTTTGGCGACGACGATCTCGGTCGCCTCAAAGTTGACGTGGCCGCCGAGCGCCTGAGCGCGATCAACGGCGCTGTGCGCATCGAATCTCGACGCGAGCGATTGGTCGGCAGCAACGCCCGTGCGCAGGTGGCGGGGCACGATCTCGTGATTGACGGTTGCGATAACTTTGCCACTCGCTACGTGGTGAACGACGCTTGTGCCCTCGAGGCTCTACCTCTCGTGAGTGGCAGCATCTATCGCTACGAGGGGCAGGTGGCTCTGTTCGAATCGCCGCACACTCCGTGCTACCGATGCGTGTTCCCCGAGTCGCCGGAGGCCGAGACCCCGTGTCACGATGCGGGTGTCCTCGGGGCCCTCGCAGGACTCGTAGGGTCGGCGATGGCGGGTGAGGCGGTGCAGTGGCTGGCGAACGGTGCCAGCGCACTGGCTGGCAGAATGTTGCTCGTGGACACGGCATCCATGCGGTTTCGCAACGTGCGGCTGCAACGCGCCGCCGACTGCGCCCTGTGCGGTGCCTCGCCGAGCATTCACGAGCCGACGGCTGTGGCGACATGCGCGGTTGCTCGGTGACTGACGCACCGCGAATCTGCGTCAGTCTCGCTCCATCTTCACGAGAGCAACTGTCGGCCTGGAGCGTGAACCCTGAGACGACCGCGGGCGCCGATATGGTGGAGCTCCGGCTCGACGCTCTCCAGCCCCTGGTGCAGCCCGCGGAGATAATCGGGTTGCTGGCGGCGTTCGATCTCCCGATCATCGCCACCTGTCGCGCGGCCGCCGAGGGAGGTGCGTGGTCGGCCGGTGAGGACGAACGTGTGGCGGTCTTGCGCGCTTGCCTGGCGGCAGACGTCGCGCATGTCGATGTGGAGTTAGATGCGTCGGCGTGTGAGGAGTTAGCCGCTGCCCACGCCAGCCGGCTGGTTGTCTCGAAGCACTGGCTCGAGCCGCCGGCCTCGGAGGAATTGCGGCAGTGCGCCGACCGGCTGCTCAACCTGCGTCCCGGAGCAGCCAAGCTGGTGGTGGCGATCGAGAGCGTTGATCAGGCTGTTCCGGTGCTGCGGACAGCTGAGGCCTTGCGGCGGGAGGGGGTGGCGACGACCGGGTTCGTGATGGGAAAGGCGAGTGCCGCCGGACGACTGCTGGCTGGTGTTCGCGGCGACGCATGGATCTACGCGCGTGCTCCGCTAGGCGCGGAGACCGCGGCCGGGCAATGGAGTGCGACGCGGCTGCGCGATCAACTCGACGTCTCGCGGTGGACCCCATGCTGCGCGCGGTTTGCGGTGGTCGGTGATCCCGTGCGCCAGTCGCTGTCGCCGACGGTATTTAACGCGGCTTTTGCCGCCGCTGAACGTGAAGCGCTGTACGTGCCGTTGCCGAGCGCGCGCTTCGATCGGGTGTTGCGCCTCGCGCAGGACTCCGATGTTCGCGGCCTGAGCGTGACCATGCCGTTCAAGCGCGACGCATTGATGGTGGCCGCAACGGCGACTGACGTGGCGCGGCGAATCGGCGCGGCAAATACGCTTCGCTTCGACGACGGAGCCTGGCATGCACACAACACTGACGGAGAGGGGCTGCTGGCTGCGCTGACACCGCATCGTGATATCGCGGGGAGCCGGGCTGCCGTTCTCGGTGCCGGCGGGGCGGCCCGCGCGGCGGCCGTCGCACTGCGCGACGCGGGGGCGCAGGTCACGCTCGTTGCGCGCGACGCGAGGCAGGCGGCCCAGGTCGCTGCAGACATCGGCTGTACCGGGCTGCGGCTGGCGGACTACGAGCCTGGGGCCGTCGAGATCGTGATCAACGCCACCCCTGCGGGGATGACTGCGACCGATGAGACACCGATTCCGACCGCTGGGCTGAGGGGTGAAGAGCTGGTACTCGACATGATCTATCGTCCTACTGTGACGCGGCTCCTGCGTGCGGCGCGCGAACGCGGCTGCGAAGTCGTTTCGGGGCTCGAGATGTTCCTCGGGCAGGCGGCAGCGCAGCATGATTGGTGGTTCGGGGAAGCGCCGGTGGCGGGAGTCATGCGCCAAGCCGCGGAACTTCAACTCGAAGCCGAGAGGAAGAGAGCATGAACGATGTAGAAGCTGGCGACGAGCAGTACGAAGACGTAGGTCCGAGAGGTGCGGCCGCGATCTTTGGCCCAACGATCAATGCGATCTTTGCCCCACAGGCTGCGTTCGACGCCCTCCTGGCACGGCCGGTTCTCGCGGTGTGGTCGGTTATCTGGGTGACGCTCAGCGCGGTCGTTCTCGGGGTGCTGAACACGGATGTCACGCGCCAGATCCTCCGGATCTCGATAATCGAAAGCATGCAGCGCCAGGGGCAAGAACTCGATCCCGAGCAGGTTCGTCCCATGCTCGAGAGGATCGACACGTGGGCGCCGCTGTTCGCCCCGGCCCAGAACCTGTTCCTGCTGCTGTTCGTCGTCGTTGTCGCCGTGTTTTTCTGGATTGCAGCCAGCCTGGCGGGAGGGAGCACCAAATTCTCGCGAGCTTTTGGGGTCGCAGCGATCGGCGCAGTGATCACTCCGCTGCTCGGACTCGCGTTCGTAACGCTGATGTGGAGACTGGATCCGCCCGAGTTCCGTCGCATGTCTGAGTTCGCCCAGGCAACGCCGACCCTCAGCCTCGCGCTCTTCTTTGCCGATGCCGAGATATCGATGTTCATGCGTACCCTCCTCGCCGCGGTGAGTCTATTCAACGCCTGGTGGATATACGTGAGCGCTATCGGTTGTCGTACGCTGCTCGAGATCAAGTCGGGCGCAGCCTGGGCGGTTCCGGTGGCGATCTGGCTGCTTACCTCCCTGATCAGCGCGGGCATGGCCTCGATGAGCGGTTAGCCGACTCACGCTGATCAGCGGCGTGTCGGATTGCAGCAATTGACCAGTGCCCGTCTCTCTTGCTAGGCTCCCACCACGACCGCAGCGAAGATCGCTGCCACCTCGCACGGGAGTCCGACCGATGATCTGCCACGCTTCGCAAGCAGACGCGCCCGCCGTGGCGCAGCTGTGCGTGGCGTCGCGTGGACAGGGCTCGTGCCGCGATGGCGCCTATTATTGGTGGTGCCCTCGGCCTCTCCTCCACGCCTAGTTAGCAGCGTACCCGAGGAGCCAGGCCGTTGAATCCAAGCCATACGTTTGTCGTGCGTCCGGAGTCGGACCGATGACCCGTGCGCTAACTCCCGACTTCCAGTCGTTCCGCGATCTCGCGACCGGTGCCGCTCTGGTGCCCGTGTGTGCCGAACAGCTGGGCGACCTCTTGACACCGGTGGCCGCTGCCCTCCGCCTGTTCGGCCAGGTGCGCAGGCCGTTTCTGCTCGAGAGTGCCGAGGGTGGAGAGCACATAGGGCGCTACTCGTATCTCGGTGGTGATCCCTTCTTGGAGCTGGTGGGCGACGCGGATGGCGTCACGCTGCACACGCCAGGCGGCGAATCGAGACGTCTTTCGGGAGATCCTGTCGCATCGCTCGCCGAGGTGGAAGCTCGCTACCGGTCGCCTCAGATAGAGGGCATGCCGCCTTTTGCCGGTGGCGCGGTGGGGTATATCGGCTATGACGCCGTGCGCTGGGTGGAGGATGTTCCCGCTGCGATCAAGGATGAACTCCCGTGGTGCTGGCTCGGTTACTTCGACACCTTGCTCGCTTTCGACCACCTGCAGCACCGCATCAAGGTCGTGGCCAACGCCCATGTGAGTTCGTGCACCGACGAAGCCTCCCTGCGGCTCGTCTACGACGATGCGTGCCGTCGCATCGAGCGCCTCGTGGAGTTGCTTGAACAGCCGGGCGCGAACCCCATTCCGCTGGATGCGGTTGCCGTCTCGGATAGCCCCGACCTCGTGACCAGAAGCAACCTGTCACGCGAGGAGTACAGGGAAGCGGTGGCGGTGGCCAAGAAGCACATCCACGTCGGCGACGCGTTCCAGATCGTGCTGTCGCGACGCCTCGAATGCGAGGTGGAAGCGGACGCGCTAACCACCTATCGCGCCCTGCGCGCCATCAACCCGTCGCCCTACATGTATTGCCTGGATACGGGAGCTGCGTGGGTGGTGGGCTCCTCGCCCGAGATGTTGGTGCGCGTCGCAGACGGAGAGGTCGAGACGCGCCCGATTGCCGGTACGCGGCGCCGTGATCCCGATCCGGCCATCGACGACGCGCTCGAACGCGAGCTGCTGGCCGATGAGAAAGAGCGGGCGGAGCATCTGATGCTGGTCGATCTGGGGCGTAACGATGTCGGCCGCGTGGCGCGCTACGGCGGCGTAGAGGTGCCTGTTTTCATGACCGTCGAGCGCTACTCGCACGTCATGCACATTGTCTCTTCTGTGCGCGGAGCCCTACGCGAGGGCGTGCATGCGTTAGAGGCGCTGTTTGCGAGCTTCCCGGCGGGAACGGTCTCGGGCGCCCCGAAGATCCGCGCCATGGAGATCATCAACGAGCTCGAGCCCGACGCGCGCGGCGTGTATGCCGGAGCAGTCTTGTACAGCGACTTCGCCGGCAACCTGAACTCGTGCATCGCGATCCGCACAATCGTGATGCGCAACGGTACGGCGGAGGTGAGGGCCGGTGCCGGCATCGTGATCGAGTCGGACGCGGATCGGGAGTTCGACGAGACGAGCGAGAAGGCCGCGGCACCACTGCAGGCGCTGGCGTGGGCCGAGGCCGCCGCCCGGCTGGCCGGGGAGGGGCGACCGTGATCCTCGTGGTCGACAACTACGACTCGTTCACCTTCAACCTCGTGCAGGCGCTGGGCGCGCTCGGCGAGGAACTGGTCGTGCGCCGGAATGACCAATTGACGATGGGCGAGGTCAGCGTGATGGGTCCGGCCGGAGTCGTTCTTTCGCCTGGCCCGGGCGCACCGTCCGATGCCGGTTGCTGTGTGGAGCTGGTTCGGAGCTACGGGCAGAAGGTCCCGATACTCGGAGTATGTCTGGGGCACCAGGCGATTGCGGACGCTTTCGGTGGCGAAGTGGTGCGCGCAAACGAGGTCGTGCACGGCAAGACGGCGCCGATCACCCACGATGGCGAAGGCGTTTTCACGGGGCTAGAGAATCCGTTTCCGGCAGCGCGATACCACTCGCTCGCCGTGCGGGAAGATTCGCTTCCGGATGAACTCGTGGTGAACGCGCGGTCGGGTGACCTGGTGATGGGAGTGCGGCATCGCCAGTTGCCGATTCACGGCGTGCAGTTCCACCCTGAATCGATTGCCACGCCGCTGGGGCCGCAACTGCTGGAGAATTTCGTCCGCATCGTCGCGGCCGCTCGGAGTTCAGCGCCATGAAGAAGCTTCTCAACGAGGTGGTGGCGGGCAGGTCGCTGTCGAGCGAGGATGCCGAGGCGGCGATGACGCAGATCATGGCGGGAGAGGCGACTCCTGCTCAGATTGCCGGCCTGCTAGTGGGCCTGCGCGTGAAGGGCGAGACCGTTGACGAGATAGCCGGCTTCGCGCGGGCCATGCGTAGCGCCGCGACCCTGCTCGATCTGGATCGGGGCGATCTCGTCGATACGTGTGGCACAGGCGGCGATGGCGCCAACACATTCAACGTTTCTACGACGGCGGCTCTGATCGCGGCCGGCGCTGGTGTGCCGGTGGCCAAGCACGGAAATCGTGCGGTCTCCAGCGCGTGCGGCAGCGCGGATGTGCTCGAAGCGCTGGGCGTGCGCCTGGTGTCCGGGCAGACTGCTCTGCAGCACTGTCTCGAGGCCGCGAACATCGCTTTTCTCTTCGCCCCCGCCCAGCACCCGGCGATGAAGTACGCGATCGGGCCGCGACGCGAACTGGGACTGCGGACGGTCTTCAACCTGCTCGGGCCCCTCACCAACCCGGCGGGTGCCAGGCGACAAGTTGTGGGGGTGTATGACGACTCGTTGGTGGAGCCGTTGGCGGAGGTTCTGGGCCGTCTCGGCGCAGTCCACGTCATGGTGGTGCACGGTGCCGGAGGTCTCGACGAGATCTCGACTCTCGGGCCCACTCACGTGGCAGAGTGGCGCGACGGCGCCTTGCGCTGTTTCACGATTTCGCCAGCCGAGCACGGCATCGAATTCGCAGACCCAGAGGCCATCGGTGGCGGTGACGGTGGACGGAACGCGGAACTGGTGCGGGCTGTTCTTGCCGGAACGCCCGGTGCGCGACGCGACATCGCGGTACTGAACGGCGCCGCGGCCATCTACGTGAGCGGCCAGGTCGACAGCTTCGGCGCCGCCCTCGAGTCGGCGGCGCATGCGATCGATAGTGGCGCGGCTCAACGGGCCCTCGACGCCCTGGTGGCCGCGAGCGCAGCGGAGGCGGGCCGGTGACGATCACGCTCGATCAATTGGTGGAGGTGGCGCGGGCCAAGGCCGCGGCCGATCGCTCGATCTTGCCCAGTGCGCGTCTGCTGGCACTGCTTCGCGACAACGACGTGTACGAACGCACCCCGGGTCGACTGGTGTCGGCGCTGCAGAGGCCAGGCATCGCGATTATCGCCGAGGTCAAGGGCGCCAGCCCCGTGGCAGGCCAGCTACGATCTGCCTACGACGCCGTGGCGATCGCCAAGCAGTATGAGACTGCCGGGGCCGCGGCCGTCTCGGTACTCACGGAGGAGACCTATTTCGGCGGGAGCCTGGAGGCGCTCGAACAGGTAGCCGCGGCGGTCCAGATACCCGTCCTGCGAAAGGACTTCATCGTCGAGCCGTATCAGATCCATCAGGCGGCACTTGCCGGGGCCTCGGCGGTGCTTCTTATAGCCGAGGCTCTCACGGCAACCAAGTTGATCGAACTCGTCGAAGTGGCACGCGAATGTCGACTCGATGCCATGGTAGAGGTGCATCGGCTCGACTCGATCGCCACTGCATCGGCAGCTGGCAGCGGGATCATCGGCGTGAACAACCGCAACCTCGAGACAATGACCGTAGATTGGCGCTACTCGCTC
>JAJCXT010000093.1 GCA_029263295.1 Acidobacteriota bacterium | reverse complement strand
TGGCGTCCGCTGCTGGGAAGGCGATTGGTCGGCCCTGCCCGACCGCGTGGCGACGGCGATAGCTCAGATTGTCGGTGCTCCAGCCGGAACGGTTTCGATGCATCAGAACGTCACACTGGCGTCGGCGGTCGTCGCCTCATGCTTTGACTTTGCCGGCGCGCGCAACGGCGTTGTGTGCTCCGAACTGAACTTTCCTTCCATCGTGCACCTGTATCGAGCCCAGGAGCGCCGGGGGGCGCGAGTCACTCTCGTTCCGTCGCCGGACGGCTTCACGGTGCCGATCGAGGCCATGGTGGAGGCGATCGACGAAACCACGTTGCTCGTCCCGATCTCCCACGTGATCTTCCGCAGCAGTTTCGTTCAGGACATCGAGGCGATTGTCGAACGGGCGCACGAAGTAGGTGCCCTGGTGGTCCTGGATGTCTATCAGTCAGCGGGGATCGTGCCTCTTGATGTTGCGGCGCTGGGGGTCGACTTCGCGGTGGGGGGCACGCTCAAGTGGCTCTGCGGCGGTCCGGGAGTTGCCTACATGTACGCCAGCCCGGCGATGATCGGTCGCGTGCAACCGGCCCTGACCGGATGGTTCGCACGTGCCAATCCGTTCGACTTCGATCCTCGCGACGAGTCGTACCGAGACGATGCATGGCGTTTTGCGAGTGGGACGACAAACATCCCCGCTCTGAGCGCGGCGCGGCCGGGCGCTGACCTGCTCGCGACGCTCGACCCGGTTGCGGTGCGCGCCAAGTCGGTGCGTCAGACCCAACTGTTGATCGAAGCGTGTCTGGAGAACGGCTGGCAGGTGAATTCGCCGCTCGATCCGGGGAGTCGCGGTGGCCACGTCACCGTTGATATGCCCGGGGCCGAGTCCGTAGCCCGACAGTTGTTGGAGCGCCGGGTGATGATCGATTATCGTCCGGGCGCAGGCATCAGAATGGCACCGCACTTCTACACGTTCGACGACGAACTGCTTGCTGCTGTCGCGGCGATACGCGAAATCACGTCGACGTAACCACAGGCTGCTAGTAGCCGCGGCTCCGGTCGACCTCGTGCTGCAGGGGTTCGCCGTTGATGAAGCGCTGGTAGTTCGCCGCGAACTCGTCCGCGATAGGCTCGATTTCGCTCGGTGCCGCGATGTGTGGTGTGACCCACGCGCGCGGTTCCGTCCAGAGCGGGCTGTCCGGCGGTAGGGGTTCTTGATCGAAGACGTCGAGCACGGCGGACGCAAGGTGACCGTCGCGCAACGTGGCCAGGAGCGCATCCGCTTCGACGATCGCGCCTCGAGCCACGTTCACCAGCGCCGAGCCAGCGGGCATCGTACGCAGCGCGGCCTCGTCGATCATGCCGCGGGTGGCTGCCGTCAGGGGTACCGCCAGCACCAGGGCCTCGCAGTCGGGGAGCATGCGGCGCCAGTCTTCCATCGCGTAGACACGGCTCACGTTGGGCAGTGGCCGCGCGCTGTGGCAGACCCCCATAACGTTTGTTCCGAACGCCGTGAGGCGCTCTGCGATCGCGGAGCCGACTGTGCCGAGACCGATGATCCCGACGGTGCGATCCGCCAGTAGCGGACGAGCCAGCTGTCTCCATACGCCGCGATCCTGATTGCGGCGGTAGTCCTCGAGGCGTAGCAGCCAGTGGAGCAGGTACCCGACGGTGTACTCGGCGGCTTGCGCGCCGAAGCGTCCCAGCGAGCGCGTCACGCGGACGGATTCGGGTAGGTCGTCGCGGGCCAGAAGCTCATCGACGCCGGCGCCCGTAGCCTGCAACCAGCGCAGTCGCGGCAGTTGCTGGAAGGCGTCAGGGGGCAAGGCCCAGCTCAACAGGACGCCCGCCTCGGACCGCGAGGGTGATTGGGGCGCGCCTGTGCGCAGTTCGATGGGCACGCCCGGTAGACGGGCGAGCAATGCGCGCCGGTACTCCTCCGCGCGTGGGTGCCAGACTAGGATCGGCTCGATTTCTTCGGCAGCCGGGCGGGCTTGGAGCGCGCCTTCTTCGGATGGGTGCACGTAGTACTCTCCCTTTGCCCGGGCTTCGGACGGTGATAGCTTAGCGAGCCGCGCCCCGCGGTTCTTCCTTCGTAGAGAAACCGTCGCGCTCAAAACCGTCGTCGAGGCGCGGAACAGAGAGGGTTTAGGCAGCAGTGCACGAGTTCAGGCTAGCTCCGCCGCCCCCTTTCGGCTTCGAATCCACCGCCTCGTTACTGTCGCCGGGGCGCGATGGTCTCGTCGAGGTATTTGACGGTAGTCGTCTGACACGGCTCCTCGACGTGAATGGCCGTATGCGTCTCGTACTCGTCAGCAGCCTGGGCAGTGAGAAGCGTCCGGAACTCATCGTGACGCTGATGAACGGCACGGAGCGTGATGAGCCGGGAGTCGTACAGTTGCTGTCTCGGATGCTAGGCCTGAATTATGACCTGGCCCCGTTCTACAAGATGTGTCGACAGGAACAGAGTCTGTACGGACTCTCGTCTGACTTTTACGGGTTGAAGCCGCCGCAACGGATGCACCCCTTCGAAGCGCTCACGCTGGCGATCACATCATCGCCTGGCGTGCATTTCCTGCGGTCGGGAATTTCTCAACTCGCGCAGGCCATCAGCTATCGTGTTGCCTACGCGGGGGACACGTTCTTCGCGTTCCCTACGTCACGCGTCGTTACCAAGAGTTCGGTGCCGGCCATGGTAGAGAGCGGGCTGTCGCAGGTGCAGGCGACGCACCTTCTGGCGCTGGCACAGCGCGCTGCTAGCGGACAGTTGGACCTCATCGGACTCGCGCGTGCGCCATCCGAGGCGATCGTCGAACAATTGGCCGCGCAGGATGGTGTCGGGTTGCTCGGCGCGCAGTTGACGACGCTGGTTGGATACGGACGTCTGGAGTGTTTCCCCTCGGCCGATCCGACGATCTGCGATTGGATCGGGCGCAACTACGGTGGCCCGGGCGCCGTGGAGCCATTCGAGGCGCACCAGTGGGCCGAGCAGTGGGGCCAATACCGAGGGCTCGTAGCGTTCCATATCTACGCGGAGCTGCTCCGCGACAAACGCATCTAGGGGCACGGTGGCGAAGTCTGCGGCGGTCAGTCCGGCCAACGCCAGCAGTAGTGTTGCCGGTGCGTTGCGTAGCTTTAGCCAGCACCTCGCAAACGATGGGCTGAGGTTTACCGGCGAGCGTCGCACCATCGCGACGGCGCTGTTCGAGAGCGACTCGCATCTCGAAGCCGAGGAGCTGCTACTGCGGCTACGTCATGCTGGTTCGCGCGTATCGCGGGCAACGGTATACCGGACGCTCGACCTGTTGGTTGGCGCCGGGTTGGCGCGCAAGGTGCGTCTCGGGACCGACCACAACTTCTTTGAACACATTCTGGGCAGACGGCAGCATGAGCACATGGTCTGTATCGGGTGCGGCCAAGTGATCGAGTGGTTCGACCCGCAGCTGGCTCGCCTGGTCGAGCGCAACACCAAAGAGCAGGGCTTCGTGGCTGCGCGCTACACTGTTCAGGTGTTTGGCCGATGCGCGGACTGCGCGGATTCGGATACCTAGCGAATCGCGATGGCGGCCACTAGCCCCAGTTCCTGAAACTCCGCGACGGGAGAATTCTGTGCAACGCGTTGCGCTATTCCTCGTGGGACTGGCTCTGGCGGGTTGTCAGAACGTCGACTCGCTGAAGCCGAGCGGTGAGGCAACTGCCGAGTCCGAGGAGCGTGCGTTCACCAGGGTCGGCATTGCGGACCCTGGCCCGCTGACGAGTGAAGTCGCCCGCGACTGGTTCGACCGGGTTCGGGAGGTCGAAGGGCAGGCTCGCCTCGATCGGATCGAGGAGTTCTGGGAGGCGTTTCCGGAGACGCGGAGACTGCCGGTGGTGCACCAGATGCAGGCGGACGCTTTCGCCAGTCAGCGGCGTCTGGGTGAGGCCGCCGATGCTTACGAGCGTGCGCTCGTCTTGACCCGGACGGATATCACGGGGCTGCCGCTGAGCACCGAGTTGCCGATGCAACTGGCACTCACTCGCCTCAGCTCTGGCGACGTCGAGTTGGGCGTTGAGTGGCTGCTGCGGGTGAGCATTGCGGATCGCGGCGAACGTGTTGACGAGGGGCTCCGCTGGGCGTTTGGCACGCACTTCGGCGGTGGCGCGAACTTCGAAGCTTGGCGAAGGTCCCTGTTCGTGGCGATTGCGCCGCGTCCGCCAGCGTTTCAACTTCCGGGACTGCTGCAGGAGCAGGTCAGCCTGGAGCCGGGAGCCGCGGTTACCCTGGTGAATTTCTGGTCGCCGACGTGACCGGCATGTCGTGAGGAGTTTCCTCACTTGCAGAAGATCTATGAGGACCTTGCCCCCAGCGGGCTGCGGGTAGTGGCGGTCGACGTCTCGAACGACGTGGCGCGGGCGCGGGATTTCTACGACGCGTCTGGCTTCACGCTCCCGGCGGGATTCGATGTCGAGGGCTCGGTGTCCAGGATGTTCGGCATCGAGGCCACGCCGATGACCTACCTGGTGGACGCCGATGGTCGAGTGGTCTGGCGACACCTGGGGTTTCGGCCCGGCGACGAAGATCAGTTGCGCGCGGAGATCGCCGTCGTGCTGGGCTCGAACTGAGCGCGGGCCTACTACGCGGTGAGGCGTGCGTCCTGTTCGTCGCTACCGTCGATTAGTGCGAAGAACAGGTCGACCAGGCGCGGATCCCACTCCGTCCCGCGGCCCTCCAGGATGATCCGGCGTGCTTTGTCTTCGCTGAACGCCTTGCGGTAGGCGCGGTCGGAAGTGAGTGCGTTCCAGACGTCGCAAAGCGAGATGATTTGTGCGCCGAGCGGGATGTCCTCGCCGCTAAGGCCGTGGGGGTAACCCGTGCCGTCCCATCGTTCGTGGTGATGCAGGACGAGTGGCACGACGTCGTGCAACGCGGGTAGCGGCGCCAGGATCTGCGCCCCGATCTCAGGGTGCTGTTCAATCTGGACGCGCTCGCGGGTCGTCAGCGCGCCAGGCTTCTGCAGGATCTCATCGGGGATGCCGATCTTGCCGATGTCGTGTACCAGCGCACCGATGGAGATGGCCAGGAGCGCTTTCTCGTCGAGGCCCACCGCAGCACCGAGACGGCCCGTCAGCTCAGAGACCTCGGCGGAGTGCTCCCCTGTGTACTTGTCCTTCGAGTCCACCGCTGCCATGAGCGCGCGGAGCGACTGCCGTGCGGCGGCACTGTCGAGTTCCTGCTCCTGTATCCGAAGTAGTTCGTCGAGCACATCACGCAGCGCCTGATGTTCGCCCGGAATCAGTCTGCGGGCGTTCACGGCGATGACGGCCTCGTACACACGGCCGCGATGATGTTCGCTCTCGTCGGCGATACTGACGCAACTGCCGCCCTCGCTCTTGGCGATATACATGGCCCGATCGGCGGCATCCAACAGGTCATCGTCGAGTTCGCCGTCCTCCGGGAATCCCGACACTCCAATCGAGACGCTGATTTCGCAGGGCATCGAGGGTGGCCGCTGCTCGAGGGCAATCACGAGCCGTTCGGCGCGTTCGGCAGCTTGGGCTTTGTTGAGGGGCACGAGGGCAAAGAACTCGTCGCCGCCGTAACGACAGGCGGCGATGGACATCGGCAGCACTTTGGCGAGCTGCCGGCCGACCCGTTCGATTACCTGGTTCCCGACGAGGTGACCGTAGCGATCGTTCACGATCTTGAGATTGTCGACATCGACCATGATCAGCGACAGAGGTTGTGGACTTTCCTCCTCTCGATACTGGGTTAATGCGCCGTCGAGCTCTTCGCGGAATGCCATGAAGTTCAAGAGGCCAGTCAGGCCGTCGAGGCGGCTTTGGCGCCGCATCTTCTCGACCAGGTCGCGGTCCTGCAGAAAGGACGCCGTCATCATCGCCGCCGCTTCACAGAACAACTTTTCGTCGGCGTGGAACTCGAAGTCCGGCCGCGAGTCGCGCAGGAAGATCGCGCCGGCTATCATGCCGCGCCGCGAGATCGGGACAACCAGCCAAGAGCGATACTGGTGCGGTTTAGGCAGGTGCTTCCTGACGCGCTCCCACAGTTCCGACGGGCGTTCAGGATGGAGTTCGATGATCTCTCCCGAGTCGAGCGCCTCCTCGAGTTCGGGGTAGTGCTTCAGCGGTAGCAGCAGGCTCACGAGATCATCTTTGCTGTCGGTGCACGCGGCGAGATAGGCGTGGCGTTCGCTCTCGTTGAAGATCAGCATGGAGCAGCGATCAACGCGGACGGTGCGCTGCACCTGCTTGACGACATCCCGAAGAACGTCGGCCGGGCCACGACCTGACAGTGCCAGTTGGCCGATTTCCAGTAGGGCCTGCGTGCGATCGCGTTCGGAGGCTACCTGGTGGTAGCGGTGCACCATCTTGCGGGTAACGGCGGACAACTGCTGCACGCGGGAGTCCTCGGCCCGTGCTGCATCCGAGACCGTCCCGAAAAAGAGTCCGACGCCGAACAGGAACGGCAGCCGGATCAAGAGGTCGGTTTGGCGCCACAGCGAGGCTTCCTGCTGCGTGTACAGAACACCTACATAGATGGCGCAGACGGCCGTCGTAGCGAGGATCGTCAAGCCGAACTGGCCACTGATTCCCGCGATCATGAGGGTCAGGAAGAAGAACAGGAAGAAGTCGTCGGTGACCCGTCCCGTAAACGCGACCGCGAGTGTGGCAAGGGTGATGTCGGCCAGCGTGATGGGCCACCGGAATCGGTGCCAGTGTCCTGATCGGACCGCTGCAGCCTGCAGCGCGAGGCTTGCCAGCAAGGCGCCCAGTACCGCGAACTGCTGCCACAAGGGCAGCGGGTCGCCCTGGCCGTAGAGCACGAGATAGGCCGCGCCGATTAGGACGGTCCACCGCGTCAGGACGACGCGCGCTTGGGGTTGGCCCCCGAACTGTGGTGTTGTGCTCATGCCGGTACGCGGTCGAACTCCGAGACGGAGGCCTCGTGGGATGCAAAATGGCTCTTAAAAGACGTTAATCGACTATAAACAAAATTATTACGTATTAAAAGACATTTGTATGCCTAATTTAGTCAGTTCTACCTAGCAAACACCATTCGTGGGCAGTTCGTGCCTGATATGGCTCGCCATGCGATAATCGCGCGGCTTCGCACCTCCTCCCCGGGCTGACAATGACCGAACCTCAAGACCTGAACACTGGCTCACAGCGCGAGACCTTCTCGGGCAGGTGGGGGATGGTGCTGGCTCTGCTGGGAGTCGCCATTGGGTTGGGGAATTTCTGGCGATTCCCGTACATGATGGGGATCTTCGGGGGCGGCGCGTTCCTGGCTATTTATCTCGTCGTCGTGGTCGCGTTCGGCGTGCCGGCGTTGCTCGCGGAACTCGCGCTCGGGCGCGCGACGGGCCGCGGCCCGGTGCAGGCCCTGGAGCACTCAGGCCTTCCCGGGGGCAAGGCGGTGGGCCTGCTGCTGTTCGTCGGTGTCGGCATGGCGATGACCTACTACCTGGTCGTTCTGGGCTGGTTGTTGGCGTTCTTTTTCGTCTCGGTCGGTTCGTTCGTGGGGACTGCCGAACTCACGTCTGAGACTTTCGCGGCGCTGCATTCTCGTTGGCCGCTGCCGATGTTCTGCTCCGCGCTGGTGGCGGCCGCGGCTGCCACTGTCGTGTCACGCGGCGTGCGGGCGGGTATCGAGCGGACCAGCCGTTTGTTCCTGCCGTTGTTCGGAGCATTGACGCTGTTCCTCGCCGCGTGGTCGCTGACACTACCGGGTGCGGGCGAGGCTCTCAGCTACATGTTCACGGTCGATTTCGTGGCGTTGACGCCGCGCGCCGTGATGGCCGCCGTGGGGCAGGCGTTCTTCTCGCTGGGGTTGGGAGGCACGTTCCTGGTGATCTACGGCTCTTACCTTCCGAAGAGCGCACCGTTGAGCCGGCGCGCGATTACGACGGCGGTAGGTGATGTCGGGGCGAGTCTTCTGGGAGTCCTCGTGATCATGCCGGTCGCGTTTTCCTACGGGCTCTCGGCGGCCTCCGGCCCTTCGTTGCTCTTCGAGGTCCTACCCGTGGCGTTTCAGCAAATGCCGGGCGGCGAGCTCTTCGGCGCGCTGTTCTTCATGGGGCTGACGAGCATCGCCTTTCTGTCGGGCGTGGCCGCGATCGAGGTTCTGGTAGGGACCCTGGCCGATCTGCGTGGCTGGCCGCGCAGGCGGACCGCATGGCTCGTCTCCGGGGTGCTCGTTGTCATGGGCTTCCCGGCGATGGTCTCGCTCGACTACATCGTCTGGAGCGATCTGGTGTGGGGCTCGACGATGCAGCCGATAGGCAGCGTGGCGGCGATGTCCGCTCTTGCGTGGGGCCTGGGCCGGCGCGTGGCGAGGCAGCAACTCGAGTATGGCGGGAAGCTCCCGGTCTGGGTCGAGTACTGGATCTTCGCGATCAAGTACGTGGTGCCCATAGCGGTGATCGTCGCACTACTATCCGGCTGGTTCGGGTAGCAGTCGGTGCGCGTACTCGTGCTCGATAACTACGATTCCTTTACATGGAACCTCGTGCAACCACTGGCCGCCGGGGGGGCCGAGTGCAGGGTTCGTCGGAGCGACCGAATTACCTGTGGCGAAGTGGCGGAGATCAATCCGGACCGCATCGTGATCTCGCCTGGACCCTTCGGCCCCGAGCACACTGGCGTTTGCGCTGACGTTGTTCGCGAGTTCGGGCGACAGGTGCCCGTTCTCGGCGTCTGCCTGGGCATGCAGGTCATCGCGGCGGTGGCCGGTGCGGACATCCGTGAGTCCGGCGCGCCGGTGCACGGGAAGCGGCGCCGGGTGCGCCACCGTGGCGAGGGTGTGCTGCGCGGCCTGCCCGATCCGCTGACAGTGGGGCTCTACCATTCGCTGATCGTGGCGCCTGACGATCTTCCCGAGTCGCTAGAGGTGACGGCGCGCTCGGATGACGGAACGATCATGGCATGTCGGCTCGCGGCGACGCCGGTAGAGGGCGTGCTCTTTCATCCAGAGTCGTTCCTGACGGACCAAGGAGATCGTCTCCTGGGCAACTTCATGGGCACTTCCGGAGGTGCCGGTGTGGAGTGATGCCCCGCCAGTCGCGCAGGTCCGTGCTGCCCGTGAGGCGATCGCGGAGCTGTTTCCCGAACCCGTGAGGGAGCCCGGGCCACTATGTCTCGGAGCCGATCTCGGCACGCTCACACCGGCGACTGTTGCCTCGGCGTGTGTGCCTCGAGCGGGCGTCTGGCTGGATGGTGGCGATGCCGGCAAGCACCAGATTCCGGTGCATCCCCTGGCGGTTCTCAGTGGCGCCGAGGGTCGGTCTTTTCTCCAGGTTGGCACGGACGTACGAAGCCTGGAGGCCGAGCCACTGGTCGCGCTGGATGCTCTATTGCGGCATCTCGCCTCAGCTTGCGCGGTCGGAGGCCCACGTCTTTTTGGCTTCCTGGGCTACGATCTGGGCGCGCTGATCGAGGACATGCCGGAGTTGCCGGCGTCAGACCTGACGCTGCCGGACATGTGGTTCGCCGTGTGTGATATCTGGCTGGAGGGGGACCGATCCGCCGCCGGAGGGTCCATCGAGTGGTCGCTGCGTGCCGACGCTGCCTGGTGCGCCGAGTCGGATCTCCGCGCTGTGCGGACAGACCTCCAGGAGCAACTGCGGACTCCGGTCGGGGCGGGCGCGGAGCGTGCCGCTCGCGTTGAGGCACCGCGTGTGTCGAGTCGGCCTGACGAAGCGGGCTATCGAGGCGCGGTGGAACGAACCGTCGCAAGGATTCAGGCGGGCGACTTGTTCGAGGCGAACATCTGCCGTCGGCTCGAGGGCGACTGGCCCGGATCACCATGGTCGTTGTACCAGAAGCTGCGCAGCAGTAGCCCTGCGGACTACGGGGCCTACTTGACCAATGCGGACTGGGCGGTGCTCTCGGTGAGTCCGGAGTTGTTCCTGAGTGTGCGCGCGGGCGCTGTGCAGACCCGACCGATCAAGGGCACGCGACGTCGCGGTCAGGACGCCGATGAGGACGACCAGATGTTGCAGCAGCTACGCGACAGTGAAAAGGACGCCGCGGAGTTGGCCATGATCGTCGACCTGGCGCGCAACGACCTGGGCCGCGTTTGCGTTCCAGGTTCCGTGCGAGTGCGGGAGCATCGATCCCTCATGACTCTGGCGACGGTCCACCACACGTACTCGGTCGTGACGGGCGAGTTGCTTCCCGGGATGTCCGTCTTCGGGTTGCTGCGTGCCGCCTTCCCGCCAGGTTCGATCACCGGTGCGCCGAAGATTCAGGCGATGCGGGTGGCGTATGCCGAGGAGCCGACGCGGCGAGGTGTTGCGATGGGCTCGATTGGGTGGATCGATCCGGGTGGTGACATGGAACTCTCGGTCGCCATCAGGACGGCGACGGTGGCGACCGGTCGCGCTGTCTATCATGCCGGTTGCGGTATCGTGGCGGATTCCTCGCCGGCGGAGGAACTGGAGGAAACCGTGGCGAAAGCGCGGCCGTTTCTGCAGGCGCTCGCTGATGGCTGAGCGACTGATCTATGCGCGCGGCAGCCTTGCCGTGGCCGATGGTCCCGCGTTGGCTCGTGAGGCGGACATGCTTGCCGAGCGAGAAGGCGTCTTCGAGACTCTGCTTGTCTCTGACGGTGTTGCTGGCGATGCGGGAGCCCATGTGGACCGCCTGCTCGCTGCCGCCGGGAGCCTCGATCTGGAAGTGGACGAGAGCCGGGGTCAGTTGCTGGAGACGGTGCGAGCGGTGGCGTCGGCCATCCGAACCCCATGGGCTCGGCTGCGCATCACGGCATTCGATTGCGGTGGCGCGGTCGAGATCATGATGGCTGCCGCTCCGTACAGCCCCCCCGCGCCCACTATTTACGCGCGGGGAGTGCAGGTGAGTCTCGCGGACGACGCTCGCGTCCACCGCGCGGACAAGTCGCGCCAGGTGAAATCGCTCGCCTGGCGCAGGCAAGGCGGAGCGTTGCTGAGGGCTCGGCCGGACTCGTACGAGGTGGCGCTGCTGAACGACGCAGGTCGCCTCGCCGAGGGAGTCCGGACCAATGTAGTCGTCCGTCACGACGGAGTAGCGGTGACGCCGCCGTTGAGCGAGGGCTGTTTGCCGGGTACGGTGCGCAAGCGATTGCTCGAGTCGGGGGCCGTGCGAGAGAGAGAGCTGGACGTTACCGACATGCTGTCCGGCCGCGAGGTGGTACTGACCAACAGTCTGATAGGAGTTCTTCCTGTGGCGCGGATCGACGATCTGAGATGTGAGGTCATGGGCTTGGCGGGCGAACTGAGAGCGGCTTGCGGAGCGGCGCAGCGATGATGGCGTTGTTGATGTTCGCCGCCTTGGCTACGCAGGTGCCCGAGCCTCCTCCCGACACGCGCTTGCCGCTGATTGATGACGTCGAGGTCTTGGCACTGATTCTCGAAGCTGAGGATCGCAGAGAGGTCACCGCCGCCCTGGGGCAACTGGCCGATGACGATGACCCGGGGTTGCGCGCCCGTGCAGCTCTCGGGCTGGCGCGAGTCGGCGATCCGACTAGCCTGGCGCGCCTGGCGGCCATGACCGTGGACGCTGACCCGCAGGTGCGCGCGTTGGCCGCGTACGCGCTCGGCCGATTGGACTACGAGCTGATCGCGTCCGCGAGCGCGCTGCGGGCCCGGGCACTGGAGGTTCTCCTGCCGATGCTCGACGACGAATCAGCGGTTGCCGTGCAGGCAGCGTGGGCAATCGGACTCGTGGATGGCGCGGCCGTGGAGCCGATTCGACAGCGACTCGGAACCACGGGGCTGTCGCCCGCGCTGATCGCGCCGTTGCTTTCGGCCTGGTGGCGTCTCGATGGCGCGGATGCCGAGACACCTGCGTCCTTTGCGCAGCATCCGGCCGTGGAGGTGCGCCTGGCCGCAGCGCTGGCGTTGCGTCGGCTCGACGACCCGAATGGACTGCCTACGTTGGTGACCTTGCTCGAGGATCCTGACGCCGAGGTGCAACTGATGGCAGCGCGCGGCCTCGGGAAGGCGCCACGAACGGTGGCGGAGGAGCGGGCGGTGCCGTTGCTCGGGGACCGCGATCGTCGACTCGTGTGCGCGCTGCTCGGGTGGCTGGAGACCGCATGGTCTGCCGATGGCGTCGCGGACGATGACGCGTTCGAGGCCGTACTGCGGCGTTCCTTCGATCGCTCGCTGCACGTGCGGCGATGTGCGTTGCGGACGCTCGGCGCGCTCGCGGCGACGCGAGCGGTGGCCGCCGACCGTCTGCTGGAAGCTCTTGGCGAAGCCGAGGAAGCCGTGCGAGTCGAGAGTCTGGGCCGGTTGGTGGAGCAGGAGGAGGATCTCGTCGCGGAGGCGACACGCAGGGTGCTCGCTGGAAGCGAGTTGTCGCAGGCGCAGCTGGAGTCCTGGGCGAAGCGGCCACTGGAAGAGGCTGCGATAGCTGGCCTGCTAGTGGCCTCTCAGCGGGAGGAGTTAGTAGATGCCTGGCTCGCGCAGACCGAAGGGGCCAGCCACATAGTGATGCTCACGGCCCTCGTGACTGAAGCTGGCGAACGAGTCTATCGTCGCCTGTTGGAATTGCCGTTGGAAGCGGCGGGCGTACTCGGTCTGCTGGGGCGGGCGCATGTCGTGGCAGGCACGGCCATCGAGCCCGAGGTGCTTGCTGATCTCGCAGACCGGCTATGGCGGGCGTACTACGACGCCCCAATCGGCTCGCCGCGTCGGCACGCCGCACTGCGCACGCTGGCGATTGTCGATGGCGACCTGGCCAGGCGCCGCCGCGAACTCGTCTTCGCGGATGCCGATCGCTCGATCCGCGATTGGGCCGTGCGCCAATGGGGCGACGATGGCGCCGACCTGCCCGAGCTCGACATCCTCCTGGCTCCTCACTGGACCGAGCGAACCGCCACCGACTACCTGGCGCTCGCGCGTGAGGTGGCCCGGCTGCGCGAGACCTTCCCTCAGGTAATCGTCGAGACCGATCGCGGGACCGCTGTGATCGAACTGCGGCCCGATTGGGCGCCTCTCACAGTGGCACAGTTCACCCGGTTGATCGGCGACGGATTCTTCGACGGCAGCTCCTTCTACCGGGTTATCGCCGGCTTTGTGACCCAGGGCGGGGGATCCTCGTCAGGGGCATCGGCGCGCACGTTGCGTAACGAGGATTCGCCGGTGGCCTACGATCGGGGCGTGCTCGGCCTGGCGCTGGCTGGCCGCGACACTGGCACAGTTCATTTCTTCGTTACCCAGGCCCCACAGCCGCATTTGCGCGGCGAATACCCGGTGTTCGGGCGGGTGATTGAGGGCCAACGTGTGTTCGAGAGGATCCAGCCTGGCGACCTGATGCAACTGCGCCTGCGGGAGCTGGAGTGACGATCCTGGAGCCGGCGACGATGGTCACCGACTACCTCCTGGGCGGGCTCGCGGCCGTACTCGGCCTGCGGTTGTGGCGGGCCGGCCGGGCGAGCGGCGAAACGACGGTGCAGCTCTGGGGCGGCAGTTTTCTGGCGACGGCGGTTGCGGCTTTCGTCGGAGGTACATCGCATGGTTTCGCCGCGATGCTCAGCGCCGCCGGTCAGGCTGTTCTCTGGAAGGTCACGGTGTGGTCGATCGGGCTGACGGCATTTCTGTTGTTGGCGGCCACCGCTCATGCCGCCCTGGCAGGGACCGGTCGCCGCGTGGCCGTGGGCCTGGCTGCCGCGCAGTTGATCGTCTACGCCGTCTGGATGATCGGGCACGATGAATTCGTCTGGGTGATCATCGATTACCTGCCGGCGGTCGTAGTCGCGCTGGGCCTGCAGCTCCGTCTGTGTCTTCGACGCCAGCCCGGTGCTGACCGGCTGGTCGCCGGCCTGCTCACGACACTGGCGGGTGCGGCTGTCCAGGCGAGCGGGTTTGCTCCGCACCCCTCCTTCAACCACAACGACCTGTATCACGTGATTCAGATGGGGGCTACGGTGATGCTCTATCTTGGCGCGATGGCGGCAACCGACCAGACTCAATCGACATCATGACGATCATTCTCGCCGGAACCAGTGGCTACTCGTACAAGCCGTGGAAGGGTGTCTTCTACCCGGAGGGCCTGCCCGATGCCCGCATGCTCGAGTACTACGCGGGCGAGCTACCGGCAGTTGAGGTAAACAGCACCTTCTACCGGATGCCCACCACGAAGCTGGTCGATCGCTGGCGGGAGAACACCGCCGACACGTTTCGCTTCGTTCTGAAGGCGTCGCGACGATTGACACATCGCAAGAAGCTCGAGCCGCCCGAAGACGCACTCACGTACATGTTCGACGTGACCACCCAACTCGGGGACCGTCTCGGGGCCCATCTATTCCAGTTGCCCCCGTATGCCCCGCAGGACGTCGCTGCGCTCCGCGCTTTTCTGGCGTCCGTGCCCGACGGACATCGCGTTGCGATGGAGTTTCGCCACGACAGCTGGCTGGCCGACGAGACCTACGAGACGTTGCGGGAGTTCGATGCGGCGCTTGTGATCGCGGACGGCGGCAAGCTCGAAGTGCCCCGTGTCGCGACGGCGTCGTGGGGTTACCTACGGCTGCGTCGGGAGGACTACGAACCAGCCGAGATCGCTGAATGGGCGACCTGGATAACTGCGCAGGCATGGGACCAGGCCTTCGTCTTCTTCAAGCACGAGGATGCCGGAGTGAGCCCGCGGTTGGCACGGGACTTGATCGAGGCAGCGCGTGAGTAAAGGAATCGATCGCCGCCAGGCAACTCGGCTGCTGGTCGCAGCGGCGGCGGGCACCGTGGCGGGCACGCCAACCTGGGCGTTGGGGCAGGCGCCTCGTTACTTCGAATGGCGCCCGTGCGGCGCGGGGCATGTCGCGATAGGCGGCGGTGGCAATGCCCTACTGTGGCCGACGCCCTTTGGCGCCGTGCTCATCGACACGAAGATCGACGCGCTGGGCAGCACGATGCGTCGTGAGGCGGAGGCCGTGGCCGGGCGCCTGGCGGCCGTGATTGTCACCCATCATCACTCAGACCACGCTGGCGGGATTCCGGCGTTCTCCGCTGATCTGCCCGTGCATTCGCAGAGCCGTGGCGTGGGTCGCCGTGTGGTGGCGGGGAGGGAGCTGAAGGAGCGCTTCGTCGGCGGTGTGCCGGACTTGATGGAACGGCTCCTCGCCGACGCGCCGCAGCGTGTGGCTGCCCTCGTGCGCGCGGACATCCAGGCTTACGCGCGAGCCGTGGGCCGCCGCGACGTGCAGAGTTTCGCCGCCAATGTCACGTTCAAGTTCGAAGACGAGCTCGAAGCCGGCGACGATGTGATCCAGTTGCGACATAGCGGCCGGGGGCACACCGACAACGATGCCTGGGTTCGGATACCGGAGGCGAACGTGCTGCACACGGGCGATCTCGTCTTCAACGGCACGCATCCGTTCATCGATGTCGACACGGGAGCGACGACGTCGGGCTGGCAGCGGTCATTGTCGGAGATCATCGAGGCCTGCGACGCCGACACGATCGTGGTGCCGGGACACGGTGAGGTTACCGACGTCGAGGGTGTGCGGGCCCAGTGGGAGTACTTTGAAAGGCTGCGCGAAGCGGTGCAGGCAGGCATAGACGCTGGCCGCAACCGGAAAGAAGTGATCGCGGCAGTGCCGCCGTTCTTTGCGCAACTGCCCGAGCGCCACGCGGCCGAAAATCTCGACATCGTCTTCGACGAGCTGGGAGGCTAACCAGGGCCGGCTAGTCGGAGACCATCGGCACGAAGCGCACGCCACCGAGATCGGTCCGCTTAAGCGAGCCGTCGGCCTGTTTCTTGTGAACGACGAGCCGTTGGACAGCGTCCGCCTCGCCGAGAGGCGCCACGATGCTACCGCCAGCTCGCAGCTGCTCCGCCAGAACCGGAGGCAGCGATTTCGGCGCTGCGGTGATCAGGATGGCCTGGAACGGGGCGGCCGACGGCCATCCCGCGTGGCCGTCGCCGGTGCGCAGATGTATGTGCCATTCCG
This sequence comes from Acidobacteriota bacterium, assembly GCA_029263295.1. Lineage (GTDB taxonomy): Bacteria > Acidobacteriota > UBA890 > UBA890 > WLXD01 > WLXD01. Next base: position 15,898 of record JAJCXT010000093.1, on the reverse strand, counting down.
GTCGGTCGAGCAAGGCGGCGGCGCAGCGGGCCAACTCCGGCCGAATCTCGATGGAGTACACGACGCATCCTATCTCGGCCAGAATCGCCGTCTGGTATCCGGAACCCGTGCCGATCTCGAGTACCCGGTCGCCGCGTGCGACGCCGGCCGCGTGCGTCATTAGCGCCACGATGTAGGGCTGCGAGATCGTCTGCCCTTCGCCAATCGGCAGCGGTTGGTTGACGTAGGCGGAGGACCGCTCGCTCTCGGGCACGAAGTCCTCGCGCGCAACACGCGCCATTGCCGCCAGCACGACGCCGTCATCGATGCCTTGCTGGCGGAGTTCGGCAACCAGCCTCGTGGCGGCCTGCTTGGGCTCGGTCATGCTGCGATACTAAAGAAACTTCGCTTTGACGGTCGGCAAATTGCTATTTGTCGGGACGTGCGACACTTCGGACCGGCCGCGAACTCGCGCGGCGCGGTTCCCGAGCAGGTAGGTGGACATGGGTGCGATCGGCGGAAGCGTGGCGGTGAGCACGCCCCGATGCGGGGCGTCGCAGAAGTTCTGCCCGGACTCCGGGATGATGCCGGGTGCAGGTCTGGAGACGCGGGCGACTGGCACCGTCCTACGGATGCTCCTGCGCCCGCTGGCGGCGCTCGTCTTCCTCGGCAGCCTCGCCTTCATCGTTCGCGAGTGGTGGATCGACCCCGCGACGTTGCGCTGGGCGGGTTATGTCGTCACGGCCGTTGTCGGGGCGATGGCAGCCTGGTTGCTCCGGGACGGCGAGGCCTCGACGGTCAAGCTGCGGATGATCGAAGCCGCGTTGTTCGCCGCCATGGCGGTGCAGGGAGCCGTCGTTGCGCATGACAGTCTTCTGACGGCTGCCGCCAGCGGCGACCCGGGACTCGTGCTGTTCGCGCTGGGCATGACGCTGCTGGACTTCACGGTTCTGATGGCTGCGTATGCGCTGTTCATTCCCAACGACTGGCCGCGCGCGTCGCTGGTTCTCGTCCCTATGGCCCTTGCGACGCCCGTGATCTGGTGGGCCGTGGCGGCGCGCAATCCTGAGGTCGCGGAATTGGCGGCGCCGGTTCTGACCTTCGGAGCCGTTTCCAGCCTCGTCTTGCTCGGCGCGGTTGCGGTCGTCACGTGCATCGTGGGCACGATGCTCATCACGCGATACCGCTCGATGGCCTTTGATGCTCGCTCGGACGCGTTATACGACCTGCGCAGTCAGATCGGTGAAGGCGGCATGGGTGAGGTCTGGCTGGCCGAACACAAAACGCTCGCCCGTCCAGCCGCGATCAAGATCGTGCGCCCCGACCTCCTGGCCGACGGTGACAAGGCTGCCGGCACGAATGTGATCAAACGTTTCGTCCGGGAAGCGCAGGCGACCGCGGCGCTGCGATCTCCGCACACGGTCGAGATCTACGACTTCGGCGTGACCGACGAAGGGACCTTCTACTACGTCATGGAGTATCTCGACGGGCTCGATCTAGGCACCCTGGTCAAGCGGCACGGTCCGCTGCCGACGGCGCGCGCCGTCCATATGTTGCGTCAGGCCTGTGCCTCGCTCGAGGATGCGCACAGCCACGGGCTCGTGCACCGGGACATCAAGCCAGCCAACCTCTTCGCCTGTCGTCTGGGGACCGAGTACGACTTCACCAAGGTGCTCGACTTCGGCCTGGTGAAGGACCAGAAACCGACCCAGAACACTCAACTTACGGTCGACGGCCTCACCACCGGCACGCCCGCGTACATGGCCCCCGAGATGGCGCTGCAGGACGGTCGTGTGGGACCTGCCACCGACATATACGCCCTTGGCTGCGTGGCCTACTGGTTGCTCACCGGCAAGCTGGTGTTCGATGAGCCCACTCCGGTGGCGATGATCGTGAACCACGTCAAGACGACACCCGAGGCGCCGTCGACGCGCACAGAGTTGCCGATACCCTCCGCGCTCGACGAGATCGTGCTGCGCTGCCTGGAGAAGGAACCCGCCGATCGGTACTCGAGCATGCGGGAACTGGCGGCGGCGCTTGCGACCGTCCAACTGGGTGATGAGTGGAGTTCGGCCCACGCCGAGGAATGGTGGCAGATCCATCAGCCGACGGTCGAATTGCCGAAACTCGCCAAGGCTTCTTGAGACCGACTCCCCTCAGATGGCGCTCGGCGCGGCCCGCGGCGCCGGCACGCGTTCGTCGTCGGTGGCTTCCCGGGCGGGAAACAACGGCGTCGGGTCGACGCGCAATCTGATGCCGTCCGCGACCTGCGTGAGCCTCTGGAGAAAGACCAGCCAGAGCAAGGTCATCGCGAACATCTCGAGACACTCTTCGAGAGACCTGGAGAAGTGGAGCAGCGTGTCGTAGGGGTTCTCACCGAAGCTCCGCGCTGTCCAATAGTCGAGGTGCCACATGTTGGTCAGCGCCGTGTACGGGTTCAGCGCGTGCTCCGGCGTGAGTCCTTCGAAGAAGTCCATGAGCACGGCCGTGGCGAGGCAAGCGAACGCGACGAGTACGACAACCTTGGGTCGCCAGCCACGCAGCTCGCGGAGGAGAAAGCCAAAGATGAACAGGCCCATAAAGGCGAAGGCCGGCATGAAGACGATCTGCCAGCGATAGCTGGGGAACATGTCGAGCATCCATGTGCCCAGCGCCGAAGCCTCACCAGCTTCATCGAACCATGTCCCGACGCGTTCGTGTATGTGCGCGCCGTCGTCGAAGGCCAGATAGGTGAAGAAGAGAGCGGTCGCAGCCCAGCCGCCGGTCTGCCATCTGGATCCCCGTTGCCGGACGATGGCCCACACGAGCCAGATCGTTACGGCGATCATGGCGGTTTGCATGATCGCAAACCAACCCGACAAACTGTCTTCGCGCGCAGTGTTGAATAGCCTTCGGATTGCCGGGGACGCGGAGCCGCCAGCCATGTTCAGGTGGTAGTCGAGCGCGAAGAACAGCATCTCGATGCTGACGCACACCATGAGCAAGGTGCGCAGCAACGCGCCGGTGTCGATGCTCAGTTGCTTGGTGCTGGTCATGAATCCCCCCCCGAAGTCGTGCCGCAGGTCACTCGGTGACGTTGTGGAGCCTGACGCGTGTGCTCATGAACAGATTGGTATTACTCTCGCCGACGAACTGAGTCTCGGTCGTATCGATCAGGGCGAAGATGATCTCCACCGAAACGACATCGGCGCGCTCGCTCGCGGACAGGGTTCCACCGGAACTGCTGGGAAGTTGGGCGCCGTCCTCGTCATAGAACCGGAAGACCACGCCGGTGACGTCAAGGAACTGGGCAATCGTGGATGTCTCTACGCTGTTGGTCCACGCGCTGCCGTTGTAGCAGTCGATCGTGCGAACGAGGTCCCCGTTGTTAGTGTCTAGCGCGTAGGTGACACGCTCGGCGCCGCCATTTGTGGCGTTTTCGTAGCTCGCATCACAGGCGCCGGAGGTGTCGCCAGCATCAACGTCCGCAACGAACTGCACACTGGTATCGGTGGCCTCGGCGAGTGGCTCGTCGAGGTTGCCTATGTCGTAGCCGGCGGAGCGTAACTCTGTCGTCACGAGGTCGATGCCGACACGGGCCTGCTGCCGCATGTCGGAACTGTCCGAGTAGTTCTCGTAGAACGTCTCGGTGGAGTCGAGGGCCGAGTAGAGTCCGGCCATGGCCAGGCCCATCACGAGCGTAGACACGAGCATTTCGACCAGAGAGAAGCCGTGTTCCGCTCCCAGTCGGAGCCGGTCGCCAGACGTTTGCGTGAGGTTGTTCATCGTTCGGCCACCACCGTTGCCATTGTTGCCTCCCGCTCGGGCCCGAGGATGTCCATGTTGGCGATGACGCGCACCTGGATCGATTTGCCGCCGGTCTGGTCCGCGATCGCCCACCGTCGAGTGAAATCGGGGTTGCCGTCGCCGTTGAGGTCGGGGGAATCGAAATAGCCCGTGGAGTCGGTCGTCAGGTCGCCGCCCGCGGTGAGGCTGTCGTAGTCACTGCTGCGGAGTTCCTCGAGTTTGTTGGAAGACAGGGCGGTGGCAGAGGTGAGGTCCTCGGAGTTGGCGTCCACCATGAGCCCCATCCCGATCAACTGGGCCATCGACAACGACACCAGCGTCAAGATGAACAGGGCCACCAAGGCCTCGATCAACGTGAATCCGCCCTCGGTATTCACTCGAGCTCTCCGCTACCGCTGTTGGCGCCAGTCGCGCACCTTGATCTCGATGACGTCGCCGGTGTCATCGAGGGTGAAGAACAGGTCGGCTAGCAGCACCTGCTGGCCCTGTTCGACCTGCGCTCCAGTACCCGTGGAGCGAACACTCACCTGTACGTCGTAGATGGCCGGCACGTCCTCTGGGGACCCCGCGCCGCTACCAGAACCACTGCCACTGGATTTGCCGCTACCTGAGCTGGAACCGCCGGAACTACTGCCTGAGCTGGAACCACCGGAACTACTGCCTGAGCTGGAACCACCGGACTTGCTGCCTGAGCTGGAACCGATGGCTTCGGAGCCGGGCGCCAGAAGACCGAGGGGAGCCAATCCGAACCGCGCGCGCGCGACTCCGGAGAAGAAGTCCTGCAGGAGCGAGCTGCTGCTGGAACCGCCGGACTTGCTGCCCGAGCCGCTGCCCGAGCCGCTGCCGGACTCGCCGCTGGACGACGGATCGAGGAGATCACAGGGGTCTGTGGAGCCGCTGTCGCCTGACTTGCTGCTCGACTTACCACTCGAGCTACCCGATCCACTCGAACTGCTCGACTTACCACTCGAGCTGCCCGATCCACTCGAACTGCTCGACTTGCCACTCGAGCTGCCCGATCCGCTCGACTTGCCGCTTGGGTAGCCTGCCAGCGGGAGGTTCAGAGCGGCCAGCCCGAAACGAGCGCGGGCCAGCGAGGTCGCGAAGTCATGCAGCGCGGAGGTGGAACCCGATCCGCTGGAGGTACTGTCACTGCTGGACTTACTGCTGGACTTACTGCTGGACTTGCTGCTGGACTTGCCGCCACCGGACGAACCGTCCGGGTCGCACTCCCCGTCGAATTCGGCGAGTGTGGGCGGCAAGTAGATCTCGCGCAGATAGCTGCCCTCTCCGACGACGGTGGATGTGCCGACCGCGTAGAAGCCGGGGATCACGGCACCATCTCCGTCGAGCTGCAGCGTGATGGTCTGGCCGTTAACCGTCAGCGTATTGGAGCTCGGGTTGATCGCTGTCCAGGTGGCGGTATCCACCAGCTCCGCGACCCAGGCATTGTCGACCTTCAGGTCGATGAGGGTCTGCTCGATACCAGCGTCGGCTGCATAGAAGGCCGTCGACTTGCTGCGGTAGTTGTCCGACACGGTCATGTCGACCATACCGTTGGTCATCATGGCAAAGCCGAGAACGCCAACGATGCCGAGAGCGAAGATTGCGAACAGGAGGCCGAAGCCCCGCTCCGAGCGGAGATTACGAATCGGGTCACTCATCACAAGAACCTCTACAGACAAGCGGGAGGCGGGAGAGATCTTTAGAAGTTTACAAACAACATTTTGAGTTATATCAAGTCTGACATGCGCAGCAAAACGTAATTGTGCCCATCGATGCACTTTAATGGGGTTTCGCGCGGTTGCGCGCCGACAAGCATGGTCCGCCGATCTGCGGTGCGGGCTGCTGCGGACGCACCTGACCGGCAATCGCCCGGCTGGGCGCGAATCCGTCGTCGAGCCAACGCAGCGGGCCTCCATCAGGCCGCTACCGGCTCAGGGCGTTATGTTGTCGCCCGTCTCGTCGGACGGCCGGAGAGGCTCAACATCTGCGGCACTTGCCGGAATTTCGGCCGCGGCTTGCACCGGAGCGCTCTCGTCAACCTCATCCGACGGCAGTCCGCCGCTCGCCGCCAGGAGCAGCAGCGGGAGGCCGAAGAAGAGCAGTCCAACGTACGCGAAGGCCAGTGCCTTCTGTGTCGCGGCGACGCGGCCCAGGCTGCGCGCCAGGTAGAGCGGTATCGCGCGCAGCTGCGGGATCCCGTAGATCACGAGTGTGGCGATCAGATTGAAGAGCAAATGCGCCATCGCCACCGCGATCGCGGCCGGCTGACCTGTCGCGAGCGCTGCCAGGATCGCCGTGATCGTCGTGCCGATGTTGGCGCCGAGCGTGAACGGGAACATCTGCTCGAGCGTGATCACCCCGGCGCCGACCAGCGGCACGAGGATCGAGGTCGTGATCGAGCTGCTCTGTACTGCGGCAGTAACCAGGGCGCCGACGGCGATCGCGACGAAGCTGGTTCGGAACAGGGTCCGCTGGATCAGTTGATCCGTACTGGATCCGAGTCCCGCTCGCAGAACATCCACGAGTAGCTTGAGCGCGACGACGATCATCACGATCCCCAGCACCAGGGTGAGCGTGCCGGATGGTCCCGTGAGATCCGATAGCGCCTCGGCGGCTGGACGCACGACGGCCTTTAGCGGATTGGCGAGCTTGATCCCGCCGACGCCTTCGAATGCCGCCTCCAGACCCCTGGCCGACCGGCTGAGAAAGCCCGTCGTAACCTCGAGCGGGAACATCATCGCCACGGCCATCCAGTTGAAGAAGTCGTGCACGGTGGCACCAGCGAACGCGCGTTCGAACTCATCGCTTCGACCCAGATGACCGAGCGACACGATCGTGTTCGTCACCGTGGTACCGATGTTCGCGCCCATGATGATCGGCACCGCCCCTTCGACCGTGAGCGCGCCCGCTGCCACCAACCCGACCGTGATCGACGTTGTGGTGGAGGAGCTTTGCACCAAGCTGGTAGCCAACAGGCCGATGAACAGCCCGACGAACGGATTCGACGTCGTGGCGAGGAGGGTCTCGGCTAGACCCGTGCCCATCAGCTTGAACGAGAGCCCCATCAGATCGAGGCCAACGAAGAACCCATAGAGGAGCGCGACGAGGATCAGCGCTCGTCGATAAGTCTCGAATCGATTGCTCATCGAGGCCCGGCGGGTTCTGTGCGGAGAGTAGGACTCACAGCCCGGACAATACCCCAGAAGGCGCGCCCTCGCGTGCCTGGAATCTTAAGGATTCTGTAAGGATTTCCGGGCGATTTGGACCTTGATTACACCTGGTTCCGTAGCCCGCTCGATCGCCGCCTCGGCATCCCGGAGTGAGTAGGTTGCGTCGACCAAATCGGCAACTCTCACGGTGCGGTCCTCGAGCGCCCGCAGGGCTGGCGCGTAGGGGCCGCAGCGCGATCCCACCACCTCGATCTCGTTCACCACGATGTCGGTGGAGTTGATCTGCAGCGGGGCGACGCTCGTGCTCTTCAGCACCAAGGTTCCCCGCGGCCTGAGCGCCGCGAGGGCGGCATCGAAGCCAGTGGGGCTGCCGGTGCACTCGATCGCGAGGTCGTAATCGTTGGAACCGCGTTCGCTGAGCGCGATTCCGAGGTGCCGTAGTCGCTGGAGTTTGGCGGGATGGTGGCCGGCAACCTCGACATGGTGTCCGGCCGCGTGCAGCGCCCGCGCCGCCAGTTGGCCGAGGCGTCCGTCGCCGACAACCAGCAGCCGCGACTCGGGCGAGATTCTTACCTGCTCGGAGATTCGCAGCGCTGCCGCGAGCGGTTCCACGAACGCGGCTTCCGCGTCTGTGACAGAGTCGGGGACTGCATGTAGGTTCTGCTCCGGGAGCATGAGGAACTCGGCAAACGCGCCACCCAGGTCGCGTATTCCCAGTACCCGGCGACTCTCACAATGCCCGCCGCCCGAGGCAAGGCACCTGGTGCAGTGGCCGCAGCCGATGTTGATTTCGCCGACGACTCGCCGGCCGAGCCAGGAGGGCGACCCCTCGACGACGTGTCCGACGAACTCGTGGCCCAGCACGCCCTCGAAGCCGGCGTAGCCATGGATTATCTGCAGGTCCGTGCCGCAGATGCCCGCGGTGGTCACCGCGACCAGGGCCCATCCGGGCGGTGGAACCGGGCGGGGGATATCGTTGCGCAGCCGCGCACCGCCAGCAGCCACCCACAGACCTCTCATGGTGCCATCGTCACTCGCCATGGTGCACTCGCAGTACGACATTGAAGGGGCCCGGGACCCTATCGCCGCCATCGCGATTCGGAGCCCGCTAATCAGGTTGTCGTCGCTAGCCGATCATATCGGGGCCGACACCCACCTCAAACTCGCGCGTCCTTGGCGCATCGATTCCTTCACGCAGCGCGGCTGTGCTTTTCAGCCGCAACGCAGAATTCAAGATGGTTTTCAGGCGTTTAGCGGCTAATACAGACTATAACTAGGCACCAATATGCATTAGGGGTTGAAACCATGTTCTCCGGTCGAGTTTATTGGGGTGAACGCATATCCCGGAACTGAGCGTCGCAACCACGTCGCGCTCTCTGCCACGGAGACACCCCGATGAGCGAAGGCCGAAGCGAACTCGAGAAAGCAATCGAAGTATGGGAACGGCGCCACGTTGCGGCCGTCCAGGCGAAGCGTGAGGCGGAGGTCGTCATGCCCTTCCTGCGCGCCGCCGTCGAGGAACTCGACAGCTTCCACGCCGGCAACAAAACCGCTGCAGCCGTAACGCCCGAGTCGGCAGCCCAGCCCGCTGCCCCCGTGGCGTTCGAAGCGAACTTCGGCTCCGTTGATGCCGATGACGACTCGGCCAGCGACGATGCTCCGACCGAGTTTCCCAACGTCTTCCAGTCGCGCGGGATCGCGTCGCTGATGACCGATGGGGAAGATGACGCCGACGACGAGGCTGCCGCTGTCTAGCAGGTTGCCCGCGCCCGCCAGGGCGCTGCTACATGAGTGAGCGCAACTTGGTCGCCAGCATGAAATTGCCGGCGACTTTGATGCGTCCCATCATGAACGCCATCTGCGGGTCCACGTCGCCGGACATGATGCCGACGAAATCGTTCTGGCCCACGGTGATCACGCAGTCGGCTTCGCCATGGGTGCCGTTGGCGACCGAGCCTGGTGCGGTCTTGAGGTCTACGACCCAGGAGCCACCTGCCTCACCCGTGATATCGAACTGGAAGATGGCGCCCACCTCGTCGACAAGGTCGGGTTTGTCGACGATCCTCTGGGTCATCTGTTCGAAGATCTCGGCAGGCTGCATCGTGGCTCCAGTGGCTGTTGAGCGGTTGAAGGGGCTGCGTGGGCCCATGGTAACCTTCGCCGATCATGGGCGTGGGGGAACGAACGCGCGTCGCTGTCCTGATGGGCGGTGTCAGCAGCGAGCACGACGTATCGATTTGCACCGGGCTGAACGTGCTCGATGCGCTCGATCTCGACCGCTATCAGGGAGTCCCGGTTTATCTGGGGCGAGATGGTAGCTGGTCATTCGGAGTGCGCCCGGCGGCGCCCTCGCTCGAGAGCGACGGGGTGCCGATGCCGGTTGTATCGGCCGCACCGGCGCAGGCGTCAGTCGCTCAGGTAGGGGTGCTCGAGCGCCTCTCGGCGAAGAGCGATGCTGACGTTGTTTTCATCGCGTTGCACGGCCCGGGCGGCGAAGACGGCACGATTCAGGCCATATGCACGCTCGCGGGCGTGCCTTTCACGGGCTCCGGTGTGCTGGCGTCGGCGCTGGCCATGGACAAGTCGGTGAGCAAGCGTCTGCTCGTGGCTACCGGCGTGCCGATGGCACGCGATGCTGTGGTTGACTCAGAGACAGCCTGGGACGAGGTGCGTCGCCTGGCGACGGGGGTCGGATACCCGTGTGTCGTCAAGCCGGTTGCGGCCGGCTCGTCCTTTGCGACAAGTGTGGTCGAGAGCGAACGGGGCCTGCTCTCTGCGGTCGACACGTCGGTTGAGGCGGCGGGCGAGACCATGATCGAGGAGTTCCTGCCCGGAGTCGAGGTGACGTGTGGTGTGCTCGGTGGCGGACGCGAGCCGGTGGAGGCGTTACCTCTGACCGAGATCGCGCCTACTGGCGACGGGTTCTTCGATTTTCGCGCCAAGTACACCGCGGGAGCATGTCGGGAAATCACGCCGGCCAGAGTCGACTCGGAGACCACAGCGCGCATCCAGCACCTGGCGGCACTTGCCCACGCGACGCTGGGATGTGAGGGTTGCTCTCGCAGCGACTTCATTGTGACGTCCGCGGGACCGGTAATGCTCGAACTGAACACGATCCCGGGCATGACCGAGACAAGTCTGATGCCGCAGGGAGCGGCCGCGGTGGGCATCGACTTCCGCGGTCTGGTGGATCGGCTGGTGCAGTCGGCCCTGAAGAGGGTCTAGCAAGCTACCGCCTGCCAGCGAGCGATAGCGACTAGTCGCTCATCCGCGCGCTGCGCCACACCGCCGGCTGTAGGAAGACCAGCACGGTGATGACCTCGAGACGGCCGATCCACATGTTGAGGAACAGCACGACCTTGGACATCAACGGCAGGCTGGCGTAGGTGCCCATGGGCCCGACGATCGAGTATCCGGGGCCTATGTTGCCGAGAGTGGCGATGGACGCCGTTATCGATGTGATGAGATCGGCGCCGAAGAACGCCAGCAGCACGACGCTGACGCCGAACACGGCCAGGTACAGCAGCAGGAACGTCACGATGGCTCGCAGGATCCTGGCGGGCACGACCTTGCCGTTATAGCGGACGGCGGTGACCGCTTGCGGGTGCAGTACCCGCAGCAGTTCGGCCGCGGCGTACTTGCCGATCAGGATCGCGCGAACGATCTTGGGACCGCCAGCTGCCGAGCCGGCTGAACCACCGATGAACATCAAGGCGAGCAGAATGACGCGCGCCTGGTCGTTCCACAGGTTGAAGTCGTCGGTCGCGAAGCCAGCGGTCGTGATGATCGTCAGGACCTGGAACGCGGCCTGCCGCAGCACCGTCATGGGTGGCGCGTCGACGAGCACGCGCAAACTGGTGTCGGCCGTCAGGTATTCCTGCGTCGGGTCGCGGTTGAACGGCAGCAGGACATACGTGAGCAACAGCGTTGCCACCACCACAATGGTGGCGTAGGTGCGGAACTCCTGGTCGCGCAAGAGAGCCAGGGGCCGGCCGCGAAGGGCGCGGTACTGGAGCGAGTAGTTGGCCCCGGCCAGGAAGATGAACCCGATGAAGATCCACTCCGCCGAGGCATTCCCATAACCGCCGATGCTCTGCGGGTGCGGTGAGAAACCACCTGCCGCCAGTGTGGTGAGCGAGTTGCAGACGGCATCGAACAGGGGCATGCCGACTACGTACAACATGCCGACCTGGATGACTGTGAGGCCCACGTACAGGCCCCAGAGCGCGATCGCCGTATGTCGGATACGCGGAGTAAGACGGTCCTCTTCCGGCCCGGGGGCCTCGGCGAAGAACATCTGCCGACCGGCGATGGCCAGCTTGGGCAGCACGGCGATAAACAGCGCGATGACGCCCATGCCGCCGAACCACTGGGTCATGCTGCGCCACAGGTAGATGCCCTCACTGTAGAGCGAAAAGTCCGTGAAGATCGTGGCGCCGGTTGTCGTCAGCCCGGACATCGACTCGAAGAGTGAATCGATGATGCTCAATCCTGCCCAGGCGTACGGGATCGCGGCGAAGAAGGAGACCACCAGCCAGACGGAGGCGACCACGGCGATGCCTTCCATACGGAGCAGCTCCACGCCGCTCGGGTAGCCGCGTCGGGCGTACTCTCCGACGGCGACCGCGGCGATCGCCGCGATGAGGAAGCCGAACGACTCCTCCCAGTTCCCGTAGCCCCAGTCCACGACCATCGGGACAAGCAGGGAGAACCCAAATGCCCTGACCAGGAGGCCGACCGTGTGCGCAACCAGGCGGAGGCGCATGTCAGAAGAGCTTGTCGAGGGCGTCGCGAGCCGCCTCTGTGGCGAACACCAGAAGTCTGTCGTTGGGCTCTACGCTATCGTCGCCATGGGGCACGAGCGTACGGTCGCCGCGCGTGATCGCAACGATGATCGAGCCCTCCACCCGGGGCAGATCCTTGACTTCCACGGAGCCAAAGTTCGCCGGTACATTGATCTCCATGACGGCGGCCTTGCCACCTTCCACAGTGGCGAGGAGCTTGTGGCCGCTCTCCTGTAGCGAGTTCAAAACCACGTTGATCGCCGTGACCATCGGGTTGAGCGGTACGTCGATGCCGACCCTTTCGAACAGTGCGACGTTCTCCCGGCGGTTAACGCGCGTGATGATCTTGGGTACGCCCATCTGGCTTGCCAGCAGCGAGCACAGCAGGTTCTTCTCGTCGTTGCTCGTCACGGACACGAGGACCTCGGAGCGGCCTACCTGTTCGCTCTCGAGCAGTTCCAGATCCGTGCCGTCGCCGCGCAGCACGAGCGTCTTCCGTAGTTCGGCGGCGATTTCCTCGGCGCGGAGCTTCTGAGTCTCGATGATCTTGACCCTCAGGCCTGGCTCGCGCTCCAGACGCTTGGCCAGCGTGAGCCCCACGGTGCCCCCGCCGACGATCACCACCTCGTGTTCCTTCGGCGCTGGCTGGTCTTGGGGTCCTATGAACTTGTCTTCGAGCTCGCGCAGAGCCCCGCGGCCACCCATGAACGCCACGCGGTCGCCCGCCGCTAGCTCTGTCTTGCCGGACGGCACGAAGAACGCTTCGTCCTTGCGCACAGCCACTGCGAGGACGCCTCGTGGTAGACCGAGCTGCGGGAGAGGGCCGATGAGTCCGGAGTCGGCTTCGAGCTTGAACTCCATCAGCCAGATGCGGCCGCCCGCGAAGATCTCTACGTCAACAGCGCGGGGCACCAGTACGATGCGCGCGATTTCCTCGGCCAGCATGTACTGCGGCCAGACGATGCGATCGATGACCATCGTGCCATCGCTCTCGCTGATCCCGGCGAAGGACTGAACGTAGGCCTCGCTCGAGACAAAGCAGGTTGTGTGCGCGGCGCCCATCCGCTTCGCGGTCATGGCCGCGATGATGTTCGCCTCATCGGAGACTCCGCAGGCGATGAAGGCGTCGGCGCGATCAACTCCGGCTTCGCGCAACGTTTCGGGGTGCGTGGCGTTGCCGTGCATCAGCTGGAGGTCCAGCTGGTCGAAGCGCTCGGCTTCATCCGCGTCGCTCTCGATGACCACTACATCGTGGCGTCGATGCAGGGCGCGAACGAGCTGCTGGGCGATGTCACCATCTCCCGAGATCACGATCCGCATGCGGGTCCTTTATCCTTGGCGCACCGCGTCACCCAGGGAGGTCGACGCGTCACGATCACGCTCCATTATTGTGCCACCGACCCAGGCCTGACGTGGCCTGCCCGGCGCGTACGCCAGAGGAGTTTATCCGACCGTCGCCACCAGACGGTCGCGGGAATTCGACCAATGAAAAAGTTGGCTGTTGCGTTGTCGGTGGTTGCCGTTGCGATCGGATGTGCCGCGTTGGCTCGGGGGGCGTCCCGGCAGGAGGCACCTGTCACTCATGCGTACGCTACCGAGAACCTCAACGCTGTCCTTTGGGTCCAAACCTCCGCGGAGTACGAGGCCGCCACACGACAGGCCTATGCGTTCGCTGAAATGATGTTGGATGCGGCGCTCGCCGACCCGACCTGGTCCGCGCTCACGGAGCAGGAGCACGCTGACTTTGGCGAGTTGCCGCCGGCGGTGATTCTCGACGTCGACGAGACAGTCCTGGACAACTCGCCCAACCAGGCCCGGCAGGTGCTCGACGATCGCGATTTCACAACCGAGTCGTGGCACGAATGGGTGCGTGAAGAACGCGCGCGACCGATTCCCGGTGCGCTGGCGTTCACGCGCGCCGCGGCTGCACGTGGGATCCGCGTGTTCTATGTGACCAACAGGCGGCACGAGGTTGAGGGGCCGACTCGCCGTAACCTGGCCGCCCAGGGCTTCCCGCTCGACGCCGGGGTCGACACGCTGCTCACGCGCGACGAGCAACCCGAGTGGGGAGGCGACAAAGGTAGCCGCCGTGCCCACGTGGCGGCTGGCCATCGCGTGCTGTTGCAGCTCGGCGACAATCTCGGTGATTTCGTGTCTGGAGTGAGTGTCGATCGCGACGCCCGCCAGGCACTGGTCGAGGCCCATGCGGACTATTGGGGCCGACGCTGGATCATGCTACCCAACCCGCAATATGGCTCCTGGGACGGTGCGCTCATCGGCTTCCAGTTCGGACTCGACCGCGAAGCCAAGCGGGCGCGCAAGCTCGGAGCCCTCGAGACACTCCGGGAGGTAAGCGATGAGTGAGCACGCAGACTCGATGCGGGGCAAGGTCGCCCTGGTAACGGGCGCCACCAGCGGGATCGGACGTGCCACGGCGCTGCGGCTCGCCGACGCTGGCGCAAAGGTCTTTCTCAGCGGCCGGTCGCGCACCGCGCTGGACGAAACCGCCGCCGCGATCGCTGGACTCAACGGCCAGGCGGCCCTGGCGGCCGGCGACCTGACCGACTCGCAGTTTGCGGACGAACTCGTTGCCGTCGCGGTCGAACGATACGGTCGACTCGACGTGCTGGTGAACGCCGCAGGGATCATCGGAAGCGGGACGGTCGAGAGTACGGACGACGCCTCCTGGTCGGCGATGATGGCGATCAACGTCGACGCCATGTTCCGCCTGACGCGGGCGGCCGTGCCGCACCTGAAAGAGACTCGCGGAGCGATCGTCAACGTATCGTCGGTAACGGGCGTGCGCGCGTTCCCCGGCGTTCTGGCGTACTGCGTCAGCAAGGCCGCCGTGGATCAGTTCACGCGCTGCGTGGCGCTGGAACTGGCGGAGGTAGGTGTCCGCGTGAACGCGGTGAATCCAGGTGTCGTCGTCAGCCAGCTGCATCGCCGTGGCGGCATGGATGACGAGGCTTACGCCTCCTTCCTCGAGCATAGCGAAGGCACTCACCCGCTCGGACGCGTCGGTCAGCCGGAGGACATCGCCTCTGCGATTCTTTTCCTGGCCAGTGCGGAAAGCGACTGGATTACGGGGGAGACACTCAGCGTGGACGGCGGGCGTCACCAGACCTGCGCACGCTAGCAGCCTGTGGTTAAAGTCAGATGGGCCTCGCGACAGGGTCTTGCGAGGTGAAGGTAAGGAACGAGGAGGAGGCGATGCTTTCGCATCGTCGACGAGGAGTGACGCAGCATGGGCCCGCAACCCCCTGTCGCCCAGAGGGTTGCGTCGGATTGTGGGCATCTGCGGCGTTGGCCATCCTCGACGATGCAAAGGCATCGCCAGCGTCTGTCCGCCTTGCATCTGCCCTCAATTCGACGCAACGAGGTCCATCTGACTTTAACCACAGGCTGCTAGTACCCTCGGCCCAGGACCTACTAGCGTGGTTCTACCCGGCTAGCGCTTGCACCCTGGGTGATCCAGAGCCTGATCAGGTCGATCTGCTCCTGCGGCAGGGGCGCGCGGGCCTTGGGCATGCGGTCGCCGCTAATCCCGGGGCCTCCCGAGATCTTGCGCACCAGGTAGCTGTCATCGGCATTACTCGGGCGGATCCGCAGCAGACCCGGCTGCTGGCTGCTCGGGACATTGACGATGTTGCCGAACGCCACCTCGGCATCGAGCACGAGTCCTGCCTTGCCCCCCGCTGCCCCATGGCAGCCAGAGCCGGTGCAATTGTTGGTGAAGATCGGCTGGATTTGGAGTTCGTAGCTGACCGGATCCCCGCCACCACCACCGGCCACGGTGAGCGCGTTCGTCTTGTCGCCTGTCTCGCCGTCGCCGTTGAACAGTCGCATCGCGACTGCGGTGCCTTCGGTCGATCCGGCGCTCGTGGCCAGCGTGATCGACATCGCTTTGGCGCTCTCCAACTCGACGGCCGTGACCCGAACGTCCGTCACATCGGTGTAGGCAAGGGCGCCGAGAGCGATGTTCTTACCGGTGATCCGAACGGCCTGTGACTGGCCGGGCTCGAGCTCTACCGCTGCCAGTCTCAGCACCTTCTTCAGCTTCATCGGTTTGCCGTTGCCGTCGGCCGGCACGAGCGTGGCCTTGCTGGACTCTCCCTCGGACGCGAACTTCCCGGCGAGCTTGTTGTTCTTGGTCTTGAGCTTTCCGCTGAA
>JAJCXT010000092.1 GCA_029263295.1 Acidobacteriota bacterium | reverse complement strand
GATGCGGTCGCCATCGGGATAGGGCAGCGGGCTTAGCAGGACGCCGTAGACGACGCTGAACATCGCCGTGTTCGCCCCGATTCCCAGGGCCAGAGTCAGTACAGCGATTGTGGTGAAGCTCGGGTTGCGCCGTGCCCAGCGGTAGGCGTAGCGAAGATCCTGTAGTAGCTCGGTCATCAGGTTTTCGCCTCGGGGGGATGTGCGCTGGCCGCTGCCGCGGCCGGGAAGTTGATCGATCCGCGCGGCGAGCGCGGTGCGAAGCGAGGCGCGTACCTGGTTGCGATACCAACGGTCGGCCTCGGCCGCGCCGTGGCGGGCGACCAAGTCGGAGTGCGTGGCGTCCATGTCCGCCAGCACGTCCACGCGGATCGCGGCGGGCAGTAGTCGCGCCAGCAGGGCGCGGCTTCGCGTGGGGGGACGGGATGCGCTCACTGGCTGGGGCGATCCTCGCCGACTTCGACGCCGGCCCAGAAGCGCGCGAGTTGTTCACGCGAGCGCTGCAGCGCCGCTACACCCCCGGGTTCGATCGCGAAGAGCTTCTGTTCGCGCCCGCTGCCGGCGGGAGTGGCCAGCTGTACGGTGACGAAGTCCTTCTTCTCGAGTCGCGACAGGGTCACGTAGACAGCGGTGATCGTGACCTGTGTGATCGACAGCCGCGCCAGTTCCTCGTAGATGGCCCGCCCGAAGGCTCCATCGCCCAAGCGCACCACCGACAGAAGAACGATCTGTTCGAACTCGCCGAGAATCTGCTTACCCATGTCTCTTGATCTCCATTAAACAATGTTTAATAGAAGATCTCGGACACGTCAAGTCCACGACCCGGAATGGGCCTTGGACCATCGGTTCTGCAGAGTCAACTGGGCGCGGCCTGCTAGCTGCGCTCGAGTGTGATCGAGCCGTTGGTGGCGACGATCGTCATGCGGCCGCCGCCGCTGGCGTCGGAGGTGAAGCGCCGGCTCGACGAACTCTGCTCTTCCAGGCGTCCTTCGAAGTCGGACCGGATGCGTCCGTAGGTGCACTTGGCGTCGAAAGCCAGCGGTGTCGAGTCAGGCCATTCCACGTCGATGTTGGCGTAGCTGGTCTCGATCGAGTGCTCGGCGGTGAGCGCCGCGCCGAACAGGCCGGCTACGGTCACGCGGCCGCTCTGGTTGCGAATACGGATGGCGCCACCGACCTGCTGCACGTCGGTTCCCGCGTAGCTCGTCGAGATCTCCACGTCGCCGGCGATGTCGCGTGCCGTGACCGCCGAACTCGAGGAGTCCACCGCTAGATCGCCAGCGATGCCAGACACGCGCACCGGCGCGTAGCTGTTACGCACCGTGACGTCGGCTTCGATGTCAGACACCGTCACCGAACCGCTCGGGTTCTCTACTTCCAGCACGCCCTGCACGTTCTCGACCACCATCGACGCGTACGAGGTCGTCACACTAGCGGGACCGCGCACGCCGGTCACCGTGACCTCGCTCGAGGAACTCCCCAGGCGCAACTCCGCGACGTCGTGCACCTCCACCGGGGCGTACGAGTTGGTCACTTCGGCGAATCCGCTGACGTTGTTCACCCGGACCGTTCCCGAGCTGGCAACAGCTCGCAGCTGCCCCTCGATGTTGTCGACAATCAGCTCCGCGTAGGAGGTCTCGACGTCAGCGTTGCCACGTACGCCGTTCACGCGCAGTTCGGCGCTGCTGCCGCGAACGTGTAGCTCGCCATCAATTTCGTCGACATCGATCGGGCCGTAGCTGTTGGCGATCGTCGTATTGCCCGCGTTGCTCACAGTGACTTCACCGGACGCATTGTCGATCTCGAGATCGCCGCTGATGCCATCGACCTCGATGTTGCCGTAGCGATTCTCCAAGCGCAGCGCCGTATCCGCTGGTACGCGCAGCACCACGTCCATCGACCACGAGATCTCGCGATTGCCACCGAACACCCGGCGCCACCAGCTCTCGTTGCGGTCGGGCATGCGGCCGCCGCTGATCTCGATCACGCGGCTGCGCTCGTTCACCTCGATGTCGAACTCCTCGTCGACCAGGTCCATCCATTCTTCGCTTCGCGACCAGTACTCGAGATCGACCTCGATCGTCGCCTGATCGCCGTCCGTGGGCTCGACGCGCAGTTCCATCGCTCGCCCGTCGAGTCGGACCTCGCGACCGTTCACAGGGAACGTGCGCGCGATGTGCTTGGTGCGGGTCGCCCGCTGCTCGAGTAGTCCTGGGTTGTTGGGCCATGCCGGACCAACCGGAGCGACCGATCCGAGTGGACTGACCGGACTGACCGGACTGACCGTACTCACCGTACTCACCGGACTCACCGGACTCACCGGCGCCACCGGACTCACCGGGCTCACCGGCGCCACCGGGCTCACTGGGCTCACTGGGCTCACCGGCGCTACCTGGGCAGCGCCTAGTACGCCACTCAGAGAAATCGCCAGTACGGCACCGGCTAACGCTCGAACTTTCATCCTAGTTCTCCTCTGTCATCACGCCCGAGGACTTCCTCGAGGATGCGGGTCTTGTCGATGTAGGCGGCCAGCAGCACGGTACGGGCGCTGGCCAGGCCCGGGTTCTCGTCGAGATAGCTGTTCACTTCGGCGATCGCCGCGTCGATGGCCGAGATGCGGTCGCGGTACGCGAGCAGCAGAGCTGCCTCCGCGGCGCCCGTCTGGAGGTCATGGGCGCGATTCAGGATCGGGTCGGCGGCACGCTGCAATTCGGCGATCGCTTCCGCGTGGCGCTGCTCGGCCTCGTGGGCGGCCGCGAGCGCGTTGGATACGATCAGGCGCCCGCTGGTCGAGATCACCACGGGCTCGTAGACCACAGTGCGCGTGGCCATGATCACCACAACGAGCGTCGCGGCTGCCGCCAGTGCTCCCCGCCATGTCCACAGGCGGGAGGTGAAGCGCGGACTGCGCTCGATTCCGACCACCCGCGCCGGCGCGGGCTCGTTACGGGAGGTCTCACTCTCGCGGAGCTGCGCAAGAACGCGCTCGCGCAACGCCGCCGGTGCCTGGGCCTGTGTCTTCCAGTCGGCGACGGCGGCGGCTAGCTCATCGTGCTCGTCGAGCAAGACGAGCAGCTCGGCGTTGCCACGTGCGAGCTGCCGCGCGCGCTGGTGATCGGCGGGGTCGTCGCTGCACAGCAGTTCGCGGATCTCGTCGGCCCGGTTCATGCCTCGACTCCCTGGTCGCCAGACGTACCTGGGGCGAGAAGCTCGCGCAGCAACCGCCGCGTGCGGAACAGTTGCGACTTGCTCGTGCCGACACTGATTTCGAGCATCTTGGCGATCTCGCCGTGCTTGAAGCCCTCGACATCGTGGAGCATGAAGACCTGGCGCCCGCGCTCGGGGAGGCTCTGAACGGCAATCTCGATGTCCCTGCCGATTCCGGTGCCGCTCTTGGGGGCAGACATGGGACGTTCGGGCAGTTCCTGTTCGGCGAGTCGTTGCCGTTTTCGCAACTGGTCGAGCGCCGCGTTGGTCGTCACCCGGTGCAACCAGCCGCCCAGGTTGCTTACCGGCGGCTGTGGCGGCTTGGTGTGCAGCTTCATGAAGGCCACCTGCACGACATCCTCGGCCTGCTCGGGGCGCCGTAGCATCCGTAGCGCCGTGCCGTAGAGGATGTTGCCGTAGCGATCGTAAATTGCACCAAACGCCTCCGCGTCGCCTGTGCGGCAACGTTCCAAAAGCTCGTTATCCGATGACGCGCCGTGGGCCGGCTTCATCAAGTCTCCCGTTCGGCCTTGTTGGCCCGCTGTTTCGCCATCTCTAAGGTGCAAACGCTCTGGATCACCAAAGGGTTGTAACGCCCGGGCTATCCGAGGGCAGCCTCTCACGTCTCGCCGCCGTCGCGATGGCTCCACTTTCCTGTTCGCGAACCATCCCCGCGGCTTGGCGTGGTCAGCGGCTCGCCGCTCCTGTTGGCGGCCAAAAGGAAATTACGTTAAGCTCTTCTTTAGACCGCCAAAAGGAAACACATGAAGACAGAACGACAAGAGACGAAACACTCACGATCCGAGGTGCTGCTGGGCACGCTCGACCTGCTCGTGCTGAAGATGCTCGCCGCCGGACCGATGCATGGTTGGGGATTGGCCGAGCAGCTCGAAGAGATCTCCGCGGGCGTCTTCTGCGTCAACCAGGGGTCGCTCTATCCGGCGTTGCAGCGGCTCAAACGGAAGGGTGTGGTGCGCAGTGAGTGGGGCACGAGCGACAACGGCCGTCGAGCGCGGTACTACGAACTTACGCGCGGCGGCCGGGAGTATTTGCTTCGCGAGCTCGCAAATTGGGCCAAGACATCCGGCGCCGTGAACCGTGTTCTGGCCCATGACGGAGGGAACTGATCGTGCTGCGCGTTTTGATCGGTCTACGCGAGCGGCTCAGGGCGCTGTTCGGCCGGGGCTTCGAGTCGGAGCTCGACGAAGAACTGCGCTTTCACCTCGAAGAGGCGACAGCCCGTAACGTCCGGCGAGGCATGTCGCCGGAAGCGGCGCGGCACGCTGCGAGGCAGAGCTTCGGCAGCGCGGAGGTAACCAAGGAGCGCGTGCGCGGTGAGACCGGCGTTCTGCTGCTGCAGGACCTCGCGCACGACCTCAGGCACGCCCTACGCGGACTGCGCCAGCGTCCTGGTGTGGCTGTCGTCGTCATTCTGACCGTCGCGATCTGCATCGGGGCCAATGGGGCCGTGTTCAGCGTTGTGCACTCGATCGTCTTGAAGCCGTTGCCGTTTCCGGAGTCCGATCGCCTGGTGCGCATCTTCAACGGCTATCCGGCCGCGGGGGTGCCGCGGGGCACGAATAGTGTTCCCGATCGCTATGACCGTCGCGATTCCATCGAGGCCATCGAAGATGTCGCGCTGTACACCGAGAGCTCTTTTACGCTCGGCGGCGAAGACGCGGGGCGACATGCTTTTGCACTTCACGTGACACCCTCCTTCTTCGCCGTCCTGCGTGTCGCCCCGGCAATGGGGCGCTTGTTCGACGAGGCGATCGAGGGTGCCGACGGTCCGCGGCCAGTGGTCATCGGCCACGAGCTGTGGGTCTCCCAGTTCGGTGGCGATCCCGAGATCATCGGCAAGGACGTGATGCTCGACGGCCTACACCGTCCCATCATCGGGGTCCTGCCAGAGTCGTTCCGATTCTCGACCTGGGACGCGCAGGTCTTCAGCCCGATGATCTTCACGCCCGCCGAACGATCCGGTCCCAGGGCGAGGCACGCCGAGGGGTACGAGATGATCGGCCGGCTCATGCGTGGGGCCACAGTCGGCGCGGCGCAGGCGGAGATCGACGCGTTCAACCAGGCCGCGGTTTCCGCCTACCCCGCCGACCTACGTACGTTGGTTCTGGACGCTGGCTATCACACGGTGGTGCGGTCATATCTGGCGGACCTCACCCGTGACGTGCGCCGGCCGTTTCTGTTGATGTGGGCGGGTGTTCTCCTGGTAATGGTGATAGCGCTCGCTAACGTCACCGGCATTCTCCTCGTCCGCGTGCGGGCAAGGCAGGGCGAGATCGCGACTCGCATGGCTCTCGGTGCGGGCCGCGCGCGGATCTTCCGACAGCTCGTTACGGAGAGCACCGTGATGTCGTTGCTCGGTGGCGCCGTCGGACTTGTGCTGGCGCGGTGGAGTCTGCCCCTGCTCGGGGCCTTCGAGGTCTACGAGATCCCGCGTGCGGACGACGTCGTGATGGGCCCGGTCGTGATCGCGGCGATGGTCGCTGCAGCGCTGCTGCTAGGGCTGATCGCCGGAGTCGTGCCGACGCTACTCCTCGGCCGCCGAAGGCAGAGCCTACTGCGGGGCCATCGTGGCGAGTTGACCGTCGGCGCCCCGCTGATGCAGCGCGCGCTGGTCAGCGGCCAGATCGCCCTGGCGTTCATCCTCATCATGGGGACGGGCTTGCTGGTGGCGAGCCTGCGGAATCTGACCGCGATAGACCCGGGGTTCGACGCGACCGGGGTGATCGTGAACGCGATGAGCCTACCGGGCCACCGCTATGGGACGCCGGTGGCTCGGCTCGAGTTCGCGCAGCGCCTCCTTACCACTGTGGAGCAAGTCCCTGGCGTGCGTTCGGTGGCGGTGGCGAGTCAGTTGCCGTTCTCCGGTGGAGACCAGCGTGGAGGTATCACCGCCGAGGGAGTCGTCCGCGCAGACGGCGAGGCAATCGGCGTGCCCTACCAGACCAGGGTGAGCGCCGGGTACTTCGACACCATGGGAATCGATCTTCTCGCGGGGCGCGGCTTCGACGCCCGCGACGCGCTCGGCACAGTGCCAGTGGCGATCGTGGACGAGAATCTGGCGGCCCGGACCTGGCCCGACCGCGATCCTCTCGGGCAGCGCTTCTGGCAGGGCGAAGAGGCGGGCGACAACGCGGAGGCGTATGTGGTCGTGGGCGTCGCTCGCTCGATTCGCCAAAATAGCCTCTCGGCAACCGACGCCGCGGGCGCGCTCTACATACCTGTCACCCAGAGTCCTCCCGGGTTCTTTCGCCTCGCCGTCAAGCTCGATGGTGAGCAAACGGCGGTGTGGCCCGAGGTTCATGCACGGGCCGATGAGCTGGATCCTGAACTGGTCCTTTTCTGGAGTGACACCATGGAGGGGAGCGTCGCGGCATCGCTCATTCTCCAGCGCACACCGATGCAGCTGCTGTCGGCTTTCTCCGTCATCGGCCTCCTGCTCGGTACTCTCGGCGTGTACGGCGTAATGGCCTACTCCGTGGGTTCTCGCCGCCGCGAAATCGGGCTGCGGATGGCGATGGGTAGCACTGGAGGGCAGGTAGCCGTTCTGATCGGCCGCGAGTGGAGCGCCGTCGTCGGTATTGGCATCGGGCTCGGCGTCGTCGGAACGCTGGCCTCGACCCGCGTGATCCAGAGCCTGCTGTTCGAAACCGGGCCGCTTGACCCGCAGGTGCTACTCGGTGTGCTCGGCGTCGTCCTGGCGGCAGCGGCGATCGCGTGCCTCGTCCCCGTGCGGCGCGCGGTGAGAGTCGATCCGACGACGGCACTCCGGGAAGGCTAGGCGGCGGTGCTCTGGCGCTCCGGGTCGTCAGGTCGTCCGGCCGAGGTGAGTGCCCCTTCGTGGCGGTCACGCCAGCTGCTCAACGGCGCGGCCCCCGGACGCGTTCGTTTCGGCGGATCTGCCGCAGCTGGTCGTGTTGCGCGAGCGTGAGGACGTTCTTGGTGCGTATCACCATGCTCAGCTGCAGCACTTTGATCTCGCGTTCGAGATCGAGGATCTCCCCGAGTTTGGCGACGGTGGCCTCCTCTTCGACGGGGTGTTGGTTGGCCAGCCCGATGAGTTGGCGCAGCGCGGTGTCGAGGTCAAAGCGCAGGCCCACGAACGCCTCTGCTGCGCGCGTGGCCTCGGTTTCAATCGCCGCGCGTTGCTCCTCGGCGAGCCCGATCTGCTCACTGTTGCTGAGCACGAACCGTGGAGCGAAGAAGTCACGGGCGATCGAGTCGGAACGCATTTGCGTCTGGGCGCCAGCTGGCAGCACAGCGATGAGCGTGGCAAGCGCGACAGTGGCGCGAGCGACTTGGCGAAGCGTCATGGTGTCCTCGCGGTGGGAACGTCGATGACCTCGAGCAGGTCGGCGGTTGGTGAGCTGAAGAAGGCAATGTCGTCGGCAGGCTCGTCGAGCACGGTGACTGACGAGTCCGGCAGCCCTGCGCTGGCAAGCAGCGCGTCGGTCGGAGCGAGCCACTGCTCGACAGTTTCCGCCAGGGGTGCAGCTGCGTCGGGAGTCGAGAGAGGAGGCCCTGCCAGGTTGAGTGCCAGCGCGATGATGGCAATCACGGCGGCAGCACCGACGAGCGCGGTCCAGCCCCAGGCCGCCGAGCCACGCGGCTCCTGGCGAGCGAGCGCGGCGACCAGTGTGCTGGCGAACGCCGGAGCTTCGCCAGCGTCCTCTTCGCGGAGCGCGGCAAACCGCTCTCTCAGATCGTCAGTGGGACTCATAACCGTCCATGTTCGCATCCAGTATCGCGCGCAGCCTTTCCTTGCCGCGATGGTAGTGGGTTCTGCCGCTGCCGAGCGAAATGCCGAGGGTCTCGCTCGCCGCCGCAATGGTCATGTCGTGGTAGAAGGTCAACAAGAGAACCTCGCGCTGGCGCCGCGGTAGTGCGTCGAGTGCCTGGCGCAGACGCTGCTGCCGGGTGCCGTGGTCGAGCACCCGGTCGACCGGTTCCGTTGGCCTCCGTTGTGGCAGCTCTTCGGCGCGGCGCAGCAGCAGAGCCGCGCGCAGGTGACGTTTGCGACGCTGCCCCGCGGCGGTGTTGCGGATGACTGAAAAGAGCCAGGTTCGGAACCTCGAGCGGCCGGCGAACCGGGCCTTGCCGTCGAGCACTTCCAGATAGGCCATCTGCAACACGTCCTCGGCCTCTCCCGGGTTGCCGTCGCAGCAGTGCAAAGCCCAGCCATAGCTGGCCGTGTGGTGCCTCTCCAGCGCCTTCCGGATCTCGGCTTCGCGCATTCTGAACCGTCGGTTTCCATCGCAGATGAGTGGAGCGGTCTGCACATCTATATGACACGTTCGCCGGAAAGACTTCGGCCATGAGGGGTCGTGCCCCGATTTGTTGGCCAGCGGTCATATGCGCCGGACGGTCGCACCACTCCTACCCGAGAACATTCCTGAGTGGTGAGTGGCGGTCGCGGTGGCGCCCCGTCGCTCCTCGGTAGCGAACCCGGTCGCCCGCTTATCGCGGGCGACCCGTGACTGGAGACACGACGTCGTGGACAAGACTCTCAGAGCGGTGAACCGGTTCGGGCTGGGCGCGCGCGTTGGCCAGCGAGCGACGATCAGCGATCCGCGCACCTGGCTGCGGGCTCAGCTTCATCGTGACGCGGCGCGGCTCCCGGCTGCGGGCTTGCCCACGCTCGCCCAGGCGGCGGCGTCTCTACGCGATGGCCGCGATGCCCAGCGCTCCGGCGACCAGGAGATGATCCAGGAAAGCCGGCGCACTACCGGCCAGCTGGTCGAGTCGGAGCGCGGCGCAGTGCTTCAGCACCGCTTGACTACCGCCACGCCGTACGTCGAACGGCTGGTTGCTTTCTGGTCCAATCACTTGTGCGTGGCCACGCCCGCCAACATTGCTGTCGTTCCGTTCGCCGGTCTGTACGAGCGGCAGGTGATCCGGCCGTACGTCCTCGGTCGGTTTCGGGACATGGTTCGGGCTTCGGCGCAGCATCCGGCGATGCTGCTCTACCTCAACAACGCCCAATCGATCGGACCAGGCTCGTCGGGTGCCCGGTGGTGGTCGCGGCTCCGCGGGCAGGAGCGCGGGCTCAACGAAAACTACGCGCGCGAGTTGCTCGAGCTGCATACGTTGGGCGTGAACGGCGGTTACGACCAGGGCGATGTGGAGCAAATGGCGCGCTTGCTCACCGGTTGGACCCTGTCGGGAGCCGGGCCGCTGGCGCGGCCCGGCGAGCCGTTCGGCTTTGTCTTTCGATCGCAATTACACGAGCCCGGCACCAAGACAGTGGTCGGCAAGAGATATCACGACGGCATCGAGGAGGGCGAGCAAGCGATCGCCGACCTGTGCGCGCATCCCTCGACCGCCAGGTTCCTGGCCATCAAGCTGGTGCGGCATTTCGTCGCGGACGATCCGCCGGCCCGCGCGGTCGACGAGATCGCCGCTGTATTCCGGGGCACCGATGGCGACCTGCGGCAGGTCAGCGAGGCCCTCATCGATCTACCCGAAGCCTGGGCTGAGGACAGCGTCAAGTTCCGCACCCCGCAGGACTGGCTGGTGGCGACCGGCCGCGCACTGGGGCTCGACAGATTCCCCGCCCGGCTGCAGCAGGTGTTGCGGCAGCTACGCCATCCGCTATGGGGGCCGCAGGCGCCCAAGGGTTTCGACGATCTCATGGGCCCGTGGGCCGACCCCGACAGCCTGATGAATCGAGCTGAGCTCGCGCGCACGATCGCGACCGCCGTTGCGGGAGCTCGGCCCGACCCCGGGAACTTCCTCGATGTCATCGATGCCGATTCCGGCAGCACCTTGGCGGGACTGCTGCGGGATCGTTCGATCCCGACCTCCGAGCGCGTCGCCCTAGCGATCGGCGGGCCCGAGTTCCAGTGGAGATGACGATGGATCGCAGACGGCTCCTGCGCACGATGTGTTTCGGCGGCCTGGCTACGTTCAACGCACCACTGGCCAGCTTCGCCAGGGTCCCCGGCCGCGGCAAGCTGGTGTTCGTCCTGCTCCGCGGCGGCTTCGACGGTCTCGCTGCCCTGGTGCCCACGGGAGATCGCGACTACCAGTCGATCCGCGGCCGGATGGCGTACGGCGCCGCCGACCTCAGCCGGCTGGACGACGACTTTGCGCTGGCGCCCGGCCTTTCGCTCCTGGCTGACTTCTGGGCCCGCGGCGAACTCGTGGCGCTACAGGCCATGGCAATCCCGTATCGCACGCGGAGCCACTTCGATGGCCAGGCGGTGCTCGAGACCGGGCTCGACCGGCCGGCCGGCGCTTCGGATGGCTGGCTCAACCGGCTGTTGCAGGTGATGGGCGGTGAAACCTCTGCAGTGGCGGTGGCTGCCGGCCTGCCACGCTCTCTGTCGGGATCCGCCCCGGTGCTCACCTGGTCGCCCGCCGAACTCGGAGTGGTCGGCGACGAGTACGTCGAGCGCCTGCACCTGCTGTATCGCGAGGATCCGCGGCTGCTGGACCGCTTCGAGGCCGCACTGCAGCTGGCTGATACCGCCGGGAGCATGATGGAAGGTGGCGGCGCGGCTGGGCAGCGTGGCGGCCAGGCTGGTTTCGCAGGCCGCGAGGTAGGGATCTTCCAGGTCACCGCGAAACTCCTTGCCGGCACCGACGCCCCCAACATCGCGGCAGTGGAGTTCGGCGGCTGGGATACGCACGCCAACCAGGGCATGGCGGGCGGCCAGCTCGACCGCCGGCTGAGAGCCCTGGCCCAGGGGCTGACCGCGTTCCGCGCCGCGGCGGGCGAGATGTGGGACGACACCACGGTCGTGGTGATGACGGAGTTCGGCCGCACCGCGCAGCCCAACGGCACCGGCGGTACCGATCACGGCACGGCGGGGGCCGGTTTCGTGCTTGGGCCCAACCTCGCTCGCAGCCAGGTTCTCACGGACTGGCCAGGACTCGGCAAGCGTGAGCTGTACGAGGGCCGCGATCTGCGGCCGACGCTCGATACGCGGGCAGTGCTCAAGGCAGTGATCACCGGCGTGTTCGATCTGACAGCCTCCCAAACCGATCGCGTCTTTCCGGATTCGAGCGCGATCCGTCCCGTGACGGGGCTGTTGCGCTAGCAGCGCGAGGGGTCTCCGCCCGCGTTCAGGCGTTGAGCCGAGGTGCCGTGGCGAAGCTCTGGAATCCTGCGCCCGGTCCCTGCCATAGAATCCATGGAGATCCGTCGAATCTCCCCCGACATCGCCGTGGAGTTCCCGTGATGCGCCTATCTCATCGTCTAGGTCTATCGTTTGCCCTGCTGCTGTTCCTCGTGCTGCCGGCTCTCGCCCAGGAGGCGGTGCCGCAGGAGCCGGCCGTCGCCGAAGCTGAGGCGGCGCCGGTCGAGCCGGGTTCCAAGGTCCTTACGCTGGAGGACTACAACCGCTGGCGCACGATCACGGGAACGACCCTCTCGGCTGACGGCCGCTGGGCGGCATTCGGGTATGAACAGCGTCGGGAGGCGGACGCCGAGCTGCACCTTCGCAGCCTGGTAGGTGACACCGAGCACGTGGTGGCCCGCGGTTCCGCGGCGGTGCTCTCGGACGACGGCCGCTGGGCCGCCTTCAAGGTCTCGATGGGTTGGGCGGAGATCGAAGCCGCCGAGAAGGACGACAAGCCAACGCCGGTTCAGGTTCAGCTCATGGATCTCGAAAGCGGCGAGACCTGGACCTGGGACGACGTCGCCAGCTTCGAGATCGCGCGCGGCTCCCGCGCCCTGGCGGTCCGGCGCAAGAAAGCCGACAAGGAAGCGGAGCACGAGGGGACGGACCTGATCGTGCGCTACCTCGATGCAGGCACCGAGGAACTGCTCGGCAGCGTGCAGCACTTCGCCTTCAACAAGTACGGCACCCACCTGGCGTACACGGTGGATGCTGCCGATGACAACGGCAATGGCCTGTATCTGATCGACCTGGCCACGGGCATGCGCCGGCCGCTCGACAATGCCAAGGAAGAGTACGCGCGGCTCTCCTGGAGCGAAGATGGCACCGCTCTCGCCGTGCTTCGCGGTACCAAGCCCGAGGGTATGGACGAGGTGGCCAACGTCCTGATCGCGTTCCCCGACGTCGCCGTCGACGGCATGCCCGCCAAGGTCACCTACGACCCGAGCGCTGACGAGAACTTCCCCACGGACTTCGTCGTCAGCGAGCGCGGGGGCGTGAACTGGAACGACTCGGCCACGCAGGTGTTCTTCGGCATCAAGGAACAGCTGCCGGAGCCCGAGAAGACCGACGAACCGATCTCCGACGTCAACGTCTTCCACTGGCAGGACGACCGCATCCAGAGCGTGCAGGCGAAGCAGGCCAAGCGCGATCGCGACTTCACCTACCTATCGGTACTGAATCTGGAGGGCGAGCACTTCGTGCGCCTCGGCACCGAGCGGATGCGGCGTTTCGAGGTGCCGGACGATGGACGTTCGGCTGTCGGTTTCGATTACACGGACTACTTGTCCGATTGGGAGCCTCGCTACGCCGACATCTACCGGATCGATACCCAGACCGGAGAGACCTTCCCGGGTCCCGAGCGTCAATTGCGGACTTACGGGCTTTCCCCCGATGGCGGGAGTCTCCTCTACTGGCACGACGGGGAGTTCTTGGGACTCACGGTGTTATGCGGCACTCCCCTCTACCACGGTAGTGACCAAGGCAAGGGATGTCTCTCGATTGGGTACTCGGGTCCTCCCGGTGGCTTCGTCAGCTCGGACTCTCCCGTCAGCTTCGTCAGCTTCGTCAACGAGGAGTGGGACTACTTCGGCGAGAAGCCCGCCTACGGCGTGGCGGGGTGGGCTGGCGACGGCGGGGTGATTGTCTACGACCGCTACGACATCTGGCATTTCGGTGATGGGGGATGGGTCAACCTCACTGGTGGCTATGGGGAACGCAACAAGATTCGGTTGCGGCTCCTGCAGCTGGATCCGGATGCCAAGACGTTTGATCTGAGCCAGCCGCAGATGCTCTCAGCGTACGGCGAGCTGACCAAGAAGTCCGGCTTCTTCCGGCTCCCGGCAGGCGGGGGCGAGCCCTGGCCGATGCTGTACGCCGACAAGATAGTAGGCCGCCCGCTGAAGGCGCGCGACGCGGACCGCTACTTGTTCACCGTGCAGGCATTCCATCAGTTCCCCGACTATTGGACGACGGAATCTGGGATCGGCTATGACGTGCAGGCGTTCGCGGAGGTGGGGGATAACCCAAGCCCCTACGGCGACGACAACCGGAACGACCCGGAGACGAGCTTCTCCCTCAGCATGAGGCAAGTTACCGACGCCAATCCCCAGCACGCCGAGTACAAGTGGGGACGGCGGATTCTCTTCGACTACACCAACAGCGACGGGGTGCCGCTGCAGGGAACACTGGCGATCCCCGACGACTATCAGGCAGGCGAGAAGCGCCCGATGATCGTGCGCTTCTACGAGAAGTACTCGCAGGACCTGCACCGCTACCCGACCGTGCGGTATCGCCACGAGCCCAACTTCGGCGATTACGTCTCGAACGGTTACCTGGTGATGCAGCCCGACGTGCACTTCCGCGGCGGGAGTTCGCATTCGGACATGCTCGAGTGTGTCGAGGCGGCCACCCGCAAGGTGATCGAAATGGGCTACGCGGAGCCGAGTGCCATCGGCCTTTCCGGGCACAGCTACTCCGGCGGCGGCTCGTCCTATATCGCGGCACGTTCGGACATGTTCGCTGCCGTGGCCTCGGGCGCGGCGCCGATCAACCTGACCTCCGAGTTCAACCAGTTGTTCCTCGGCACCGGCGGCAACAACCACAGCTACGACATCTTCGGCCAGGGCCGCTATGGCACCAATCCGTACGATGACCCCGAGCTGTACGCCTTCGAGTCGCCCATCACCTGGGTGCGCGACATGGACACGCCGCTGCTGTACCTGCACGGCGAGGAAGACCAGATCGTCGGCTACGTGCAGGGAATGGAGTGGTACAACGCACTGCGCTTCAACTCCAAGCCGGTGATCTTCCTCTCCTACCCCGACGAAGGCCACGGCCTGCGCAAGTTCGAGAACCAGTACGACTTCCAGACACGGCTGCACCAGTTCTTCGATCACCACCTGCGCGACGAGGTGCCCGCTCCCTGGATGGTCGAAGGCGTCCCGTATCTGGACAAGGAGCGCAACCTGCGTCGCCGCGAGGAACGCTAGCCACGCCCGAGCCGCGTGGGTCGCCTCAAACCCGGATGGCAGGTCGGCGCGTCTAACTCAGAGCGGGTGCCTGTCGCTTGTCCCTTCCAGGGAAGGCCGAGCGCGAGTTCAGCGAGGCTCAACAAACATTGCTGCTGGAAAAACAGCATTTCCACTGTTACTCTTCCGAGGCGGAGTGCTAATTTTTCAGCACCTCGATGAATGAAGCCACACTCCATGGTGCTGAAAGGAAACGGCCAGATGAACGGACTCGTGCAGGACATTCGCTACGCCGCTCGTGCGATCCGCCGGGATCTCGGCTTTTTCATCTTCGCGACGCTGATCATCGGGCTGGGAGTGGGGGCCAACACGGCTGTCTTCAGCATCATGAGCCCGCTGATGCTGCGCCCGCTGCCCTTCGAGGAGCCCGACCGGCTGGCGTGGATCGCGTTGAACCGCACCGGCGGCATGTCGGCGGTTACCTCGCGGACCTCGAATTTGCGTGATTTTCGCGAGATGAATCGGTCGTTCGATGCCATGACAGGCTACTTCGCGTTCTTCGACTACAACAGCTACAGCCTCGTCGGCGATGGGGAGCCGGAGCGCCTGGTGGGCGTGGGCGTAGCGAGGAATTTTCTGGACGTGCTCGGGGTTGCGCCGCTTCATGGCCGTAACTTCGTGGAGGAGGAGAGCGTCTGGCAGGGCCGGCCCGCGGCGATCCTCACCAATGCCTTCTGGGTACGTCGCTTCGCCGCGGATCCGGCGATCGTGGGGACGTCGGTCTCCTTGAATGACACACCGACAGAGGTGGTCGGGGTGCTGCCTCCGTACTTCGACTTTTCCTCCACGTTCACTCCGGGTACGCGGGTCGATTTCTTGCTGCCGTTCCCGATCGCTGACGAGACCGATCGCTGGGGTAACACCTTGGCAATGATCGGCCGTTTGCAGCCCGGGGTCTCGATCGAGGGCGCGCAGGCGGACATCGATCGGATGGTGGAGCAATTGAAGGAAGCAGACCCCGATCGTTGGGGTCTCGGTGGTGCCGTGACGGCCTTGCAGGAGCAGATCGCCGGAGGTTTCCGCTCGGCCATGTTCGTGCTCGCCGCCGCGGCGGGCGCGGTGATGCTGATCGCCTGCGCCAATCTGTCGAACCTGCTACTCGCTCGCAGTGTGAAGCGGCAGAAGGAATTTGCGGTGCGCAGTGTGCTCGGCGCCAAGCGCTCGCGGCTCATTCGGCAGTTGCTGACGGAGAGCATGATGCTGGCGCTGACCGGCGCCGCGGTGGGCGTGGGCCTTGCGGTCGCCGCCACGCGGGCGGTCGCTTCGACCACAGCGGTGAGCATTCCAATGCTGGCGACAGTCGGCGTGGACACCACAGCACTTCTGTTCACGCTAGGGGTTGCAGTCACCGCGGGGCTGCTGCTCGGCATCGTGCCGGCGCTACAGATCTCCGCGGGCCACGAAGCCGAGGTGATAAACGACACCACGCGCGGGTCCAGCGAAAGCAGGAGCCGCAACCGTGTGCGGGAAACGCTGGTCGTCGCGGAGGTCGCGCTGGCGTGCGTGTTGCTCGTCTGCGGCGGCCTGCTTCTACGCAGCTTCGTAGCGGTGCTCGATGTGGATCTCGGCTTCCAGCCTGTGGGCGCGATGTCCTGGCGAGTCGATACCAGCCGATCCTTCGCGAACTCACAGGAAGGCGTCGCGTTCTATGAGGAGTTGGTGGCCACGATCTCCGACGTGCCCGGCGTGGATGCGGTGGGGCTTACCGACACTCTGCCGCTCGGGCGTAACCGGGGTTGGGGCATTCGCGCGGAGGGCGTGAACTACGAAGAGGGACAGGCGCCGGGAGCGTTCCCACGCATGGTGGACGCCGGGTATCTGCAGTCGATGCGGATACCGCTGCTGCGCGGGCGGCACTTCAGCGCCGATGACACGCGCGACACCCATCCCGTAGTGATCATCAACGAATCGGCGGCCGAGCGACTGTGGCCGGGGCTCGACCCTATCGGGCAGAATGCCATCATTACCGGCGAGGATCCGTGGCAGGTGATCGGCGTCGTTGCCGACGTCCGGCATCAGTCGCTCGAGGAAGGGTCGGGCCTGGAGATGTACATGCTCATCGCGCAGATGGGCGACTGGGGCTCGCTCGATATGGTCGTACGGTCGAGTTTGCCGCAAGCGGATCTCGTGGGGCCGGTTCGAGCCTCCCTCCGTAGCCTCGACCCGGGCATGCCAACGACCGACTATCAGACGCTCGACGCGATCGTCGATCGTTCCGTGTCGCCACGCCGGTTCATTCTGCTCCTGCTCAGCGCTTTCGGTGGGGCGGCGCTCTTGCTCGCGTCGCTGGGTATCTACGCGGTCCTGTCGTACTCGGTGTCGCAGCGCGCACCTGAGATCGGAATCCGCATGGCGCTGGGGGAGTCGGCGGGGCAAGTACAGCGGCGCGTGGTCAGCCGCACCATGGTCCTGGCGGGTGCGGGCATCGTCCTGGGTGCGGTCGGGTCCTTCGTTGTCGCGCGACTCATGGGGGCGCTGCTGTACGGCGTGGCGCCAACCGACGGACTGACCTTCGCGGGCATGGCCATGGTCCTCTTGCTGGTCTC
Source organism: Acidobacteriota bacterium (assembly GCA_029263295.1). GTDB lineage: Bacteria > Acidobacteriota > UBA890 > UBA890 > WLXD01 > WLXD01. The sequence goes on along the minus strand of JAJCXT010000092.1, from coordinate 107,882 downwards.
TGGAATGGCCGGCTACATGCCCGCGCGGCGGGCTTCACGCACCGACCCGATGACGGCCCTACGCTCCGTTTGAGTCGCTATTCAGATTTGCTTGTCGACTTTATTCGTGTAGTGTGCGCGCAGTCCCGTGATCGCGCTGGGCCCGCGCGATTGCCTGTTTGGCTCGTGGTCGCCGGAGGAATCCACTTGAAAGGTATCGCTGCGCTCTCGACAATTTGTTTGGTTTCGTTGGCTGCCAACGGTGCAGGGGCCTCGCTGGCCGTGCCGGAGCCTGAGGCGGCACCTGTGGCGGCACGCTTCGAGTTGCGCCACTCCAAGGCCAAGAAGCTCGACCTGCAGCAAGGCGATCTCGTGACGGTCGATGAGAACAAGGGACGCCTGATCCGGATTCGGACGACCAATGGAAAGACCAAGCTCAAGGCGGTTCCGATCAAGGAGATTACGAACGGTATCTGGGACTTGAGCATCGGCGGCACGGGCCAGGTGGCTCTTGCGGCCGGCGACCAGGTGATTATTTACGATCCAGCCACTGGTGACGTCACCACAATGTGGGACCCCGACCTGTTCAACACGGGGGTGGCGTGGGCCTTCGAGGGTCACGTCTACTTCAGTGATCTTGGTCTATCGCAGGATGAGGGCGTCCGCGATGGCGGCATCTATCGCTTCTATCCCGACACGGAGACGATCGACTCGCTTGGAGGTCGGTGGGTCAATCCATCGGAGATCGGCGTCGACTCGGCACGCAACATCTGGGTGCGTGATTTCAAGGGTGCCAGGCGGAGCGTGGACGATGCTCTTTATGCCATCACCCCCAAGGGCTATGCACGCGAGGAGGGCGCTCGGCTCGGCGCCAAGCTGAAGAAGGTCTACCTGCGGCCTGGCGTGCAGGGGGCGGCACACGACGATCTCGATCTATGGAGCGCGTTGTCACCTGAACTAGGCCGAGTGGCGATCTTCGTTGGTGACAGCGGATTGCTATCGCTGGCAACGAACGCGGCGCTCAAGAAGCCGAAGCTGTACCGGTCTTGCGAGGGCATTGCGATCCATGGTTCGGCGAACGACGCGTCCACCGGAGATATCTACTTACTCGCCGACGGTCCGGCCGGTAAGGGCATCTACATGCTGACGTTCCCCGACTTCGACCCGCGTTTCGCGAATCCTGGCTGCGACGGCTTGGCCAAGGTCACGACTGCGCCGAAGCTAAAGAACGCTTGGTCGATCGCCCTGTACGGTGGTGACTACGTGACTCGGGCGGCGCAGTAGGAGGGGATCTGCCGTCCAGGTTCTGTTGTCGCTTCGGACTACTCGCTACGGATGCTCGTGAGCGGATCGACGCGCGTGGCGCGGAGCGCGGGCAGGTAGGCTGCGGCCAGGCAGACGAGGCCGAGCACCACCGTAACGGCTCCGTAGGTGAGAGGGTCGACGGTGCTGACCTCGTACAACAAGGTGCCGAGCAGCCGGCTGGCACCGAGCGCCGCGAGTACGCCGAGGACGACGCCGGGAATGGTCAGGCGAATGCCCTCGCCCAGGACCAGTCGCAGCACTGATTTCTGGCTCGCGCCCAGGGCCATGCGGACGCCCAGTTCACGCGAACGCTGCGCCACGCCGAACGACATCACGCCGTAGATACCCACCGCGCCCAGCAGCAGGGCGAGGCCGGCGAACAGGCCGAACAGTGACATCGCGAAGCGGCGTGTGCCGAGCCGATCGAAAGCGATCTGCTGCAGTGTGCGGATCTCGAAGATCGGCACCTCGGGATCGATCCGCTGCACGGCGCGGCGCACATCGGCGGAGATCGTGAGGGGATTGCCGGCCGTGCGCACGAGGACGCTCATCGCGACCTGTTCGCCGAGCAGCATCTCCGGGTAACGCTCCGCCATGTCGAGGGCGCGCTCCCAGCTGAAGTAGAAGGCCGCAGGCGCGGAGCCATCGGGCCTCCCACCCAGCACGTCCCCCACGACGCCAACCACCTCGAGACCTTCATCGAACCCTCCCGGTACGCCTGGCGGAAGCATCGGGTCGCCGACCCGCTGACCCACTGGGTTCGTGTCGGGAAACAGTGTGCGCGCGAGTCGCTGATTGATCACGATCGCATTCGTGGCGTGCGCGAAGTCGTCGTCGCCGAGCCAGCGCCCGGCTACCAGGTGCAGTCCAGTGGCCTCGAAGTACCCTCGGCTCACCATGCGATAGCTCGTGAAGCTCGCCGTGAGGTCGGGATCGTCGTAGGAGGACACCATCATGTTGTCGCCGCCGAGCAGCGGCAGTCGATTCACGAACCCGGCCGACTGTGCCCCCGGAACACGTGCAAGCGCGTTCCGGAGGTCGCCGTAGAAGGCACGAATCGGCCCCGCCTCATGGTAGGTCGCGAGCGGCAGCGAGACCCGGAACGTGAGCACCTGATCCTCGTCCACGAGACCAAGGTCGACGGCGTGGAGTCGCCACATGCTGTTGGCCAGCAGACCTGCTCCCACCACGACAAGTACGGCCAGAGCGACCTCCACCACGACAAGGCCTCGACCGAGCCTGCTCGCTTTTCCGGACGCTCCCCGGGCACCCTCCTTCAGGGTCTGGTGAACATCGGAGGGCCGCGAGCGGAGCAACGGAACGAGCCCCACGGCGAGCCCCACCAGCAGCGAGATCGTCAGGCCGAACAGCAGGGAGGTGCCGTTGAGCGCGATCTCGTCGGCGCGCGCCAGCGAACCGCCGAACAGCCCCACCAGGGCGCCAACCAGCCAGTAGGCCGTCGCGATCCCGGCCACGCCACCCGCGAGTGCGAGCACGAGGCCTTCGCTCAGGAACAAGGGCACAAGGCCGGCACGGGTCGCACCCAGGGAGTACCTCAGCGCGAACTCGCGCTGTCGGGTTTCGGCCCGAACGAGCATGAGGTTGGCGACGTTTACGCAGGCGATCAGCAGCACCAGGGCCACCGCCCCGGACATCAGCTGCAACGAACGTGCGTTCCTTCCTACCGCGTAGTCGCGTAGCGGCTCGGCCCAGGTGGACCAACCTTCGTTGGCGTCTGGGTACTGGTCCACCAAACCGGCGTAGATTCCCTGCAACTCAGCCTGAAGCGCCTCGAGGTCGGCTCCGGGGATCATCCGTCCGATGGAGAAGTGACCGCGGTTGCCGCGCATCTCGTGATCGGCGCCGACATGCTGCAGCGCCATCACGATCTGCGGATTACCCCGGAACTGGAATCGGGGCGACGCGATGCCGGCTATCAGCACCGGCCTCGCGTCCAGCTCCGTCGTCTGTCCAACGATGCTAGGGTCGGCGCCGAAGCGGGTGCGCCATAGCTCATCGGTCAGGATGGCGACCGTCTCGCCGCCGAACTGATCATCCTCCACCGCCAGATCGCGGCCGAGCTGCAGTGGAATTCCGAGTGTGCGGAACAGGCCCGAGGAGGCGTACATGATGCGCACGCGTTCGGGTTGTTCGGCGGTGGTGAGGTTGCCGCTGCGGACCTTGTAGATCGCCATCGACTCCAACAGCTCGGTACCCGCCTGAAGGTCCACCAGATTCGGCACCGACTGATTCGTCCCGGCACCCTCGAAGTCTCCGTGCCAGTCGGACATCCACACCAGCCGCTCCGGCTCAGCGTAGGGCAGCGGACGGAGCAGTGATCCGTGCAGGACGCTGAAGATCGCCGTATTGGCGCCGATTCCGAGCGCCAGCGTCGCTATCGCGAGAGCGGCGAACCCCGGCTGCCGACGTAGAGATCGAACCGCCAGCCGCAGGTCGCGCCACCACGCCTCGGGTGACAATGGCCCTGCGGCTCCGCGCGCGACGGCGCCACCGTGCAGGCCGGCGGCGATTTCCTCGGCGCGCGCGAGGTTGAGCGAGCGGCGTTGCCTGCCGAAGCCGAGCACCTGGCGCCAGTACCAGAGTCGTGCGCTGAGACTGCCGTCGCGCTGGGTTCGCATATGGAACAACTCGGCGAGGCTGCGCTCTGCGTGCGCGGCGTGGACACGGCCGGTGACGAGAATCAACACGCGTCGCGCTATTCCGGGCACCTTGGATGAGGTCGTGGTCGGCATGGCCTCAGCTCCCCGACTCGTCGAGGTGGGACTCGACGCCGTCCCACAAGTTCAGATAGCTCCGCCGCGATGCGCGCATGGCCTCCATCGCATCGGCGGTGAGCTGAAAGTACCGCCGGGCGTGGCCGCCGCCTTCGCCGGGCTCCACCATGCGGTCAGAGAGCAATCCCTTGCTCTTGAGTCGCTTGAGCGCCACGAAGACCTTGGCCGTGGCGACTTCCTGGCCGGTGTGTTCCTCGAGTTCGAGCACGATCTCGACGCTGTAGGACTCCGACCCGCGGCGCAGGATCGAGAGCAGGACTTGATGTTCGAACTGACCGAGTGTGCTTTGAATCACGACTGGAAGACCTTCCAAGTTGGCGAACAGTGTCTATAACGGCGCTATACGTAATGTATAACAACGCTATATATACGCGAACTCGCCGCGGAGGTTTCGCTGCAGCGCGGTTTTCTCAGTCCGGGACTTCAGAACTGGAGCGGAGTCCTTCATGTTCTGGCCGTGTCGAGGTCTATTCAGTACGCAGTGCCGTGACCGGGGTGATCGATGCAGCTCGCCGCGCGGGCACATAGGTGGCCACGAAGGCGGCCAGGGCCAGGACGACGGTGGAGCCGAGGAACGCTACCGGGTCGTAGGGACTCACCCCGTAGAGAATGCTACTCAGCAGAGTGGCAACGCCGAGTCCGAGCACGAGGCCAACGCCGAGTCCAGCAGCGGAGACCAGCATGCTCTCGCGGAGAATCAGTAGTAGCGTGTCGCCGGTGGTCGCCCCCAGCGCCTTGCGGATGCCGATCTCACGCGTCCGCTGGGCCACGGCGTAGGCCTTGACTCCGTAGACGCCGATGATCGCCAGGAACAGGGCGAGTCCACCGAAGACGCCGAAGACCGTGGCGCCGAGCCGCACCAGCCACAGGCTCGCGCTCTCGGCGATGTGATCTTCCATGATGCGCATGCTGATGACGGGCAGTTGCGTATCCACTGCCCGGATCTCGCGCCGCACAGCCTGCAGCATGGCGGCTCTGGCATCCGCGTCGGTGATGGAATCGGCCCGCACGTGGATGTTCATCGCGGTCTGGAAATTCTGCCCGAACGGCTGGTAGATATGGGGGCGACGTGCGGCTGGGAAGATGTCCTCGCTAATCGAGGGCACCAAACCGACCACCTCGATTTCGTCGCCTCCTTCGGGGTCAGGCAGCCGGCCCAACCCGACGAAACGCCCGATCGGATCCTGGCCGGGCCAGAGCAACTCGGCGAGCAGTTCGTCGATGATGGCCACCCGAGGTCCCGCGTCCGATGCCGTTTCGTCCGCGGTGAAGGATCGCCCACGCAGGATCGGCAGGCTGAGCGCCTCAAAATAGTCCGCCCCGACAGTGTTGGATCGCGGCCGGAACGTCTCGACCTCCTCGCTGCCATCGCCCTTGGCGACGGGCATGTCGTCGGCGCGGCGCACTCTCTCGCTGCTGGATACCGCCCCGAAGGGAACGGTGGCCGCGACGCTCATCGCCTGCACACCGGGAATGCTCTGCAGACGTTCGTGGAGCCGGCGGTACACATCCTTGCTCTGCGCTTCGTCGTAACCCGCGAGGCTGGGATCGACTTCGACGAGGATGCCGTTGTCGAGGCGGAATCCCGGATCGACGCTGGCAGCCTTGAGCGAGGCTCGTACGAACAGACCCGCAGAGATGAGCATCACCAGCGACAGGGCGACCTGACTCACGACAAGCAGGTTGCGCCGTCCGAACGGGCCTCCGCGGTGGTGACCACCGCTGTCGCCGGCCTGCTCCTTGATCGCTGCCATTACATCGGGACGGGATTGTTGCCAGGCAGGACCGAGACCGAAGGCGAGCGTGCCGAACATGCAGAACCCGGCGGTTGCCAGCAGCACCCGCAGATCGGGCTCCGTCCTCAGAACGACGTCCATCGCGAAGCCTAGATTGGACAGCACCTCGCCTAGCGACGCCGCGAGCAGGCTGTTGGCCCAGGTCGCGACGACCAGGCCAGCCGCGCCGCCAAGCAACGACAGCATCAGGCCCTCGGTCAGTAGTTGGCGCAGGATCCGCAGGCGTCCGCCTCCGATCGCCGCGCGCACGGCGAATTCCCGGCGCCGCGCGGCCCCGCGCGCGAGCAGCATGTTGGCGAGGTTGATGCAGGCGATGAGTAGCACGATGCCGGTCATGCCCAGCATTAACGCGGCCACAAGGCCCAGCCCGTCACCGTCGGACGGTTCCGTGCTAATCCCGAGTCGCGACAGCGGCCCCACGATGATGGTCTGGTTCTCGTTGATCTCCGGAAAGGACTCCTCCATTCGGCTGGCGAGCGCTGCCAGCTGCGCGTCGGCATCGTCCATGGACACGCCAGGCAGCAGCCGCCCGACGAGAAAGAGCTTGTGGTTGCTACGATCTGCGAGCGAGCGACCGTCGCTCCCGTCGAAGCCCGACACCAGACGCTCGAGACCGAGCGGTAGATACACGGACGCTGACAGTATGGCGATCCGGCCGGTGAAGTAACGTGGCGTGATGCCAATGACGGTCAGGTCCTGACCGCCGACGTTGATCGACTTGCCCACGAGGTCGGGCTCCTCGCCGCGTTGGCGCCAGTACTCGTAGCTGACGACAACGACCGGCGCGCCGCTGTCGGGTACTTCCTCCGCAGGGTTGAAGAAGCGTCCCCTGAAGGGAGCGACGCCGAACGTGTCGAAGTAGTCGTGCGAGGCGACCTCGGCGAAGACGCGGCTCGTGACCTCACCCTCGCGTAGCCCCACAGTCGTGAGGTTGTGAGCCATCACGTCGCTGAACGTGGTGTTCAACTCGCGGATGTCCTGGAAGTTCGGGTAGGAGATCGGCCGGAACGAGTCGGGTAGCTTGAGGTTCTTGCTGTACAGCGCGACGAGCTCGTGTGGCGCCTCCGCCACGATCGGCTTGAGCAGCAGAGCGTTCATCAGGGTGAACGTTGCCGTGTTGGCGCCGATGCCGACGGCGAGCACCAGCACCGCGATGCCCGTGAATCCCGGATTCTTGATCAGCATGCGTGCTGCGTAGCGACAATCCTGCCAGACGCTTTCCATTGTCGATCCATCTCCTTGATTGGCCGTGAGGCGAATCGGGTATTGCAGCAGTTGTCGCCAGGTGTAGCGGCCAAGGCCACGTGTGCCCCGGGTCGTTCGATATGCGTGACGTAGCTCGGCTACGTCGGTCGCCAGGTCGGTCCTTTCCCGGGGTGTGAGCCATGGCCTCAACGCCAGTCGCACGAACCACCCGTAGGGGCCGGAAAGGGGAGGGGCGGGACTCTTCACCTTCCTGCGGCGTCCTTCAGCGCGACGCCGGCCCAGAGGCTCTGCAGCGCTTCACGCGCTTCCACCAGAGCGGCTATTCCTGCCGGCTCGAGTCGAAACATGCGCCGCGGTCGTCCAACCTGTCCGGGGCTCGCTGGTGCCACTCGGGACGATAGGTAGCCGCGTTTCTCCAGGCGTCGCAGGGTGACGAAGACGGACGCCGAAGCGACTTCTCGGCCGGTTCGTTCCTGCAGTTCGAGAACGATCGGTACGGTATAGGTCTCGCCGTCGAGACGGGCAATCGCGAGGAGCACCTGGTGCTCGAACCCGCCCAGGACTTCTTGTGGCGCCATGCTGTTCGGTTCCCCAGATCCAAGAGACGACTGGCTAATAAACTGACAGTATCAATATACGGAGGCGCGCTCACAAAAGTTGCATGGGTTCGCTTTGCGACCGAGTCTCAATTGCAATAACCTGCGTACAGCACCTAGGGAGGCGCCCGCGGGCCTCTGTTGATTGCACCACGAGACCCGAGACGAGACCGATGTCCGCACTTCCCACCGACGCTCAGCCCGCCTGCTGCCCCGCGGATCAGCTCGTTCGGGGCAGGTCCGCCATCGTCGTGGATCTGGATGCGGAGCCACGCGACGTGGAGCGGTTGAACGCACTGGGGCTGCGCGTCGGCGCCACGTTCCGTGTGCAGGCGGCCGCACCTCTGTTCCGTATTCAGCTGGATGGCGCCACTCTCGCGCTCGGCCCGGAATGGACGCGGGCACTGCGCGTCGTCGAACTGGCTGGATGACACGGTCGCGACGCCTATCGGACCTGCCGGTGGGGCAGTGCGCGACCATTGCGGCGCTCGACGGAGAGCCGGGCATCATTCAGCGTCTTCTCGAGATGGGCCTGACTCCCGGCACCGAAGTGGCCGTTGTACGGCTGGCACCGCTCGGTGACCCGATGGAGGTCACGGTGCGTGGGTACAACCTGTCGATCCGAAAGGACGACGCACAGCACCTGGTGCTTGGCCCATAGCGGGGCTGGTGGTCATGAGCGAGACGGAGTCATGAGCGCCACCGGACTGAAGTCCCGCACCATCGTGCTGCTCGGCAACCCCAACACCGGCAAGACCACCCTGTTCAACGCGCTGACCGGGATGCGCCTGCGTACGGGTAATTATCCCGGTGTGACCGTAGAGAAGAAGGTCGGTGCGTTGCTTGGCGAGGCCGACGTGGATGTGCTCGATCTGCCAGGCACGTACAGCCTGGCTGCCCGCTCGCCTGACGAGATGGTCGCCGTGGATGTCCTGGTCGGCAGGCAGGAGGGAGCGCCTGTTCCGGACGCTGCCGTGGTCGTTGTCGACGCCAGCAATCTCGAGCGCAACCTGTATCTGGTGACGCAGATCATGGAAACGGGGCTGCCGGTGGTCCTGGCCCTGAACATGAGCGATCTGGCCGACCGGCGCGGCCTGGGGGTCGATCACGCGGCGCTGCAGCAGCGTCTGGGCATCCCGGTCGTGCCGCTCGTGGCACGTGCCGGCACAGGCGTCGACGAGTTACGAGCTGCGATGGTTGCGGCGATTGGTGCGCCGCCGCCGAAGCCGGGCTGGAGTTGGCCGTCCGAGATACAGGCCGCCGAAGCAAGTCTGGCCGCGGTCGAGCCGGATCACCCGAAGTTCGAATTGCGGCGCGCCTTGTTCGATCAGGCTGGCGAGGCCGAGCATCGCTTCGGGAATCCCGAAGCACTGGCCGCTGCCCGCGAGCAGGCCGGCGGCACGATCGCTTTGCAGGTGAAGGAATCCGAGATTCGCTACGGCTTCATCGGCGAGGTCATCGCGGCTGTGGTGACCCGACCCGAGGCGCCACGCGTGACCCGTACGGAACGGATCGACGCGATTCTCACGCACAAGGTGTGGGGCACCGGGCTGCTGGTGCTCGTCGGCTACTTCGTCTTCATGTCGATCTTCGAATGGGCCACGCCGGTCATGGACTTCGTCGAGGCCACCTTCGCGATGCTGGGCGATCAGGTGGCGGCGGTGAGCTTCCTCGGCGACGGAGCCCTCAAGAGCTTGCTGGTCGACGGCGTCATCACCGGTGTTGGAGGAGTGGTCGTATTCCTGCCGCAGATTCTGGTGCTGTTCGCGTTCATCGCGATTCTCGAGGACTGCGGCTACATGGCGCGGGCCGCTTTCTTGATGGACCGCTTGCTGCGCTGGTGCGGTCTGTCCGGACGCTCCTTCATCCCGTTGTTGTCGTCATTCGCATGCGCCGTGCCGGGCATCATGGCCACGCGGACGATCGAGAGTCGTCGCGATCGGCTCGTGACGATCCTGGTGGCTCCGTTGATGACGTGTTCGGCGCGCATCCCGATCTACGTCATCCTTACAGCCGCCTTCGTGCCGGCGACCATGGTCCTGGGGTTCGTCAACCTGCAGGCCCTGGTGTTCGCGTCGCTCTATTTCCTTGGCATCGCCGTTGCCGTGCTGGTGGCCTGGGCGCTGCGGCGGACGAAGTTCCGTGGCGCGCCCACGCCGTTCCTCATGGAACTGCCGCCTTACAAGATGCCGAGCCCGAACATTGTGGTGCAGCGCATGCTGCGGCAGGCCACCCACTTTCTCTCTCGCGCGGGCACGCTCATCCTGGCCTCGAGTCTCGTGATCTGGGCGCTCGCGTACTGGCCGAGGGCGGAATTCGTGCAGCCCGCTACGGGGACGTCGGCAGCGAGCGAGATGACCGCCGACCAACTGCAGCTGCAGCAGAGCTTTCTCGGTCGTATGGGACGTGCCGTCGAACCGGCCTTCGCACCGATGGGGTGGGACTGGAAGGTAAGCATTGCGGTGATCGCTTCGTTCCCGGCGCGCGAGGTCGTTGTCTCGACGCTGGGAGTGATCTACGGCCTCGGCGAGGTCGACGAGGAATCCACGGCCCTGCGCGAGCGGATCCGCGACGTCACCTGGGACCACGGTCCCAAGCAGGGTGAGCCGGTGCTCGATCTAGCCGGCGCGCTGGCCCTGATGGTGTTCTTTGCCCTGTGTGCCCAGTGTGCGGCTACGTTGATGACAATCGGCAAGGAGACGGGCAGCTGGGGCTGGCCGGTATTCACCTTTGTCTACATGACGACCCTCGCCTACGTCGGCGCGATCGTCACCGCCGTCCTCGCGCGCGCTATGCTGGCCTGATGCAACTCGACGAACTTCTCGCCCTCGGCATCGTGGCTGTGGCCGCGGCGTGGCTGGTCCGCCACTTCGTGCATCGCCTACAGAGCGTGACCCGGAGCCACGAGTCTCCCTCGTCGAAACTCGTGCAGATCACGTTTCCAGACAAGGACGAGCACGACAACTAGCCATGCTGGCAGGAGGATTCAGGTGCGTTTCAAGAGCCTATTGGCCCTTGTTCTCGGTCTCGGCGCGATTGGCCTCGGGATCTGGCGTCTGACCTCAGGCGAGACCACACCCGGCATCGTGGCGTGCCTCGCCGGCGCCTTCCTGCTGTTCCGCGGCGCCACAGGAACAGTGCGCCAGGGTCTCTGAGCAGCGGGCTACTCAGTGCGCAACACCGCCATGGGGTCTAGCCGCGTCGCGCGGCGTGCAGGCAGATAACTCGCGAGAGCTCCCACGACCAGCATGGCGACGGAGACGACGATGAAGGTCGTGGTATCGGTGGCGGTGACTCCGTACAGGAAACTGGTCAGGAAACGGGTGAGCGCCACAGCGCCAGCTACCCCGAGCCCGAGACCCGCGATCGTGAGCTTCAGCCCCGACCCCACCACCATGCGCAGGATGTGAGGCTGCGTTGACCCCATCGCCATCCGGATACCGATCTCTCGCGTGCGTTCGGCTACCGCGGAGGAGAGCACGCCGTACAGGCCGATGAGAGCGAGCGTGGCTGCGACGACGGCGAACAGGCCGATCATGCTCAGGGCGAACTGGCTGTCGGCCAGGCCGTCCTCGAGGTAGGCGGTCATCAGGCGGACCTCCGCCATGGGGATCTCGGCATCGAGGGTCGCGAGTTCGCTGCGAATGGGCTCGACCAGTGTCGTTGGCACGACGTCAGCTCGCACGAGGACGTCGACCTCCCAGTCGACCCACGACCAGTTGCGGGCGTCGAAGTAGATGGTCTCGTCGACGGGTTCGCGCAGGCTCGTGTAGCGCACGTCCGCGGCCACGCCGACGATTTCGAACTCCGTAGGTCCGCGCCCCCACGGGTCGGCGTTCAGAGTCCGCCCGATTGGGGACTGCCCAGGCCAGGCCCGCTCGGCGAGATTGGCAGAAACGATAATGACCTGTTCGGAATCCGCATCGGAATACAGGCGGCCGGTGACCAGCGGGATGCCGATGGTCTCGAAGACAGCGGGCGTCGCGAGGACGTACTCGGCAGCGACGTTCGCCTCGGGCGTTACGGCGCCGCCGTCGTAGTTGACCATCCACTGCGAGCCGCTCAGTGGCAACGGCCAGATCACACCGGCCGAACGGACACCCGGCAGTGCCTCTACCTGCTGTTCGAGCTCGCGAAAGAAGCGCCCGGTCTCCACAGGCCACTCGTAGCGGGTGCCCGGCAGCGAGACCGAAAAAGTAAGCAGATCCTCACTATCGACTCCGGACGGGACCTGCTGGAGACGTGCCAGGCTCGCGGTCAGCAGCCCGGCGCCAATCAGCAGAATGAGCGACAGGGCAATCTGCGTGACGGCGAGGCCACGGCTGAGCCGGTGCCGCCCGGCGCCCGTGCTCGCTTTCGACTCGCGCAGAGCGTTGGAGAGATCGCCGCGCGACGCCCGCAGGGCGGGAATCAAGCCGAAGACGAGCGGGCACATCAGTGAAACCGCGAACGTGAATGCCAGCACCCGTGCATCCACGGAGACGTCACCAAGACGTGGAATCTCAACGGCGCTGAGGCTCTTGACCATGCTCGTCCCGGCCACAGCCAACAGCAGGCCAACGGTGCCACCGACGACGGCCAAGAGCATGCTCTCGACCAGCATGAGCCGCACGATGCGCCCGCGGCCCGACCCCAGCGCCATGCGGAGCGACACCTCGCGCTCACGCTTGCCGGCGCGAATCAGCAATAGGTTCGCAACGTTCGCACAGGCGATTAGCAGCACGAATCCGACTGCACCAAGGAGCATGAGCAGGGTCGGACGAACCCCAGAGACTACCCGCTCCTGGAGCGGCCGGAGACGGACCTCCCAGCCCATCTCGGCGTGGTCGGAATACTCAGTGCGCACGCCGCTGGCGAAGGCGTCGATCTCGCCCTGTGCGGAGGCCAGGGAAACCTCGGGCTGAAGCCGACCGATGACCCGCAGAAGCGTGTACTGCGCGCCGAACGCGTTCCAGATATCGCCATTGGCCCATTTCGAGTCAGGGGTCTTCCAGACGTCGATTTCTAGCGGCTGAGTGGAGATCTGCAGCGCGAAGTCGGCGCCGACAACGCCCACGATCGTGTAGGGCACGCCATCGATCTGAACCACACGCCCGACGACCTCGGGATCGCCGGCGAAACTCGTCTGCCAGATGCGATGCCCGAGCATCGCCATGCCCTCGGACTCGTCGCGTGAAAAGTTGCGCCCGAGCGCAGGCTCGACGCCGAGCATCATGAACAGGTTGGGCGACGTCCATCCGATCTGCACCTGCTCCGGAGCCGCGCCACCAATCAGGTTCTGTTGCAGAGCGGTGACGGCCGCGAATTCGCGGAAACCCTGGACCCCTTCTTGCAGTCGCTTCAACATGCCGCCGGAGAACCCCAGGCTGTCATGGTTCAGGGCGGGGGCACGGGCCTGCAGGTAGATCAGTTCGTCCGGCTCCGCGTAGTCGAAAGGCTGGAGTAACACGGTGTCAACGACGCTGAAGATCGCACTGTTCATGCCGATGCCGAGCGCCAGGGTCAGGATGATTGCAAGGCTAGCCATGGGGGTGGCGGCCAGGGAGCGCGCGGCGGATTTCAGGTCTTGGGCGATGCTGAGCATGAGTTCACTTCCGCCGGGGGTGGCGGCGCGGGGATGCAGAGTGCCGGGATTATTGAGGCCGTCGCGGCGAGCGACGCGCAGACGAAGCGCGGAGCGAAGCAGGTCGGGAAGAGTGCGGAGCCAGAACACCACGCCGCGCAAAGGACCGCGGCCGGCGCGCTCGCGCTGTGCGAGCACGTCCGCACGGAACTCGCCGCCATGATGGCGACGGAACGCCGGCGGGTACGCGAGTAGCGCGAACTGGACGATGCGGTTGTTCAACCGACCGACCTCGTGGCGGGGAAGAGGGCGTGGTCGCGCGCGAATGACAGGATTTCGTCGAGCCGACGCAATTCGACGTCGAGTTCCTCGCGTCCAGCGGACGTGAGGGTGTACGTCTTCTTGCGACCGTCGCCGCCTTCGACAACCCGGATCCACTTCGACTCAACCATCCGATGGAGAGCCTCGTAGAGCGTGCCCGGCCCGAGGTCGAGCTGCCCGCCGGTGCGCTCCTCGATGACGCCGCGAATGGCGTAGCCGTGGCGATCCTCATCCGCGAGGCTCAACAGAATGTGCAACGCCGCTGGCGTCAGCAGGGCGCGAGGGTTCTTGGAACGGATGCGCGGCATGGCGATCTTGCTCATCTCTTGTGGGGAACTTCCAGGTATCGGTGACCGAGTATATCGGTGACCGATATTGTGAAGCAAGGCACACAGGCTTCGACGCCTGCCGACCCGTGCAGCGCCTACTGCGTTCGCAGTGTTTCGGCGGGATCGACCCGAGCCGCACGCAGTGCCGGCACAAGCGTTGCCAGGAGCGCCACGAACCCCAGCAGCGCCGCGGCGCTCGCGACGCTCGCCATGTCGTTGGGCGCGATGCCGTAGAGGGCGTCCCCCAGTAGTGGACCGGCGGCGACCGCGACTCCGATTCCGACGAGCAGTCCGGCGCCGACGAGGGTCATGCCCTGGCGCACCACCAGGCCAACAACCTCGCGCGCTGTACTGCCGAGCGCTAGACGCAGGCCGATCTCCTGCTGCCGTTGCCCGACGGCGTAGCTAATCACCCCATAAAGCCCCATGGCCGCGATCACGACTGCGAGAGTGCCAAACGCGCTCACGATGCGTGTCAATCGCCTAGTTGAGCGCAGCGATCGATCGACAAGGCTTCGCATTGTCACGACGCGCGCGACGGGTAGGCCAGCGTCGAACTGGGCGACCTTCTCGCGGATCGCCGCGCCAACGTCCAGTTGAGAGTTGGCCCGCCGCATCACCAACCAGGCGGAACCGCGCACTCCCACCTGCGCCGCCGGGAAGTACATCTCGGGTCGTGCGCCTTCCCGCAGATCGTCGTGACGCACGCTACCAACGACACCGACGATGCGCTGCCACGTATCGTCCCACACACTGATTCGAGCGCCGAGCAGATCGCCATCGGGGAAGAAGCGCGCTGCGAACTCGTCGTTGACCACAACTACGCTCTCCGCATTTGCCGTGTCCGTCGCCAACAACTGCCGGCCGCGCTGCAGGTCGATGCCCATAGCTCCAAGATAGCCCGGCGTGACGATGTGTCGATCCGAGCTGTAGTCATCGTCGTTGTCCGGTTGTTCGCGCCCTTCGATCCGGAAGTTGGAAGACGATCGCGACCCGGAAAACGGCAGCGTATCGGTCGTACCAGCAGCAGTCACTCCCGGGATCGCGAGGCTCGCCTCGACGAGTTGCTGCAGAAAGACCCGGCGATGTTCTGGCTCTGGGTACGAAGCCGCGGGCAGGTTGATCTGAGCCCCGATCGCGTCCTGCTCTCCGAAGCCCAGATCGACCGCGCTCAGAGCGAGCAGGCTTCGCAGCAGCAGCCCGGCGCCAACTATCAGGACCACGGCCATCGCCACCTCGCTCGCCACGAGCACGCCGCGCAGGCCGGCGCGACGTCCGCCTAGGGAACGGCTCGCGGCGCGGATCGCGTCGAATACGTCGCCCCGCGCGAGGCGCAGCGCCGGTGCGAGGCCGAACAAGACACTGGTCAACAGGGCCAGCGCGAGCGCCACACCGAACACGGAGGCGTCTATCGTGCTGCCGGTCTGCCACGCCTGTGGTGGCACGACAACATCGATCGTGGCGTACGCGACGAGGAGACCGAGAGCACTTGACGCCACCGCGAGCACTACGCTCTCGATCAATACCATCGCGATCACGCGGCTATTGGTCGCGCCGATCGCCAGTCGCACCGCGATCTCTCGCTGGCGGTCGAGGGCGTTCGCCAGTTGCATATTCGCGATGTTGGTGCAGACGATCAACAGGACGATGCCAGCCAGGCCGAGAACGATCCACAGAGTGTTGCGAACGCCCAACGTGAGTTCGTCGCGGAATAGATAGGCGCTTGTGTAGTGGCCCTCATTGCTTTCCGGGTACTCGGTCTCGAGATCGTGAGCGATAGCGTCGAGTTCGGCGCGGGCCGTGGCCAGGCTGACGCCCTCCTTCAATCGTCCGAATACATCGTAACGATGGCTGCCCCGGCTCATCTCGCCGGGATCGAGCCGCAGCGGCGTCCATAGCCTTGCCTCGAAGGGGAACGCGGGCATGTCGGGGAGTACCCCGACTACCGTATGCGGCACCTCGTTCAGGACGATCTCGGTGCCAATCACGGTGGGATTCCCGCCCAGCAGTTCCTGCCAGAGGCCATGGCTTATGATCGCGGCGGGCGGCGCGCCGGGAACATCGTCGCTCGCGGCGAAGTCGCGGCCGATCGCGGGCTGCATGCCCAGAGCGCGAAAGAACCGCCAGCCGATCTGGCTGCCGGCCAGGCTCATGGGACCGCTGCTGCCGCTGGTGTACGCGAAGCGCGTGTACATGTACGCGGACATGGCTTCGAATGAAGTTGTGCGCGTGGCCCAGTCGTGGAAGTCCGGCAGCGACGCCGTGTTGCGATCGCGGCCTTCCTGATGGGGTCGGTTCTCGTAGATCGCCACGAGCCGATCTGCATCATCCCAGGGGAGCGCTTCGAGCAGCGTGCTCTTGATCGTTCCGAACAGGGCAGCGGTGGATCCGATGCCGGCCGCCAGCATGAGGAGGGCGGTCAGCGTGAAGGTTGGCCGTCGCCGCAGCGACCGGACGGCGTAGCGGAAGTCCTGCATAAGCGCGTCGAGACCTTTGCGGGGAGATCCAGGCGGAGGAGGGGTCGAGTTACGTGGCGGGCGGCGGCTCCACACCGCGTCTCGAGGGGCGCCGAGCACGCGGCGCAAGGCGGCGAAGGTGCTCTTGTCTTGCAGCGTGTGCCAGGTCTCGCTGCGCCATTCCTCCAGCCAGCGAGCACGCAAGGCGTGCGGCACGAGCGTGGACCAGACGCCCAGGTAGAGGGCGAGCGAGCGATAGGTCCACGGGCGGGGCGCCATGTCCGGCACGGCTGCTAGACCCTCTCGGGGGCGAACATACGCTGGTGCAGAGCAAAGCGTTCGGCGGCCGTGCCGAGCGCGGCCTCTCCGGCTGCCGTCAGCTTGTAGTACCGGCGTCGCGGACGCCCCTGTCTGTGAGCGCCGTCGGTCTCTTCCCAGTCGGACTCCAGCAGACCGAGGATCTCGTAGCGTCGCAGGATCGGATACACGGTGCCGCTGGGGAGGCCGGCGAAGTCCATGACATCGAACCCGTAGCGGCAGCCACGGGACACCGCCTGCAGCACGCAGGCGCCTGGGTAGGTAATGCGTGGTTTCGTCATTCACTTACGCTCCGGCTTCTCTATGTGAGTTGCTACATAGCTATATTGAACTCTACATAGCCAACGACGAAGGCACAAGTCTCTCGGCGGGCGACCTCGACGAGATCAATCCTGGCGCAGTGCCGTCACCGGGCTGAGACGCAGCGCGCGCCGCGCCGGGACCATGGCCGCCGCGATCGCGACGACGAGGAGAATCGCGGCCCCGAGGATCGTCGACAGTGGCTCGACCGGCGAGACCCCTTCGATCTCGGAGCGCAGCAGAGCCGCTAGCGGCAGAACGACTCCCAGCCCGAGCACTAGGCCCCAGGTAGTGAGGACGAGGCCCTCGCGCAACACGTCGCGCACGATTTGCCCCGGGAGGGCGCCAATCGCCTGGCGGATCGCCAGCTCCTTCGTGCGCCGGTTTACGGTGAAGCTCACTGTGCCGTAGATCCCCATCGTTGCGAGCGCGAGGCCGAACATCCCTGCTCCGGCGAGGATCTTGCCCATGAAGACCAGAAAGCCGAACTGGAAGCTGATCAGGTCCTCGAAGGTGCGCGGTGTGACGATGGCCACCTCGAAGTCCGTCGGGTCCATCTCGCCGCGCAAGACCTCGACCATCGCTTCAGCGCTCTGCGATCCCTTGAGCAGCATCAGCACGCGCGGACCGGGGTGCTGGTAGAGAGCGGTCCAGAAGTACATCCGGCCGCCGCCTTCGAATCCCTGATATCCGCCGTCGGCTACCACCCCGATGATCTCGTAGTACACGCCTGTCATCGGCTTCGGGTTGCCCATCTGGTAGAGACTGGTAATGCCGAACTGCTCGCCGATGGGGCTGCGATCACCCCAGAAGCGTTGGGCGAAGGACTCGGTCACCACCGCCACGCGCGCCGCACCCTCGACGTCGTCGGGGCCGATCGTGCGTCCGCGCAGCAGCTGGATGTCGAGCATCTCCATATAGCCGGGCGTCACCGAGTTCAACGGCACTGTAAGCGACTCACCCTCGGCGCGTTCGTACCCGTCGACGTAGAGTTCGGCGGTCGTGTCGATCGTCGCGGCGCCGGCTTCTGCCCCCGTTGCCAGGTGGGCAGCTTCCACGTTGGGGAGTGCTTCGAAGCGCTCAACGAGATCGCGATAGTACGGCACCGTGGCATCGCGAGTGATCTCCTCGGGCAGCTTCCTCGATAGCATCGCGATGCGTTCGGGATTGATGCCCCAGTCGGCCTCGAGTAGTTCGTCGAAACTCGCCAGCGTGACACCGGCACCGACCACGAAGACCAGGGCCATGGCGATCTGTCCGACCACCAGGAGGTTGCGCAGGCTCAACCGTCGTCGCTTGCCGCTCGGACGCGTGACCGCGCCCTGAAGGGCCGGCAGCAGACTCGGTTTCGAGCCCTCGAGTGCTGGGGCGAGTCCGAACACCACGCTGGTTGCGATCGACAGCAGAAACCCGAAGCCCAGGACCCGCCTATCCAGACTGAAATCGAAGTCCATCGACAGATCGCCGATCGGCAACGTCACCGAGTCCATCCAACCCATGGCCTGGGTCGATAGGAAGACGCCCAGGACCCCTGCCAGGACGCCCAGAAGAAGGCTCTCCGTAAGAAGCATGGTGACAAGCCGGCGGCGGCTGGCGCCGAGTGCCAGACGGACCGCCATTTCACGCGACCGCTTGCCGGCGCGGGCGAGGAACAGGCCGGCGACGTTGAAACAGGCCACGAGTAGGACCAAGCCAGCCGCGAACATGACAATGCTGCTGAAGCCGGCAAGGGCAGTCAGCCAATCGGGCGGTAAGGTGCCCTCGCTGGCCGGCACCAGGGCCAGGGCTAGCGGCTGGGCCCGCTCGTCCTGCCAGGCTTCTCCGTGCTCCTGCTGCAGCCGCGCCGACAGGACATCGAGCTGGCTTTGGGCCTGGGCGGCGGTCACTCCGATCCGCAGCCGGCCCACGACAGTGTGCTCGCGGTCGGCTCGGGTGGACAGTTCCTCTGCGTTCGAGTGGTAGGTGCCGCCGGGGATGCCGAGGGGTACCCAGACGGCGATCTTGAGTGCCAGCAGGCGGCTCGTGAGGTCTGCTGGAGCGACCCCGATCACAACGAATGGAGTGCCGTCGAGGGTGATCGTCTCGCCGACAACGTCAGGGCGAGCCTCGAACTCCGATTGCCATAGGTGATGACTGATCACAGCGACGCGCTCGGCGCTGCCGAAAACGGACTCGTCTGGCGCGAAGGCGCGGCCGATGGGCGGCACGATGCCGAGCATATCGAAGTAGTTGCCCGTCACGATCTCAGCCGTAATCCGCCGCGGATTGTCGGTGCTCTGCAGTTGCAGGACACCCATCCTGACCGCTGCGGTGTCGGCAAAGGCGTCGACCTGCTCGCGTAGGTCTACGTAGTCGGGGAATGAGGTGAGGCCGAAGCGCTCGCCACCTTCCGCGGTCGTGTAGATCGACACCAACTCGTCCGGGGCGCTGATACTCGTGCTGACCGGTCGCATCAGGAACGCGTTCGCGGCGGTAAACACCGACGTCGCCGCGGCAATGCCGACCGCGAGTGACACGATGGTGACGAACCCGACGACGGGAGTGCTGGCGAGCGTGCGCAACGCGAAGCGAATATCGCCAACCAGATCTCCGAAGACGGTCCGCGGAACGCGGGCCAGCCGGTTCTTCATGTTGGGTATCAACGATCGCGCGACCTGTCCGCGGTACCAGCGCCTGGCATCAGCCGGCGCGCGCCGGGCACGCCGTTCGAATTCCTCGTCGAGGTCGGCCAGCGCGAAGCGGCGGTCCGCGACGTGCAGGGTGATGCTCAGAAGCCACCGTGAGAGCCGTGGAACTCGATGCTCCCTCATCGTCTATTCCCCGGGTCAGCCAGAGCGACGCCGTCCATCATCCGGTGCAGCTTCGCGGTCGAGTGCTCGATCGCATAGCGGCCGTCGGGCGTGAGGCGACAGTACTTGCGTGGTCGTCCGCGCTGACCGGGTGCGGGGTCTGCCTCCTCGAACTCCAGCAGCCCCTTGTTGCCCAGCCGATGCAGGGTGGCGTAGAGCGCGCCGATCGAAACGGGGCGGTCCGCGCGTTCCTCGATCTCGTTGCGCACGGCCGCACCGTAGGCGTCGTCGCCCAGGCGCGCGATCGCCAGCATCACGTACAACTCGAACTCGGCCAGGAATGAAGCTGCCATCGGACTCTCGATGTTTGGGGCCCAATTACTACACGGATTACTCTACAAAGTAATGTTTACAACGGAATGTATTCCCTGTCACGTCATTTCGCACAAAGACCCCGCGCCGGGCGGCGGCGCGAGGTCTCTGTGAACCTGTGTTGGTGGCCGAAGCCCGACGCCTAGCGCACGGGACCTCTCCGCCCCGGAGTCCAGGGTGCTCCGGCCGCTTCGAGGTTGGCTTCGAACTGGGCGAGGTCGCCGTCGACCAATGCCGCAAGATCGTCGCTGAACTTTTCGAACGCCGCACGGCCGAGTTCAAGGCTCTCGCGTTGCGTCGCGGTCGGCATCTGTCGCGTAGAGGTGATGCTGTAGTAGACACCGATACGGCCAAAGATCGACGGCTCACCGGGCTCGTTGAGACGACCACGGATGCGGTCGCCGAACAGGCGAGTCTGCAGGCCGTCGATGGCCCGGCTGAGTTGATCGAGGCGGCCGAACAGCGCCGGGTCGGCGGCGGGGGTCTCGACCAGTGCCGCGCGCATGAAGCGCAGCTTCTCGCGGATCTCACCAATCTGCGAACTGGCATTGCCCGCACGTCGCACCAGTTCCGCGGCTTCCGCCTGGAACGCGGCGACGGCTGTGAAATCGGGATTCCCAGGGACGTTGGGAACGGCCTTCACCGCGAAGGTCTGTGGATCGGCCAGGGACTGCATGCTGCCATTGGCGAGGAGCATTAACTCGACGCTGTACTCACCTGGTGCGGCCAGCGGGCCTTGCGAGGCGCCGGCCCAGGGCGGGCTGAAACCCGGAGTGCTCAGGTCGATCGGATCCGGCGGCGCATACCGCAAGTTCCAGCTCACACGCTGGAGCCCTTCGCGCGCGGGGCCCTCGATCCAGCGCACGGGATCGCCGCCGGCATCTCGCACCAGCAGCAGCACACGCGGAGCGTTCTCAGCAGCCTCTTCGCGTAACAGGTCATAGCCCGGGAACGGCGCGTCGTCTCCCGCGGCGCGTTGTTCCTGCTCGCGCTCCCGCCGTTGATCAGCGGCGGTCTTGGGAACCTCGCTCAGGAAGTAGGTGAAGCTGGCGCCGAATTCCGGGTTGGCGGTTCGGAAGCTGTCCGAGCCTCGCGTCGGCTGCCCTATGGCCTGGCCGGGCTCGTTGGGCACGTACCACCAGGCATCCCGAACGGGGAACAACGCGGAGGCGGAGTCGAGGGCGCCGTCGGCGATGCCGCGCAGCGGGGTGTAGTCGTCGAGCACGTAGAAGCCACGGCCGAAGGTAGCCCCGACCAGGTCGTCGTCGCGCCGGTGGATCTTCAGGTCACGGAACGCGATCGGCGGCGCGCCGCCGAGCTTGTGCCAGTTGTCGCCGTTGACAGTGATGTAGATGCCGTATTCGGTACCCAGGAACACCAGGTTCGGGTTCTTGTGATCCTGCTGGATGGACCAGACAATCGTGCCGTGGGGCAGGTCGCCGGCAATCGAAGTCCACGTGCGCCCATGGTCGTCGCTGGCGAACACGTAGGGGCTGAAGTCGCCGATCTTGTGGGCGTCGGCCACCGCGAAAACGCGGCTGGCCCGGTGCTGTGACGCCTCGACGTCGTTGATGAAGGCTCGTTCCGGCACCCCGGGAAGATCGGCCGTCGCCCGCCAGGTGTCGCCGCCGTCCTCGGTGGCCCAGATCAGGCCGTCGTCGGAGCCGGTGTAGAGCACGCCTTCCTGCACCGGCGATTCGCTGATCGCGGTCAGAGTGGCGTACTGCGACATCGCGCCGTTGTCGTAGAGCGCGTCCACACTCCAGACGCGGTCCATGAGTTCGAGTGTGTAGCGGTTGGTGTCGCGGGTCAGATCGTCGCTCACCGCTGCCCAGGAGTCGCCGCGGTCGTCGCTGCGCCACAGACGCTGCGAGCCGAAGTACAGGCGGGCACTCGAGTGCGGGCTGATCAGCAGCGGCGCATCCCAGTTGAAACGTTCGGGAGCGTCGCCCGGCGCCGGCTGCGGCTGGATCGCGACGACCTCGAAGCTGTGCCGATCGACGCGCTGCAGGTTCCCGACCTGAGTCTCCATGTACATGGTGTCCGGGTCGTCGGGGTCGAAGGCGACACCGTAGCCGTCCGCCCCGAGCGGGACCGTCCAGTCCTGGTTGCGGATGCCGTCGGTGTTCAGCGTGCGCGACGGCCCGAGCAGCGTGCCCAGATCCTGGGCGCCGCCGAGGATGTTGTAGAACGGCTCGCTGTTGTCGACCGCAACCTTGTAGAACTGGGATACCGGCAGGTTGGGGAAGTGTCGCCAGGTGGTGCCGTCGTCGAAAGTCTCGTACAGGCCGGCGTCGGTCCCGGCGAGGAGGTGCTCGCCGTCGTCCGGGTCGATCCACAGCGCATGGTTGTCGCTGTGCTTGTCGCCACCGGAGCCGAGGTAGTCGAAGCTGTTGCCGCCGTCGCGGGTGACGTGCAGGAATACGTCCATCTGATACACGAGGTCGGCGTCGTTCGGCGACGCTTCGATCTCCTGGTAGTAGTGCGGGCCGGTGCCGCCGGAGATGTACGAACTGCGCCGCTCCCAGCTCTCGCCCTTGTCGCTGGAGAAGTAGAGGCCGCGCTCCTCGGCGTCGGCCTCGATGGTGGCGTAGACGAGGTCGGAGTCAGCCGCGGTTACCGCGAGGCCGATCTTGCCCATGTCGCCGCTCGGCAGACCGCGGGTGATTTGCCGCCAGGTCTCGCCATTGTCGGTCGACTTGTAGATGCCCGAGTTCGGGCCGCCGCCCAGCAGCGACCAGATATGGCGTCGCCGCTGGTACGCCGCAGCGTAGATGGTGTTCGGCTCGGACGGATCGAACTCGATGTCGGTGACACCGGTGTTCTCGTCGATCTCGAGTACCGCGGCCCACGTAGCACCGCCGTCGGTGGTCCTGTAAACGCCGCGCTCGCCACCAGCGGTCCACAACGAACCCTCCGCCGCGACCAGCACCGTGCCGCTGTCGCGCGGATCGACCAGGATCTTGCCGATGTGCTCGGAGGTGGGGAGCCCCATCTGCTGCCAGGATCCGCCGCCGTCGAGGCTCTTGTAGACACCGCTGCCCCAGGCCACGTGGCGGCCGCTGACGTTTTCGCCGGTGCCGACCCAGAGCACGTCGGGGTTGTTCGGGTCGATAGTGACCGTGCCGATCGAATACGACGGCTGATCGTCAAAGATCGGTGTCCAGGTGATGCCGGCGTTGGTGGTCTTCCACAGGCCGCCCGAGCCGACCGCCACGTACCAGGTGCTGGCGTCTTCGGGATGCACCTTGATGTCGGCGATCCGACCTCCCATGAACGCGGGGCCGATGCCACGCAGCCGCATCGCGCCGATCGCAGCCGCAACGTTCTCGGACTCGTCCGAAGCCTCCTCCTGAGATGCTCCGACAGGGCCGACGAACGTGAAGAGGGCAACAGCTAGCAGAAGCACGCGGCGAGCGAAACGGTGGTCCATCGGGTTCCTCTGGGCAGGAGTGGTGTCGGCGATTTCTCGTGGTGACCGCAAGCGTATACCCGTGTTCGCACGGGCACCGAAAGCGACGTGCGGAGCGGGCGGGCATCTGGTTAGAATCAGTCCTGCGCGCCCGCGGATCCCCGGGTGACAGCTGATCTTCCGAGGAGAGAACGACGCCATGTATCGTGCGCCAGTGCCCCGTGTGAACCGCCGAAGCCTCGCCGGCCTGTTGTGCGCCGCCACCCTCCTGGGATCGGCGGCAAGCAGCGCCGCCATCGCGACGTCCCCCGCGAAGTCCGTGGTCGCGTTCGTGAACGTCAACGTGGTGAGCATGGACCCCGCCGACAAGACCATCCAGAAACGGATGACCGTCATTGTCGAGGACGGAGTGATCACGGCGATTGGGCCGGCACGACGCACCGAGGTCCCTGCCGAGGCCGAGGTCGTCAACGGAAAACGCAAGTACCTCCTGCCCGGCCTCAACGACATGCACTTCCACGCGCGGGGGATGCGCGACGCGCCCGAGGACTTCGTGCTGGCGGATCTCTACACGATCATGCTGGCGAACGGGGTCACGGGTTTGTTCGATGTATGGGGCTTCCCCGAGGCCTTCAAGTGGAGGCGTGACCTTGATCGCGGCAAGGTCCTCGGTCCCAGATTGCGATTCTCCAGCCCTGGGATCGACGAGGAGAATTACGCGGACGCCGATGCCATCGAGGCGGAGATTCGCGGCTGGGCCAAGAAGGGCTACCAGTGGATCAAGACCCACGACATGAACACCACGACGGCCTTCGGGCGGATCTTCTCGGTGGCGGCCGAACTCGGCATCCCCGTGATCGGACACGCCTTGCGGCCAGGGTTCCCGATCACGGCAACGCTGGCCCAGCGGCCATTGATGATCGCTCATATCGAAGAACTCCTGTCGACGACGTCGCATACGCGTGACAACTACCAGGAACAGTTCGCCGGCCCGGCATTGGCGGTCGCGACGCAGCGCACCTGGGTGACCACAACGACGAATACCTACGAGATGATCGCGGCGACCGTCGACGACGATCTGTTCGCCCAACTGCCGACCTCTCCCGGCATGGAGTACCTGCCGCCAGAGGTAGCGACGGCCTGGGCAACGGACAATCAGTACCGGCAGCCGACCTTCCTGCAGGACCGCGACCACTGGCTCTACGAGCTTCGGGTGAAGCAGAACATCGTCGACCAACTCAAGGCCAACGGCCATGTGGACCGGTTGCTGTTGGGCACCGATGCCGGCGGCCCGCCGTTCATCGTGCCGGGAGAGTCGGTGCACGATGAAATGAGGCTACTCAGGAAGGCTGGGCTGACCGCGCTCGAGGTGATCCAGACCGCCACGTCGAATCCGGCAGTGTTCTTCGAGGAGGTCGACGTCGCCGGTACGGTGTCAGTCGGCAAGCGCGCCGACCTGATTCTGGTCAAGAAGAACCCGACCCGGAAGATCGGCAATCTCCGGAAACTCGCCGGGACGATGGTGCGGGGAATCTGGCTCTCGGAGGAGACCCTGCAGGAGCGACTCGACGAACTGAAGGGACGTTGGGAGCGCCGGTCGCAGTAGCGGGCTGAGACTGAGTCGGGTTTGAGCGCCGCGACGGGCGTCGTGCGGACGTGAAGGCTGGCGTGAGTTCGTGGCAACCGGGATGGCTTCGTGGTCAACTAGAACGCCATGATCTGCAGTCGAACTATTTGGCTGCGTACTCGGACCTCCTAGCCTACGGAGTTGCCCTCGTGAAGCGAAGCGTCTGGTGTGTTGCTGTGCTCGTGTTCGCCCTCGTCCACCCGGCCATGATGCCGGAGGCGCTCCTCGCCCAGGAGGGAGATTCCGCCGCCGGACACTGGGCTGGCGAGATCGAGATCCCGAGCTCGCCGCTGGCATTCGACGTCGATTTGGTAGAGGACGATGCGGGCTGGAGTGGCGACATTTCCATTCCAGCGCAGCAGCTATCCGACTTCGCGCTCGTTGACGTCACCGTCGACGGTGTGGCCGTCTCGTTCAGAATGCCGCAGATTCCGGGTGATCCCACCTTCACCGGCGACCGCGACGGCGAAACGATTAGCGGTAACTTCACCCAGGGTGGCCAGTCTTTCCCGTTCACGCTGACCCGCGGCGAGAACCGCGCAGCGATGGCCCGCGAGGCGCTCGAGGGCATCGACGCGATCATCGAACAGGCGCTGGCGGATTTTGGTATTCCGGGGCTTGCCGTCGCGGTTGTCGCCGATGACCAACTGGTCTTCGCGAAGGGCTACGGCAAGCGCGACGTCGAGAATGACCTGGCGGTGACGCCGGAGACTCTGTTCGCAATCGGCTCGACGTCGAAGGCCTTTACTGCCTTCATTCTCGGCACTTTGGTGGATGAAGGGAAACTCGACTGGGACACGCCGGTCATCGAGTACTTGCCCGATTTTCGTATGTACGACGCATACGCCACACAGCATCTGAAGGTTCGCGATCTCCTGATTCACAGTTCGGGGCTGCCGCGGCACGACATGTCCTGGTACGGCGCTGACGCCACGCGGGAGGAGATCTATCAGCGCCTGGCGTACCTCGAGCCGACGCGCGACCTGGGAGAGGAGTTCCAGTACCAGAACATCATGGTGATGACCGCCGGCTATTTGGCGGAACGGATCACCGGCGAGAGCTGGGAGGAGTTGGTGAGGAACCGCATCTTCAACCCGCTCGAGATGAGCCGCAGCAATTTCTCCGTCGAGGCTTCCAAGACCGACGACGACCACGCGGAGCCGTACAGCGTCGACAAGCGCACCGCGAGACACATCCCGTTCCTCAACATCGATGCGATTGGGCCTGCCGGCTCGATCAACTCCTCGGTTGGCGAGATGTCGCAATGGCTGCGCATGCAGCTCGGCGGTGGTGAGCTCGGCGGCGAGCGGCTGATCGAGCAGGCCACCCTGCGCCAGATGCACACGCCGCACATGGCGATCTCCTCCTACCCGAGCAGTCAGCGGGTACTGACACTGGGCTACGGGATGGGATGGGCGATCGAGTCGCACCGCGGGCGCTTCCTGGTGCAGCACGGCGGCGGCATCGATGGCTTCATCTCCTGGGTTGCGCTGCTGCCTCTAGAGAACTTCGGGGTGGTGGTCTACACCAACGGCGCGGGCATGAACCCGCTGCCGACGGCGGTGGCACGCACCATCATCGATCGGGTCCTGGGGCTCGAGGACGGCGGGTACCTGGAGCGCTCACTCGAGGCGGTTACCAAGGCGGAGGAGGCAGCCGCCGAGGCCGAGGCGGAAGCAGGGGCCGGTCGCGTCGCCGATACGGCGCCGTCGCACGGGCTCGAGGACTATGCAGGGAAGTACACCCATCCGGGCTACAGCCAGGTCGAGATCACTCTCGAACAGGAGAGGCTACACGTGGCCTACAACGGCATGACGGCGCCGCTGACCCACTGGCACTACGATACCTTCGAGGCGGACGAGGACGACGCGCAGCTCGACGGTACGAAAGCCCAGTTCCGCATGGATACCACCGGCGCGATCACCGAGCTTCTCGTGACGATGGAGGCGGCCTTGCCGCCGATCGTCTTCGAGAAGATGGCTGAGGACAGGCTATCCGATCCGGAGTTCCTGGCGCAGTTCGCCGGCGTGTACAAGATGGCGACGCAGATAATCACCGTCGAACTGCGCGACGCCACGCTGTTCGGGACCGTCACCGGCCAGCCGACTTTCGAGCTCGAGCCGAAGGGCGGCACGACCTTCACCATCGTTGGCGCCGAGGGATTCAGTGTCGAGTTCCTCATCGAGGAAGACGGCACGGTGAGCACCGCGCGCTTCAACCAGCCGAACGGTATGTTCGACGCGGTGCGCCAGGCTGATGACGCAGCGGAGATGGAGTAGCAGTTGACGGAGCTAACGCGAAGGCAGGTCGTCGGGCTCGGCGCCGCGGCGGCGGCGAGCCTGGCGTCCGGTTGGCGCCCGCTCGCGGCCGCGTCGGAGCGCCTCGCCCCGACGCGACAACCCCAGCGCGTGCTGGTTATCGGAGCTGGACTAGCCGGCCTTGCAGCCGCCTGGGAACTCGTCGAAGCCGGACACGAAGTCACGGTGCTCGAAGCCAGGAGCAGGCCAGGCGGGCGCATCCGCACCCTGCGGTCGGCGTTCGCCGACGGGCTGCACGCGGAAGCCGGCGGCATGGCGTTCTCAACCCACGATGCCAACGCGGGGCGCTACATTGACGCGCTCGGATTGGTGCGCGGGGAGTTCGGCGAGGCGGGTCTGCGGGATCTCTACCATCTCGGCGATCGCCGTTTCTCCAAGGGCCCCGGCGAGCGCATCAACTGGCCCTACGGATTGACGCCCGAGGAGAATCAACTCGGACCGCGTGGCCTGGTGAATCAGTACATTCTGGATGGCCTGACTCCGGAAGCCGCGGTTCCCGAGGCATGGCAGCAGGCACAGTTGTCCGTACTGGACAGCGTCACGCTGGCTGATTTCATGCGGGCGCGAGGTGCGTCGGAAGGCGCCGTGCGGCTCCTCAGCAACACGATGTGGTTCGGGGCGGCGATCGAGGTTGCGTCGATGATGTCCATCGCCATGGCGGATTTTCCGAGCCAGATCGTGGGCGCCGCGGGTTTTGTGCTGCAGGGCGGTAACGAACAGTTGCCGCGGGGCATGGCGGCGCGGTTGAGCCGCAATATTCGCTACGGCATCGAAGTGGGTGCGATTCAGGAAGGACATGAACAGGTACGCGTGCACGGGCGCCAGGCGGGGGAGGAGCGTGCGTTCACCGCGGACCGGCTGATCTGCACGATCCCAGCGAGTGTTCTCCGTGACATCGACATCGCACCGGCCCTACCGGCCGAGCAGGCGCGCGCCATCAGCGAACTCAACTACCTCGGCGTGGCGCGCACGTTCCTGCAGGTGCGCCGTGCATTCTGGTTCGACGAGGGCGTGTCCGGGCGAGCTCACACAGACCTGCCGATCGGTCAGATTGAACGGCATCCGCTGTCCGACCCCGGGGCGCCCGACGCACGGTCCATTCTCGAGAGCCATGTCCGCGGCCCGCACGCGTACGAGTTGGGGGAGACGCCGCAGGCCGATGTGCTCGAGGCGACGCTGGTCGACATGGAAAGAGTCCACCCGCAGATTCGCCACGAATACGAGGGTGGAATTACGAAGTCGTGGACCTCGGACCCGTACGTACGTTCCGGATTCTCGATGGCAACTCCTGGGCAGGTGACCGGTTTCCTGGAGACCCTGAAGAAGCCACGCGGCCGTATCCACTTCGCGGGCGAACACACCTCGATCATGCGCGCCACGATGGAAGGTGCGCTGCGATCAGGCGTTCGTGCCGCGAGCGAAGTACACGGAGCCTCCACGTAGCTGCCCGGAGAGAGACGCGACGAGCTAGTTCAGCTCGCGGATGGCACTCGCTAGTCGGAAGCGGAGCACGACGCGCCGCCGAGGACGCAGAATTTGGCGCAGTGCGGATGGTTGAGTTGCACCGTGTCGGTGGCGTCAGCCAGGGTGTTGCCCACCTCGAACTGAGCATCGTAGGGCAGCAAGGTGCAGGCGAGGATCGCCGGCGTTGCGGCGCCCTTGCGTTTGACCACCATGCGGCTGCTGGCGCACATCATCGCCTCGGGAGCCACGTCGAGGATGTCCCAGCAGGCGCTCGTGATCTCGGGGACGTCAGCGTGTTCATCCATCTCCGGGAAGATCACGAGTTCAGCCGGGTTCTGAGCGTCGATCGGGAACCCCTCGTCGGCGAAGAGGCGCGCGTAGCCGACTCGTGCGAGCGGAATGCTCTGACCCCAGCAGCTGCGCCCTGCCACCGTCACACGGAGGCCTTCCGCGGTGAGCCAGCGCATGCCATCGAGTGCCTCCCGCCAGGAGCCCGAACCCCGTTCGGTGTCGTGCAGCAGCCGCGTGTAGTGGTCAAGACTCACACGCAGCGTCAGCTTTCCGCCATGTTTCGCGTGGATCTCCAGTAGCCGCGCGCGGACCGCTGGTCGCATCATGGGCCGCATCGCGTTGGTGAGCACGAGGACCTCGTGGCCGCGATCGAGCGACTCCTCCAGCATGTCGAGAAACTGTGGATTCAGGAACGGTTCGCCGCCGGTGAAGCCGATTTCGCGGGCGCCCAGGGCGAGATCGTCGATTTCATCGAGGTAGGCGCTCACCTCGTCGGCGGTGAGATAGGCGAGGCGATCGTTGCTCGGGCTCGACTCGATGTAGCAGTTCGCGCACTCGATGTTGCACAGGGTGCCGGTGTTGAACCAGAGGGTGTCCAACCGGCCGAGCGATACCGAAGCTCGCGCCTCGCCCGTGGCGGTGACGTACGGGTCCTCGAACTTGGCGGTAGCCAGTGCGGCCTGAGTCATCAGCAGCAGGTACCCGGTTGGCGGTCGTTGGCGACCTCGTCGAGGGCGTTCGCCTTGCGCGCCCCTTCCTCGTCCTTGAACGCTTCCAGGGTCACCGAGCGGAAGTCGATTTTTTCCACTGTGCGCCATGGTTCCGCCTGTCGCTCCAGTACCCGGACACTGTGGAAACCGGCTGCCCTGAACGCGTCCAGGAAGCCCGGTTCGGTGAAGGCGCCAGAGATGCAGCCGCTCCACAGTTCTTCGTCCTGCTGCAGCTCGAGCGGGACCTCTCTGTCGGACACGATGTCGGAAATCACGGCCCGGCCGCCGCTGCGCAATACACGATGAAGCTCCGAGAAGAGCTGCTCGCGGGAGGCGGTGTCGACTAGATTGAGGACGCAGTTGGAGACCACGACATCGACAGACTCCGACTCGACGATCGGTTCCAGATTCTGGATGCGACCCTCGCGGAAGACCACGTTGGCGAAGCCGAGACGGTCGGCAACGATGGGCGCGTTGCGCCGCGCTACCTCAAGCATCTCCGGCGTCATGTCGACGCCGATCACCCAGCCAGTCGGCCCCACTACCTGTGCGGCGATGAAGCAGATTTTGCCGGTGCCGCTGCCGAGGTCGAGCACTGTCTCGCCTTCGCGCAGGTGCTGGGAGGGGTCACCACAGCCATAGTCGCGCTCGAGAACCTCGCGCGGGATCGCTTCGAGATATCTGGCGTCGTACTTGGTCGGGCAGCAGAGATCCGAGACGCGGGCCTGGGCGCCTTCGGCATAGCGCCCCCGCACAGCGTTTTCAACGTCGATGACACTCATGGCGCGGGGCCTCGCGGACAATGGAAAGGGATCAGATGGTGTCGACGCTTCTTTTGCCGCAGGCGGCAACCTGGTTCCAGGGGGATGTGGATCCCTGGCAGGGGCGCACGACTTCTGGCGACGCATGACGTATCGTGCGCGCATGGCAAAAGATAACAGCTTCGATGTCGTTTCCGAGGTCGACCTTGCTGAGGTCGACAACGCGGTCAATCAGGCCATGAAGGAAGTGTCGCAACGCTTCGACTTCAAGGGCACCAACTCACGCATCGAGTTCGACAAAGGCGATCGCGTGCTCACCTTGTCCACGGCCAGCGAACTGACGCTGCAGAGCCTCACCGGTGTGCTTGTGCAGAGGCTCGCCAAGCGCAAGGTGGGGCTGCAGGCGCTCGAGTACGGCGATATCGAGAAGGCCACCAAGGACACGGTGCGTCAGCGCATCACGTTGCAGATGGGAATCCCCATCGAGAAGGCGCGCGAGATCGTCAAGTTCGTCAAGGACCTGATGCTGAAGAAGGTCCAGGTGGCGATTCAGGGCGAGCAGTTGCGAGTCTCGGGCCGGGATCGCGATGCGCTGCAGGAAGCGATCGCTGCCCTCAAAGGGCACGACTTCAAGATCGACATGCAGTTCACGAACTATCGCTAAACTGCGTTGGCTCCGGACAATCCGGGCGCGATGGTTCGGTTAGCGCGGCCTGCGCGAGGCCGGCTGGGCGAACTCGTAGTCGTCAGGCGGCTCGGCGCCGAGTAGATGCTCGACGAAGTAGTCCCAGCGTCGCCGCATCATGTACGGCTCGTTGCCGAATCCGTGGGTGCGGTTCGGTAGCAGGACCAGGTCGAAGTCCTTGTTCGCCGCGATCAGGGCGTCCACGACCAGGAGCGTGCTGTAGAACGGCACGTTGTCGTCCATCGTGCCGTGGGCGAGCAGCAGTTTGCCCTTCAGGTTGGCGGCGAAGTTCTGGTTGGCCTGGCTGTCGTAGTTGGTGCCGCGGTCCGGATCGCGTACCAGCAGGCCCTGCCACTTCTCGCCCCAGTCGTCCTCGTACACGCGATTGTCGTGGTTGCCCGCCTGCGACACGCCGACCTTGAAGAAGTCGGGGTAGTGGAACATCGCCCCAGTGGTGGCATAGCCTCCGCCGGAATGCCCCCAGATCCCCGCCCGATCGATATCGATCCATGGATGGCGTTCGGCTAGCTGCCGCATCCCGGTGACCTGGTCCGGCAGGGTGTTGTCGCCCATGTCGGCGTAGTAGGTCTCGTGGAACGACTTGGAGCGCCATGGCGTGCCCATGCCGTCGAGTTTGATGACGATGAACCCGAGCTCCGCGATCGCCTGAGCGTCGCCCCTCGCCGCCGAGAAGCTGCGGCCGCCGACGCTGCCGGCCTGAGGGCCCGGATAAATGCTGTTGATGATCGGGTACTTCTTGTTCACGTCCAGGTGCGTCGGCTGGAACATCAGACCGTACAGATCAGTCGTGCCGTCGCGACCTTTCACGGTGAACGGAACCGGCGGTTGCCACCCGCTGGCCAACAGGTCGGAGATATCGGCCTCTTCGAGCCGTACCACCTCCGCGCCGTCCGTCCCTCGCAGTACCGCTACTGGCGGCGTCGCAGGAGTGGAGTAGCTGTCTACGAACCACTCGCCGGATGGCGACGCGGTAATCGAATGGTTAGCGTCTTCGGGCGACAGCAGGGTCATGCCGGTGCCGTCGAAGCCGATTCGATACAGGTGCTGAAAGTACGGATCGCGATCCGCCTCAAAGCCGACCCCGGTGAAGTACAGCAGCCGGTTTTCTTCGTCGACTCGAAGTAGCCGCGCGACGTTGCCTTCGCCGCTGGTGATCTGATGCTTCAGTTCGCCGCTTTCGAGGTCGTACAGGTACAGGTGACCCCAGTCGTCGCGCTGCGAGAACCAGATGACCTCGTTGCTGTTGGGTAGGTAGCGCCAGTTGACGCCGCCGGTACCGGCTTCGAAGAAAGTGGCGACGCTCTCGTGCAGCACCGTTCGTACGGCGCCGGTCTCCGCGTTGGCGAGACGCAGGTAGGTCTCCCGATGGTCCCGCGAGGTCGAGACGAACGCGACCTCCGACGAGTCCGGGCTCCACTGCACGTCATCCCAACTGCGCCCGCACGCGATGTCATCGCACGTCGTCGAACGGTGCTGGTCGGGCTGCATCTGCAGCCGTATGACGGCGCCATGATCGATGTCGATTACCACGCGCTCGACCATGGTGATGATCGAGTCGCCGGGGAGCGGGTACTTCCACGCCTTCAGGTTGGGGTGGCCCACGCGGGTGTCGGTCAGGAACATCTCGCCGACGCCGCGCTGGTCCTGCTGGAACGTGTAGATTCGCTTGGAGTCCGGCGACCACTTGACGATCGGTCGGTCGCTCGCCTTCCAGCCGGCGTTGTCGGTCGCGTAGGCGTAGTCGAGGATTCCGTCGCGGGTCGTCTGGCGCTCTTCGCCGCTCGAGACCTCGCGCACCCACAGGTTGTGGTCGCGGATAAACGCGATCTGGTTGCCGTCCGGTGAGGCGACCTCGACGCGCGTGGGGCCAGTGTCCGCGGGTCGGCGGTCGGGCGAGCAGCGGTAGTTGCCGATGCTGCAGGCCCAGTCGCGCCCGCCGGAGGTCACGAAGATCGTGCCGCCGTCGTAGGCGAACTCGAGACCGCTGAACGGCAGCGCCGTACCGTCGTGGTCTTCGCCGGTCGCCTCCGACAGAGCTACTGCCAGGCGCCCATGATCGAACGCTGCCGCACGCGTACCCGTCGTCGGGTTAACGAGCACGAATTCACTGCCATCAGCGGTTGGCACCCGATACCAGAAGCGCTCGTCAGGCAGCCAGTTGGGGCGTACGCCTGAGCGGTACACGAGGCCGTTTGTGGTGCGGCTGAGGAACTTCTCCGCGTGGGCATAGTCGGACGCCGTCAGCACCTGCTTGCCACTGCTCTGTTGACCGCTTGCCGGCACCACCAGCGCGGCCGAGCCCACCAGCACAGTCAGGATCAAGAGCAGGAATCGGTTTCCGCGCGACTGCATGGGGAACTCCCTGGACGTTGCTGATCAGGTTCGGAGACGAGCGTCCGCATGCCACTTTGCGCGAGCGCGACACGCTCTTCGCCTACGTTACACCGGTTCGCAGGGAGCCTCGGACAACCAACGGGCAGGAGCGGGTGAGCCGCCGCAGCGACAAGCGAACGTACTTGCCAGAGGGTCGTCGCGGGCGGGCCCCGAGCAGGTCCAGGAACGAAGACGGGGCGAAGTCGAGGCGGAATTCAGGCAAAAAAATACCCCGTCCGCGAGTGCGTCCGAGGTCTCCAACCAACGAATTCAAGAATTATAGGATAAATCGAACCCAGAAGTCAAGTCACTATAGGTCAGCATCGCACACCGTGACGCACAGTTACGCAAATGAATTTCCCCGAAGTGCACTTTCTTGGGCGCTCTCGTCGGCCCGAGCCGAGAATCGGCCGCTCGGGGGATCAGACTTGTTGGCGCCCCGGATGCGCCGGGCGCTATTCAGAACGCAGAGCCTCCTGCGGGTCGATTCGCGTAGCGCGGACGGCAGGCAACCAGGTGGCTGCGACTGCCACGCATGCCAAGACGACCACGACGCTCGCGTAGGTCAGTGGGTCCAGAGCGGAGACGCCGAACAGGAAACCCGACAGCACTCGCGTCAGGACCAGCGCGGCGACGAGACCGACGAGCGCACCGGCCGCGGCCAGCGCCAGTCCTTCGCGCATGACGCCCGTCTTCACTCGCGTCGCCGGGGCCCCGACCGCCATGCGGATGGCGATCTCACGCCGGCGCCGGCGCACCGCGTGGGCAAGGGTGCCGTATACGCCGACGCCGGCAAGTAGGAGAGCGGCGCCACCGAAGGTCGCGAGTATGGAGAACGTCAGGCGATCGCCAGCGGTCTGCTGGTCCAGTTGCTCGTCCAGCGAGGCTAGTTGATATGCAGCAGCTTCTGCATCTACGTGGCGTACCGCGTCCCGGATAGCCGGGAGCGTCTGGGTAATCCCTGGTTGCGTCCGCATCGCGAACTCCACCACCTGCGTCGTGTATTGAGCGAACGGGAAGTAGACTTCCGGATCGTCGCCGCCAGCGATCAAATCCGTTGTCAGATCACGCCATCGCACCGTGTCGACGACGCCGACGATGGTTACGGGAATATCGCCAATGCCCGGCGCGCGGATCATCTCCTGACCAATGGCGTCCTCTCCAGCGAACGCCCGGTCGGCAAGCTCGCGACTGATCAAGACCACGTTCGGGGCGCCTGCCACGTCGTCCTGGTCGAAGCCGCGACCCTGCAGCACCTCGATCCCCATCGCCTCGGAGAAACCGGGCGCGACGCGATGTCGGTAGTAGCGGATGGGATCGTCGGCCATGCCGGCGCGGGCGATGTAGCTGGCGCTGGAGGCGCCGCGTAGCGGTAGATCAGAGCCATAGGTGGCGTCCGTTACCCCCGGGATCGCTCGCAGTCGCTCGCGAACCGTCTCGGTGAACTGCGCCATAGCCGCCGCGTCTTGGTAGTTCGCTACCGGGACCCGCAAGCGGAAGGCCTGCACCCCACTGGGGTCGAAGCCTGGCTCCACTCCGAGCTTCATGGCGAACGTTCTGGCCATGAGTCCCGTGCCCACGAGCAGCACGAGCGCGATAGCGACCTCGGCAACAACAAACACTCGCTGCGGCGAAAGTCGTCGCCGGCCGGCCTCGGGCGAGCCTGTGCGCGACGTCCGCAACGAGGCGGTGAGGTCGCCACGCGAACTCCACAGCGCCGGGATCAGTGCGGCGATCGAGGTGGTGACGATGATCAGTAGCCCCGCGAAGAGCAGGCTGGTGACATCGAGCCGCGGCACGACGAATGATGGCAGGGCGCCCGCTGGCAGACTGGCCAGCAGCGAGGACAGGAGCGCCTGCGCCACCCCCCAACCCAGCGCCGTGCCCAGGATGGTCAGGACGAGCGATTCGGTGAACACGCGCATCGCGAGGCTTCCGCGCGCAGCGCCGAGAGCGAGGCACAGAGCCTGTTCCGGGCGCCGGGATTCAGCTCTCACGATCAGAAGTCCGGCAACGTTGGCGGCCGCGATGAGCAGCAGCATGACCGCCGCGACTAGCAGGAGCATGAGGAGGTCGCGACTGCCATCGAGATACGAGTCGCGCGCCCCGATCAGTGTCCCGGTGCGATTGTCGTTGCTGTCGGGACGTTCGAGTGCCAACGCCAGCGAAATCGCGTCGATCTCACTCTGCGCCGAAGTCGGCGAAACGCCGTCGCGCAGTCGGGCGACGGCGGTCAACCAGCGATTGCCATAGTCTTCCGCCGCACGCCCCACGATTTCCGCCATGGTGATGGGGATCCATGCCTCGGCTCCGATCTGCATGCCCACGAAGTCCGCTGGAAGGATGCCGACCACCGTAACTGCGGTGTCGTTGAGACGGATTACCTCGCCGATCAGGTCGGTGCGGCGCTCGAATCGCCTTTCCCAGAGTGTTTCGCGGATCAGCGCCACACGGTCTTCGCCAGGTGCGGTGTGATCCTCTTCGCCGAGCAGTCGTCCCAGGAGGGGCTGAGCTCGACGCAGCGCGAAGTAGTCGGGGCCGACGATTTCACCGAGCACGCGCTCGACGGCCTCGTCGGTCACGACGTTGAACGCCACGCCTGATAGCGCCGCCATCGACTCGAATGAACTCGAAGCGCGACGCCACTCCTGAATCTCTGGAAACGACGCTGACCGCACGTTGAGCCTGTCGTCGCGCAGCGTGCCCTGGATGAACACGATGCCGTCGCCCTCCTCGAAGGGCAGTGCCTCGAGAATAGCCGCGTCTACCAGAGCGAAGACCACCAGCGCGGCGCTCATTCCGATCGCCAGGCTGAGAATCACGACAGCGGCGAAACCGGGCTGCCGGCGGATCCCGCGCGATGCGAGCAGTACGTGGCGGGGGAATTCCTTGATTAGCATGGGTGTTACCGAGGGGATCGGAGGCTGCCGGTGGCGGAAGGTGGCCGAGAGAACATCATTCAGCGTGTGGCGCCAGAATCGCAGCGTGCCGCCGAGACCCTGGTGCTGAGGGCGGGAGCGCTCCGTGTGGAAGAAGATCAGGAGCTCGTCCTCGTAGCGACGACGGAACCAGGTCGGATACGCCCGGATCAGAATCCGGAACATGCGCTCCTGCACCCCCGCGGGAAGCACTAGCTGTCGCTCCCGGAAAGGGCGAGTTGCGCCGCGTCACTCGCGACGGTGCGCTGCATCAGTGCGAGTTCGTGCTGCACCGCGGTCCGCCCGGCAGGCGACAGTTCGTATATGCGGCCACGGCGGGCATCGTGCCGGTTGGCGGGCGCTGGCGCGGTTCCGACCAGCTGCTGCGACTCGAGGCGGGCCAGGGCCTGGTAGAGCGTGCCCGATCCGAGCGAGATAGCCCCCGCGGTACGTTCCTCGATATCGAGTTTGATGCCATATCCGTGAAGCGGCGATCGAACCAGGCTTAGGAGAATCTGGAAGGTCGTTGGCGACAGGGCGTCGGTCTTCGAGGGCATGCGGGAGTGCTCCTGGGGTCGTGGGATCAACCGGCTCAGATTACGTCGTGGCTGAACATGTCGTCAAGTGACATATTGGTCAGTGACGTAACCTGAACCGAGCGACCCTGCGAACGGGTTAGCCACTGCGGGCAGGAAGCGATAGCCTCCGTGTTGCTCCCCAGAGCCCTCGGCGGTGGAGTCTGCCGAGTTCATCGTTGATGAGGATTCACAATGAGCATGCGCAGAGCCGGTGAGCACGAAGGCCACAAGTACCGTTGTTGGATAGAGCCGCTGCAGGGCAAGTATCGTGGCTGGTTCCGCGGCAACCTGAACATCGAGATCGGCGAGAAGAATCTCGTCGACCGATTGCACGGCAGCACGGAATGGTTCGAGGACAAGGAGTCCGCCCTCGATGACGCCGAGTCGCGCATGAAGGCGCGCTTCGTCGAGGTTCTCGCCGAGATCTCCTAGCCTGGCTGCCTGTGGCTACTCCACGCGCAGAGTCTGCGCGGGGTCTACCCGCGCCGCTCTCGCCGCCGGGATCAGACTGGCGATTGCGGCGGCTGCTACCAGGCCCATCGTGACGCCGCCGTAGGTCCAGGGGTCGTTGGGTGCCACGCCCCAGAGCATGGCCCGGAGAGTGCTTCCGGCCGCGAGCGCGCCGCCGACTCCCAGCACGGCGCCCACCGCAGAGAGCCTGATGCTGGGCAGGGCGGCAATCCTGACCGCGTGTGCGGCGCGTGCTCCAAGCGCGAGGCGGATTCCGATTTCGCGCCGTTTTTCGGCAACGGTGCTGGCTACCAGGCCGTAGATGCCCAGGCTCGCCAGAACCACAGCGACAGCCGCGAGCGCGCTGACGAGGATCGCCGTGAATCGTTGGAGCGCGATCCCGTCGTTCTGCAGTTCCGACGCGAGGCGTGTCGAGGCAAGAGGCAGGAGCGGATCCACCGCCTCGAGCGCGCGCTCGATATCGGGTATGGCTTCGCCCGGCTCGCCGGCCACCCTCACGATCCAAGCCGGGGCGAACCAGGTGTGGACGAGCTTCAGGAACTCACCGTCGATCTGCGAGACGGGCACATAGATGGCCGGGGTGTCATCCACCGGTGCTTGAGCGCCCCAGGAACCCCGCTGTTTGACGGTGCCGACCATGCCTATGAGCTGCCGGTCCGCACCTGCCGCCGCGAGCGAGTGGGTCAGCACTGCGTTGTCGGGAAGGTAGGCCTTGGCGAAGGCCTCGTTGATGACCGCGACGGGAGCCGAATCGTGTGCGTCAGACACGTCGATGCTGCGCCCGGCAAGTATCGGCACGCCGAGCGTTTCGAAGTACTCCGGGCTCACATACATGAGGTTGGTGATCGGGTTCGTGCCCTCTTCGAGTTCGAAGTCGAGAGGTCTGAATCCCATGTTCAACAGCCTTTCATACGGTAGCCCGAGTGCTGCGGTTGCCGACAGCGTGCCGGGCAGGGCTCGTACTCGTTCCATTCCGGAAGTGAAGAGCTGCTCCACGCTTTCGCGAGTCTCGTAGCGGGCGTCTTGTAGCGACACCGAGACCGAAACGATGCCTTGCGGATCAAAACCAGGCTCGAGTCCCTGCAGGTGCAGGAACGTGCGAAGCAGCAGTCCGGCAGCCACAAGCAATACAACGCTAAGACCGACCTCGGCGACGACGAGCAGCTTGCGCCAGCGGCGCGTTCCCGCGGCGACTCCGCGTGCGCCTTCACCGCTCAGGGCATCGCGGATCGAGACACCACTGGCCTGGAACGCGGGCGCCAGACCGAAGATCAAAGCTGTGGCCAGGGAGATCATCGCGGTGCCGGCCAGGACCCGCGTGTCGAGGGAGACAGGACGCCACGTTGCGAGAACGCCGGTGCCCATGAGTTCGATGATGCGAAGGAATCCGCGCGCGAAGAGCAGGCCGACAAGCCCGCCGACCGTTGCCAGTACCAGACTCTCCACCACAAACTGGCGGATGATCGCCGCGCGTCCGCCGCCGATCGCCATGCGCGTGGCGATCTCGCGTCCGCGCCGACTTCCGCGAGCGAGCAGCAGCCCACTGACGTTGACGCACGCTATCAGAAGAACCATTGCCACGGCGGTCGAAAGCAGGGTGAGCAGCATGCGCAGCATCCCCCCGTCGCCCACCTGCAGAGAAGCGAACGAGAGTGTGAAGGGCCGGCGTTCTTCGCCGAGTTGTTCGTTCAGGCTCAATCCGATGGCGCGGAGCTCGGCCTCGGCTTCGGCCCAGGTGCTCTCGCGACCCAGCCGCAGCAGGACGGCATAGTTCTCCCCGCCCCCCTCGCCGCTCGTGCTGGCTCGCAGTGGCACCCAGATGTCCGCGCTGGCGGAGCTCCTGAAGTCCTTTGGCATGATGCCGACGATAGTGTGAGGCTCGCCGCGCAACAGCACGGAGTCGCCTACCGCCGCGCGATCGCCGCCGAAGATCTGCTGCCATAGCGTGTGGCTCAGAATGGCGACGGCGGCGCCATCGGGGACGTCTTCGGTGGACGTGAAGTCGCGCCCCAGGACGGGCGGCACGCCGAGCGTGCTGAAGTAGCCCGCGCCCACACGCTGCAGCGCGACCGTCGTGGCCGTCGCGCCAGTGGCCAGGTTGGCGTCGGTTCCCCAGCCCGAGTACACGGCGGCCTGAAAGCGCTCGCTGTGGGCATCACGAATTGCCTCCCAGGTTCTGCCGTCGTGGGCCGTGCCGCCGCCTCCGCCGCCTTCAGCCTGTCGGGTGACCAGCCCAAGGTGATCGGCCTCGGGGTAAGGCAGCGGGCGCAACATGTAGGTGTCGACGAAACTGAACACGGCCGTGTTGGCGCCAATCGCCAGGCCGAGGATGAGCGTCGCCGCCAGCGTGAAGCTCCAGTCCTTGCGCAGGAGACGGACTCCATACGAGGCGTCGCGCCACAGGGTCGCCAACAGAGTCCTCAGTCGTTCGTTCATCGTCAGGTCCTGTCGCGGGGAGCGGTGGGGACCGGGAGCGCCGACCGAGCGGCGCGGGAGTCGTGGGCCGTGGCGCGCGATGTCGCCAACGGCGGTAAACCAGACATTGAGCCAGGCGCGGAAGGAACCTCGCGCGTCTTCCAGGTGGTGGCAGAACAAGGCGATCATGTCGTCGCCGTGATCGCGCACGATGGGTCCTGGCAGCAGACGCAGGAGTTGTCGGTAGGTGGATGCCTGCCGCGGAAACGGCGAGATCAGCTGTTCCGAGGGGATCATTCCGACGAACCCTCGGCTGCGCGCAGTTCGTCGACGAATCCGGCGAGACGCTGAGTCTGCGCGGACAGTGCCTCGCGCCCGACGTCGGTGATCGCGAACGTCTTGCGGGCGCGTCCCTTGTCGTCGAGTTCCGTGCCCGCGTTGAGGATCAGACCGCGATCGGCAAGGTCGTGCAGCCGCCGGTAGAGGTTCGTGGGATAGACCTTGGGACCGTCAGGGTCGCGGCGCTGGATCTCCAGCGCAATGCCGTAGCCGTGCAGGTCGTCGCGTGCCAGCACCATCAGAACCTGCGTCTCGAGCATCGAGAGCGCCGCTTGGCGGTCCATCGTCGGGGTCATTATTCTACTCACGTCAGGATTAATAGTATCGCAATGATAATACTATCAAGACGCGGAATTCAAGCAGACGAGATGCGTCAGACCGAGTCGGCTCGCCTGCGCGGCCGCCGGACGAGTTCACCGCCGCAGTTCGGGCAGACGTGCTCCATCGTCGCGGTGCAACTCGTGCAGAACGTGCACTCATAGGTGCAGATGAAGGCCTCCGACAGCGCGTCGAGGCGCGTTTCGCAACGCTCGCAGCCATCCTTCATTTCGAGTGCCATCGTTTCTAGCTCGACTCGTGCTTGAGGAACGTGTCGTCGTGGAGATCCTGGTATGCCCGCCGC
Source organism: Acidobacteriota bacterium (assembly GCA_029263295.1). Lineage (GTDB taxonomy): Bacteria > Acidobacteriota > UBA890 > UBA890 > WLXD01 > WLXD01. The sequence continues at coordinate 66,752 of JAJCXT010000092.1, read as the reverse complement.
AACTCCTCGCGTGTGTTCATCACGATCGGACCGCGCCAGGCCACGGGTTCGCGCAGCGGTTGCCCCGAGGCGAGCAGGAATCGGATGCCTTCTTCGCCTGCCTGCACGGTCACGTTGTCGCCGCGGTCGAACAGTACCAGCGAGCGGTTGTCAGTATCGGTACCCGCTGAGAGGCCGGTCTGGTGGCCATCGAGCGGCTCCGGCGGTGCTTCCGGGTCGACCCATTCGGTGGGAGCACGGTGTGGATCCGAGGCTCCGAAGAAGCTGCCTGAACCCGCGAACACATAGGCGAACGCGTGGCGCTCGGTGGCCACCGGTATCACCTTCTTCTTGCCGGGCGGAACCGAGATATCGACGTACTGCGGGTCGGCCGCGATCCCATCGACCGGCCCGGTCTGACCCCAGAGACGGCCGCAAATGACCCGCGCCTTGGTGCCGTCGTCCTCGACGACCTCAGCGATGTCGGCCGACTTGATGTCCTGGTACCGCGGCGGAGTCATCTTCAGAGCGCTCGGCAGGTTCGCCCACAGCTGAAAGCCGTGCATGCGCCCCTGCCCGTCGCCGTGCGGCAGTTCCTGGTGAACGATGCCGCTGCCGGCCGTCATCCACTGCACGTCACCCGCCGTGATCGAGCCCTGATTGCCCAGGCTGTCGCCGTGATCCACCGTGCCGGCAAGCACGTAGGTGATCGTTTCGATGCCTCGATGTGGATGCCACGGAAACCCGGCCTCGTAGTCATCCGGCCGGTCGCCGCGGAAGTCGTCGAACAGCAGGAACGGATCGAATTCGCTCGTCTTGCCGAAGCCGAAGGCGCGATGCAGATTGACCCCCGCGCCTTCGACGTGGGGCTGCGCCTTGAGGTGTTCCCTGACCGGTCGAATCGACATGCAGCTACTTCCCTGTTCCCTCTCTTGGTGGACCGTCGCTCAGTGAGGTGCGTCTCCATCGTAGCCGACGTGTCAATAGGAGAGCGGCCTAGCGAGTACCCCGGCCGTGCCCGTGGCTTGGGACGGTAGGCCCGAAAGTGCCCTCTCCGTTGAAAACGGTGGTGGGGCACGACTAGACTTCGGCGCAGGTTTCGTCCGGCCCGATATCGGGCCACCCCCCGGAGGTAGACCCTATGCGTAAGTTCACTGTTGCGGCGCTGGCCGTCACTTTGTTGCTGGCCGGCACAGCGGGCGCGTTGCCCGCGGACACTGTTAGCGGTGAGATCGTCGAGAAAGCGTGCTTCGTCGATCGTGGTGCCCATGGTGAAGACCACGCGGCATGCGCCAAGCGCTGCTTCGAGCGTGGCGGCGATGTCGGCCTGCTCACTGCTGACGGAGATCTCTACATCCTCAAGCCTGCCGAGGACACAGCGGCCTTCGAGTCGCTGAAGGGTCTTGCTGGCAAAACGGTCAGCGTGACCGGTGATTGGGGCGAAGACGACGGCGAGTACAAGACGCTCATCGTCACCGCGTCCGCGACGAACTAACCGCATTCGCAGCGAGATGGAGCCGGCCCGAGTGATCGGGCCGGCTCGTTCGTCATAGTCCGCCGGCTGACACGGTCCCGCCGGGCGTCCGAGACTTCGGCGCTCGGCTCGACTAGAATCGCCCTGCGCAGACTTTGGCGCGGATCGTTCCGCGCCGCGCTGGCCGCTCGCTCCTGAGAAGGAACGAGACCGCCGGCCCCACCTGTTTCCCCGGAGAGATCCTCACGATGAACAAGCGAGCCATTGCAGCTTTGGGTCTGGCGGTTCTTGCCACCGCGGCATGGGCGGTGCCGGACGGCGCGGCCGTGACTACTGATCCGCCTCTGGCCTCGATAGGCGCCCTCGAATTCGCCGATGGCGTTCTGTTCGCCGGTGATTCGAAGGGCGGGACTGTCTACGCTCTCGAGGTCGGGGCCGGCTCGGGCGAGCCGGCAGAGTTCACAGCGGTCAACGATCTCGATGTGAAGATCGCCGAGATGCTGGGTACCACGGCGAACGAGATCTTCATCAAAGACATGGCGGTCGACGAAGGCAGCGGCGCCGCGTACCTCTCGCTCATGCGCGGTAGCGGAGCCGGAGCCCAGCCAGTCCTGATGAAGGTGACGCCAGATGGCGAACTGCATCACGTTGCGTTCGAGACTCTCGCGTACACGAAGCTCGAGTTGGGCGACGCGCCCGAGAGCACGCCGGATGCGCGTCGCAACCCGCGCAACTCGACGATTACCGATATCGAGTTGCTCGGCGACTCCGTCTACATCGCGGGACTGTCGAACGAGGAATTCGCGTCGGTGCTGCGCCGCGCACCATGGCCTTTTGACGACGCTGCGAACGCCACTGGGCTCGAGATCTATCACGGTGCCCATGGTCAGTTCGAAACCAACGCGCCGATCTACACCTTCATGCCGGTGGAGTTGGCCGGCGAGAAGCACGTTCTGGCGGGGTATCTGTGCACGCCGCTGGTGACCTTCTCCGTGGACGAGCTTGGCAGCGCGGACAAGTTGCGTGGCAGGACGATCGCCGAGCTCGGGTTCGGCAACGTTCCCATCGACATGCTGCACGTCAAGCAAAACGGCGAGGACTTCGTGCTGCTGACGAACTCGCGTCGCGGCACGATGAAGATCCCGATGGCGGACGTCGTGGCTGCGCAGGGCAAGCCGAGCATCGAGGAGCGGGTCGGTCCTCGTACCGGCGTGGACTACGAAGGGTCACCGCTGGGATTGGTCGTTCAGGTAGACAACTATGGCAGCGACCACATCCTCATTCTCGAGCGCAACCCTGAAAACGGCACTCTGCGTTTGTCGGCGCGTGAGAATCGCTGGCTCTGAGTTCCTGAACTCCTGCCCGAAGTTCGCCCGAAGGGCCGCGGTCGCGACACTGGTCGTGGTCGCGGCCGTCGGCTGTAGCGGTCAGGGTGGCACCGAGGCGACGCCCAGACTGGCCGGTGATCAGGAGTCCGGGTGGGTGGTCACGTTTGCTGGCGGCGAACAGGCAGGCGACCTGCGGGTGTTCACGGGACCGCGCGATGAACTGGCCGCCGGACGGGTTTCCGTATTGGGGGCGACGAGCGGGGGACGCACAGGAGTCAGCTGGGCCCCTCGCTACCCGCTTCAGCCCGGCCAGCGGTACACCGCGGTCTGGCAGCCGCTGGACGGCGACAGGATCACCGCGACATTTACGGTGCCAGGGCTGGAACTTGCGGCTACCACGAGGGTCGAAGCGGTATTTCCGTCGAGTGACGTAGTCCCGGAGAATCTCCTGCGGCTCTATATCCAGTTCTCCGCACCGATGAGTCGCGGCGGTGCAACGCGGTTCGTTGAGTTGGTCGGCGAGGACGACGCTCCGATCGCCGGGGCCTTCGTGGTGCCGGAGCAGGAGCTGTGGAGTCCGACCGACGACCGCCTGACGCTGTTCTTCGATCCCGGCAGGCTCAAGCAGGGGGTCGGCCCCAACCTTGCTGCCGGCCCTCCGCTGCGGGCAGGACAAGAAGTGACCCTAAGGGTGCAGGCGGAATGGCGTGATGCACATGGGGCACCACTGCGCGAGAGCTTCGAACACACCTGGCAGGTCGTGGAGGCTGACCGCGAGCAGCCACGCACCGATGCGTGGACCGTGCATACGCCGGAGACTCCGCAGGACCCTCTACGGGTCGATCTTCCGGAAGTTCTCGACCGGGCGCTTTTGAACCGCATGCTGTTTGTCGAAACCCAGGCCGGCACGCCGGTCGGTGGAGAGGTCACGGTCGCCCGCGGCGAGCGCGCATGGAGTTTCGCACCCAGTTCACCGTGGGCGCCGGGCAGGTATGCGATCAGCGTGGATCCCGACCTGGAGGATCTGGCCGGCAACAGTCTTGAACGCCTGTTCGACGAGCCGCTCGTCGAGGATCAGGTGGGCCGGCCAACCCTCGATCGCCTTCGTCTAGTCTTCACGGTGGGAGCGAGCTGATCCACGACTCTAGAAGGCGATCGCCTAGTCAGGCGGCCGCCTTCTTGCGTGTTGGGCCAGTTCCTTCAGACGAGCCTCGCATGCACCGTCCTCCTGCCGTGGCGCCCCGAAGACGCGGCGTTCGAGTTCCTCCAGCGCCCGTTGGGCGAGCCGCTCGCGGGGGCTGTCGAAATGGCGGGTATTAGGAGCGCCTGGGAATAGCTGCTCCTCGAGCTGGTCCAGCGCGACCTTCGCTTCCCAGCGCTCGTCCTGCCACTTTCGCCACACTCCGAGCCCCGCGCGGACCAGCGGCACGGTCAACAGGATAAATGCCCACAGGCCGATGGCCACGGCGATATCGATCGGACTCCCGCTGGCGATCGCCAGGGTTATCCAGAGAGTCTCCATCACGCCCTTCGCCAACGCCCAGACCACTATGGCCACGGTGATCGAAGCCCACACGATGGCCATCGTGACCAGCAGCAGACTCCGGCGCGGCCCGATGCTCTCGAGATTCTGTTCGATGAGATGGCGCACGTGTTCTCCCGTTCCGCAGTCATCCTGGCGGACCGCACGAGCTTCCCGGAGCGAATTCATCATACGCGTCCTGACGGACCGTGGTGAGGGCTCGCGGGAATGAAATCCCCGGACATGTGGTCAAAGGCCTCGAGTCCCCCCGTTTCGACGCTTAGCTGGGTTCGTAATCACTCCAGGCCGCTGCCCCGACAGAGGAAGGACGCCAATGGTTTTGCGCAGGCTCAGACTTTCCGGTTTCCGCTCATGTGCCGAGAGCACGACACGTCTCGCTACTGCGGCCGTGTTCACGGTCCTTGTCGCCGTGCTCCTCGTACCGTTCGTGACCCACGCCCAGAATGGTGGGGGGCCGAACTTCGGGCCCGTTCGTGACGCCGACTATCTGAACAACGGCAATTACGACGACGATCTCGTCGACCTCGGACGGCTGCTCTTCTTCGACGAGGTCCTCAGCGGCAATCGCAACATCTCCTGTGCCACCTGTCATCACCCGGACAACGCAACGGGAGATGCGCTTTCGCTTCCCTTGGGTGAAGGCGGCGTAGGGCTCGGTGTCGCACGGACCACGGGTACCGGCGCGACTCGCGTGCGCCAGCGTGTACCGCGCAACTCACCTGCGCTCTTCAACCTTGGCGCCCGGCAGTTCCGCAGTCTGTTCCACGACGGCCGCGTAGCCATTGATGCCGGTACGGCATCGGGCTTTGCCACTCCCGCGGGCGCCGCTCTGCCCACTGGCCTCGGCAGTGTGCTGGCGGCTCAGGCGTTGTTCCCGGTTACCTCGGAGATCGAGATGGCAGGTCGGCGTGGCACCAACGAGATCGGCAGAGCCGCCGCGCGCGGCCGACTCGCCGGCGATCGGGGAGTCTGGAACCTGCTGGCGCAGCGGCTGCGTGACATTCCCGAGTACGTGCGTCTCTTCCGCAACGCCTTCGACGATGTCGATGACGCCTCCGATCTCACCATGACGCACGTCGCCAACGCGATCGCGGAGTTCGAGATGGACGCGTTTCGCAGCGACAACAGCCCGTTCGATCGGGTCCTGCGGGGCGACCCGAACGCGATCTCACAGCAGCAGCGTCGCGGCATGAACCTGTTCTACGGCCGCGCCGGCTGCGCGCGCTGCCACGCGGGGGCGCTTCAGACTGATCGCCGGTTCCATTCGATCGCGATGCCGCAGGTCGGCCCCGGAACGGGCGACGGTGTGGATGGGCGCGAGGACTTCGGGCGTGAGCGGGTGACCGGCAACCGCGCGGATCGCTACGAGTTCCGCACGCCTTCGCTGCGCAACGTCGAGTTGACTTCGCCGTATGGGCACAGTGGGGCCTACTCCTCCCTCGAGGCGATGGTCGAGCACTATCGCGACCCACAACGGGAGATCCGCGACTACGACCCGTCGCAGCTGATTCTGCCGTCGCGCCGCAACCTCGACCGATTCGATCTCCTTGTCATGCAGGATCCCCGCCGCGTGGCGGCGATTGCCGCTAGCAACGAGGCCAGGAGAGGGCGCCTGAACAACCGGGACATAGACGAGCTGATCGCGTTCCTGCGCTCGCTCACGGATCCCTCCGCGCGAGATCTGAGCAGCCAGGTACCTGCGCGAGTGCCGAGCGGGTTGCTGACACGCTGACACTGCGGGGCAGCGGAGGATCCGGGCCGTCGAGCTCATCGACGGCTCGGGTCGCTTCGGTATACATTCAGGGTGAACGCCACTCGACGATCCGATTTAGCCGAAGCGACCAGCCACGGTGGTGCGCCATGGGTGACCAGCGAGTTCACTCCGAGTCATCTCCCGAGTCATGCCGCGCCCATCAGCGTGCCGTCCTGCGCGATCTCGAAGCTCTGCAGGAGATGATCGAAGGCGGCCAGATCGAAGCGGGCAAGCGGCGAATCGGCGCCGAGCAGGAGTTCTTTCTGGTCGACGCCGACTGGCGGCCGGCGCCGGTGTGCATCGCCATGTTGGAGCGCCTGCCGGAAGCCTTCACGACGGAACTCGCTGCCTACAATCTCGAGTGCAACCTCCCGCCCCTGGAATTCGGCGGCGCCTGCCTGTCGCAGCTCGAGGCGGGTCTCGAGGGAGTTGTCGCCCAAGCCGATGAAGCGGCGCAGGCCATCGGTTCCAGGGTCGTTCTGGCAGGCATTCTGCCGACGTTGAGGAAGTCGGACCTCGCCCTGGAGAACATGGCGCCGCGGGAACGGTATCGTGCGCTCGACGAAGCGATGACCCGGGCCGCCGGGGGCGGATACAACCTCGATATTGCGGGGTTCGACGAGTTGTCCGTGACGCACGACTCGGTGATGTTGGAGTCGTGCTGTACGAGTTTCCAGTTCCACTTCCAGGTCGCTCCCGACGAATTCGCACGCCTCTACAATCTCGCGCAGGCCGTTACGGCACCGCTGGTGGCGGCGTCGGCCAACTCCCCCGTGCTCTTCGGCAAGCGCCTCTGGCACGAGACCCGTATCCCGCTGTTCCAGCAGTCGATCGACACGCGCCACGCCAGCTACCACGTGCGGGGCCGCCAGCCGCGGGTGAGTTTCGGGCAGCGCTGGGTGGACGACAGCGTGTTGCAGTTGTTCCGCGAGGACGTCGCCAGCTTCCGCACGCTCCTGTACGGAAATAGACAGGAAGATCCTTTCGCCGCTCTCGGACGCGGCGAGGTGCCGGCGCTCGCTGCGCTGCAGATTCACAACGGCACGGTGTATCGATGGAACAGAGCCTGTTATGGGGCGACGGCCGGCGTGCCCCACCTTCGCATCGAGGCGCGGGCCGTGGCGGCGGGACCGACTCTGCTCGACGAGGTCGCCAACGCGGCGCTGTTCTGGGGTGCGCTGCTCGCGCTCGAGGCAGAGGTCGGCGATGTTCGTTCGCGTCTGCGATTCGTCGATGCACGGCGCAATTTCAACGTCGCAGCAGAGCATGGTCTTGGCGCCCGCTTCACATGGCTCGATGGCGAGCGTATCGGCGCCGTGGACCTGTTGCTGAATCGAGTGCTCCCGGCCGCCCGCGAGGGGTTGCTAGACCGCGGTCTGGACGCGGACGATGTGGAGCGCTACCTGAGCGTGATCGAGCAACGCGTGGAGGGTCTGCAGACCGGCGCCGCGTGGCAGCTCAATTCTCTCAGCGCAATATCGGACCGCTGCGGACCGGGAGAGGCACTGGTCGCTCTGACCGAGAACATGACTGGGCTACGGGCCTCCGGGATGCCGGTTGGCGAGTGGCCGTTGGCTAGACGCCGGGAGATCATCGATATGGGAGCCAGCAAGACCACTGTCGAAGAGTTCATGACGACGGACCTTGTTACCGTGCAGCCGGACGAGTCGGTCTCGCAGGTGGCGGCGCTCATGACCTGGCAGAACGTGCGACACGTTCCCGTCGAGAACGCCGACGGCAATTACATGGGGATCGTCTCGAGTCTCGAGGTGATCGAGCATCTTTCCAAGTACGATCTGCGGGCGGGCGAGGCTACGCCCCCCGGCGAGGTTGCCGTGGAATCGATAATGAACACGGCGTCGCAGTCGATTTCGCCGCAGACCACTGCGATCGAGGCGATTGCGCTCATGCGCCAGCACGAGGCGGATTGTCTGCCTGTGGTCAGCGACGGAGCCTTGGTGGGCATCGTCAGCGAGCGCGACTTCATTCATCTCGCGAGCGACGGGCTGGCCGCGCGCTAGCTGGACTCGGCGGGCTGTAGGCGCAAACCGGGCGAGCTACTTATCGTCGCCGTGATCCGCTTTCTTGCGCATCATCTCTTCGGCAAGATCAGCGACGGTCATTGACCGCAGCGTCGCGAGAAGATCCGCGCGGACGGGGCCCCACATGTCGTGCATCGGGCAGGGCGCGGTGTCGGAGCAGGTGGCCAATCCGAGGATGCAGTCATGCTCGAAGGCCTCCATATCCTCGACCGCCTTCAATACCTTGATCACTTTCGTCGCTTCGGGTGCTGCGGCAAGGACGAATCCGCCGCCGCGACCTCGCGTCGACTTCAGTATCCGAGCGCGAACCAGGTCTTGCATCACCTTGGCCAGGTAGTACTGAGGTAGATCCTCATTGGCCGCGATTTCCGCAGCGCTTACGGGGCGCAGGAGGTCTTCGCGCGATGCCATGTTTGCCAGGGCACGGACTGCGTACTTAGCGGAGTCTGTTGTCAGCATTAGCCGAGGCTAGACGGTCCAGGCGCGCGAGGCAACCATTTGGGGATACGAAACTCTGATTTATTCGGAATTTCCGCGCTGGCTATGCGCTGGCGGCGGACTTCTGCGTCGGAGCGCTAGCGTTTGCGCGTCTGGCCGGGGAGAATCGGCGGCTGCATGAAGCCTTACGGATTTCGATCGATTCTCTCGCCGGGGACGGGCGCGCGCGTGCCTCTCGTGTTGCCCTTGGTACTGGCGCTAGCCCTGACAGCCTGCCGAACCGACTCACCGGGCCTGGCGCCTCGTGGGCCGATCATCGTGATCGCGATCGATACTCTGCGGGCCGATCACCTAGGGCTTTATGGGTACGAGCGCGAGACGTCGCCACGCCTCGATTCTCTGGCCGCCGAGGGCGTGGTCTTCGAGCACGCCTTCGCCACAGCTTCCTGGACGCTGCCGTCGATGACGTCGTTGCTGACCGGGACATGGCCGCGCGAGCACGGGGCAGGATACGCGCGGACGCGCGGCGGCCGCCAGCGTTTCAGCCGCTTGCGCGAAGAGGTGCCGACGCTGGCCGAACTGCTACAGGACGCCGGGTACGCAACCGGCGCCGTGGCGAACGTCGGTTTCATGAGTCCGCGTTTCGGCTTCGGTCGCGGCTTCGACACCTACGACTGGGTATCCAGCACCGACGAGGAGAGTCGTCGAGCCGGTGAGAGTGTTGATCGGGCTCTCGCGTGGATCGACGCGAACGACGACCGGCCTTTCTTCTTCATGTTGCACCTGTTCGATCCTCACCGGCACTTCGACGCCCCGGAACCGTTTCGCGGCAAGTTCACGGAGGCCTACCGGGATCGATATGGCGACACGCTGGCCACGCTCGAGAGCCGCCTCGAGGCGGAGCGCCAGAGCGACCTCGAGTTTCACGTGGCGGCCTACGATGAGGAGATCGCCTACACGGACGATCAGGTGGGGCGCTTCGTTGATGGCCTGCGTGACCGCGGTATATGGGACGAGGCCCTCGTCGTAATGACCGCTGACCACGGCGAATCGCTGCATGACCATGATGAGCGCGGCCACGGCGGCACGCTCTACAACGAGTTGATCCGAGTTCCGCTCGTGGTCTGGGGTGCTGCCCCCACAGGCGCGCGTGAACGAGCGCCGGTCTCGTTGGTCGACTTCACTCCGACTGCGCTGCAGTGGGCAGGCGCCCCGTCGCCGCCAGGCTTGCCGGGCGTTTCGTTGCTCGGGCCGCTCGCCGGCATGGAGCCGTTCCCAGAGCGACTGATCGCTGCAGAGATCGAGGTGAACGGCTCTGACGTCCAGGCAGTCATCCGCTGGCCGTACAAGCTCATCACGGGTCCGGACCCGGAGAGCATGATGCTCTTCGATTTGCAGCGCGACTTCGCCGAGCGGATGGACCTCGTAGCTCTGTCCGAGTCCACCGCGGCGGAGACAGCGAACGAGTTGCGCCAGCTCCTACGCAACGTGCGGCGTCGCTTGCGGGGCGAAGAGGTTCAACTCGACCCCGCCGAAGTCGAAGAACTCCGCGCCCTGGGCTACATCCAGTAGCCATGCCCCGACCGGATTCTCGACCGCGCTGCAGCTGCGACGGCGCGGCGAGATCGGCAACAGCGCCCGTGCTACCTTGAGGCAACGATCTTTTCGGTTTGCCGCCTGAATCTCCAGAGAACGCGGCGGCCCCCCCCTTCGGAGGTTCCTGATGAACTCATCACGTCTTGCGGCACTCGTGTGCGCAACTGTCCTGCTGGCCGGGTGCGACGCTGCGGCGCCTGGCGACGCAGCAACCACCTCGTCCAATTCCGAAACTGCCGTGGGTAGCTACGCGCGGGGTCTGGTGATGGGCCGGCAGGCTCAGAGTGAAGTCCTCGATGACGCGTCCTTTCTGGCAGGTGTCCAGGCGGGCATCAGCAACGCTGATCCGCAGTACACCGACGACGAAATGCAGGCCGGGTTGGCCGCGATGGGAGAACTCGAGATGGCTGCCAACAACGCTGCGACCGAGGCGAACATCACCGCGGGTACCGCTTTCCTCGCGGGCAACCGCGATCGTGCCGAGGTCGTCGAGACTGAGAGCGGCCTGCAGTACGAGGTGATCAGCGAGGGGGACGGCGAGAAGCCGATCGAGACCAATGTCGTGCGAGTGCACTATCGCGGCACCACGCTGGGCGGCGAGACGTTCGACGCTTCCTACGACAGGGGACAGCCCGCCGAGTTCCCGCTCAACCGTGTGATCTCGGGTTGGACCGAAGGCCTGCAGTTGATGAACGTGGGCTCGCACTACAAGTTCTACATCCCGCAGGATCTCGCCTACGCGATGACCCCACCGCCCGGCGCGCCGTTCGGTCCAGGCGAGACCCTGATCTTCGAGGTCGAGCTGCTCGAGATCGTCAGCTAGCGATCTGACGATCTGAGCGAAGAGGGATCAGCCGGCGACAGTCTCGCGCTGCTTGGCGGCGCGTCGACGATCTACTTCTTTGAGGTGGCGCTTGCGCAGCCGCAAGGCCGCGGGCGTCACCTCGAGTAGTTCGTCGTCCTCGATGAACTCCATCGCCTGTTCGAGCGCGAACCTCAGCGGCGTCGTCAGGGCGATGGCATCGTCCTTGCCCGAGGCGCGCATGTTGGTCAGTTTCTTGCCCTTCAGCGGGTTGACCGCCAGGTCTCTGTCGCGCGCATTGACGCCCACAATCTGCCCCTCGTAGACCTCGTCGCCGGGGCTGATCATCATCTGCCCGCGCTCCTGCAGGTTGAAGATGGCGAATCCGAGGGCCTTGCCCTGGGCCATCGAGACGAGTGCGCCGTTCGGCCGCCGGACCCGTGCGACCTTCTTCACCGGGCCGTAGTGGTCGAACGTGTGCACGAGAATGCCGCTGCCGGAAGTCATGGTGCGGAATTCCGACTGGAAGCCGATGAGCCCGCGCGACGGCATGATGAAGTCCAGTCGCACGCGTCGCTTGCCGTCCGGGACCATGTCCTTCAGCTCGGCGCCGCGGGCGCCGAGCGCCTCCATGACGGCGCCCTGATTGACGTCTTCGATATCAACGCTGACCTGTTCGAAAGGTTCGTGGCGCTTGCCATCGACCTCGCGGTAGACGACGCGCGGGCGCGACACCGCGACCTCGTAGCCTTCGCGGCGCATCGTCTCCAGCAAGATCGACAGGTGGAGTTCGCCGCGGCCGGCAACCTCGAACTTCTCCGCCTCCGAGGTCTCCGTCACCCGCAGCGCTACGTTGGTGAGTGCCTCGCGGAAGAGGCGTTCGCGAACCTGTCGGCTGGTTACGAACTTGCCTTCGCGTCCCGAGAACGGCGACGTGTTGGTCTCGAACGTCATCCGGATCGTCGGTTCGTCGACGGTCAGGGCGGGGAGTGCCTCGACGTGTTCCGGGTCGCAGAGGGTGTCTGAGATGTGGGGCGTCGGGATGCCGCTGAACGCGACGATGTCGCCAGCAGTGGCGCTCTCGACTTCGATCCGCTCGAGGCCGTGGAAGCCGAGTACCTGCAGTACCTTTTCCTTGCGAGCTTCGCCCTGGGCGTCGATTACCGTGACGTTGTCGTTGCAGCGCAGCGTGCCGCGTTGGATGCGGCCGACGCCGATGGCACCGACGTACGACGAGTAGTCGAGCGAACTGACCTGCAGCTGCAGCGGACCATCGGGGTCGACCGCCGGCGGCGGCACGTGGTCGACCAGGGTCTGGAACAGGGGTTCGAGGTCCGTGCCGGGCTGGTGCCAGTCGAGTGTGGCCGTGCCCTGGATGGCCGACGTGTAGATCACGGGGAAATCGAGTTGCTCGTCGGTGGCGCCGAGGCGGTCGAACAGCTCGAAGGTCTGATCCAGCACCCAGTCGGGACGTGCGGATTCGCGGTCGATCTTGTTGATCACCACGATCGGGTGCAGGCCGTGGTTGAAAGCCTTCTGGGTGACGAAGCGTGTCTGCGGCATCGGTCCGTCTACCGCATCGACGAGCAGCAGCACAGAGTCGACCATCGAGAGCACCCGCTCGACCTCGCCGCCGAAGTCTGCGTGCCCCGGTGTGTCCACGATGTTGATGCGGTAGTCGCTCCACCGGATGGCCGTGTTCTTGGACAGAATCGTGATGCCACGCTCACGCTCGAGGTCGTTCGAGTCCATGATCCGCTCGCGGACCTCCGTCCGGAGATCGAGCGTGCCCGACTGCTTGAGCATCTCGTCGACCAGCGTGGTCTTGCCATGGTCGACATGCGCAATGATGGCGATGTTGCGGAGCTTGGAGATCATGCGGAGCCTGCGCCATTGAAAGACAGAGGTGTGGCGTCGCTTATGGAGCGAGTGAGCCTCGCGGGGTATCGCGACGGCACACCCCAAGTATGCGACGTGAGCGACATTCTTGTCGCCCCAAAACGATCCTCTCCGGTTTGAGCACTGTCGCCGCTGAACCCGCATAACGAGCCAGGCTTGGTGTGGGAGGATCAACCGACGAGTTTCCGCGGCCCCACAGCGGCCGCCGCAGCAACGCGAGGTGACCCATGCTGTCCGAAGCCCGCATCCCTTACGGGACCTGGGGAAGTAGCTACTTTCCTGCCTGGCAGACATCAGCGCTGGCCGAGGTCAACATTGGCCAGTTCGCCGGCGAGGCGATGGGCCGCATCCTCGGCCTACGCGGGGTTCGGAAGAGCGAACTCGAATACCTGGTCATCGGCTCGACGGTGCCGTACCACTGGAAGTTCTGGACCGCGCCGCTGCTCGCCGGTCTGATTGATCAGCGCATTCCCGGATATCACGTGGAACAGGCGTGCGCGACGGGCTTGCAAGCGATTCTGCAGGCGAACAACGAGGTCAACAATGGCACCTTCGATGTGGTCGGCGTGCTGACCTTCGATCGCACCAGCGACTCGCCGGTGGGTGTCTTCCCCGAGCGCCGTTCGTATCAGCGCACAGTGCCGATCGCGGACGTCTGGGACAACTTCGGCTTCGATCCGGTCACAGGGCAGGCGATGCTCAACACTGGTGGGAACGCGGCACGTAAGTACAGGCTGGATCGCCGCGAGGTCGACGACCTGACGTTCTATCGCTATCAGCAGTACTTCGAGGCCAAGGAGTCGGGGTTCCTCGATCGCGTGCTGGTGCCGTTGGACATCCTCAACGTCAGCGGCAAGAAGCTGGGCACGATCGATTCTGACAAGGGCGTGCGCATGCTCACGCGCGAGGGCCTGGCCGCCCAGCGCGAACTCGACACCTGCGTTACGTCAGGAACGCAGACGCACGCGGCCGACGGCATGGCGACGCTACTCGTGGCCCATAAGGATCGGGTGGCAGACCTGAGCCCGCGACCCGAGATCGACATCAAGATCGTGGCGAAGACGGAGGTGCGGGTGAACCCGGCGATGATGCCCGAGGCGCCGGCGATGGCCGTGAAGAAACTGCTCCAGCGCACCGGGCTGACGATGGCCGACATGAAGGTCGTGAAGGACCACAACCCGTTCGCGGTGAACGACGCCATCTTCGCCAAGGTGTTCGACTACGACTGGCGTGAGATGAACAAGACAGGCTGCTCGCTGGTCTGGGGCCACCCGCAGGGGCCGACGCTCACGCGCATCGTGATCGAGGCGCTCGAAGAAGCGGTCGATCTTGGTGGCGGCTACGTGCTCGTGTTCGGATGCGCTGCTGGCGACGTGGGCATCGCCGCGATTCTGCAGGTGGAGGGGTAGACGATGACTACGACAATGCGTCAGACAACGTTGGAGACGCTCGATCTCGGCACAGTGCGAGATATCTTCGCCAACGGCGCGATGCCGGTAACGCCGGATGCGGCCGTCGATGCGGTCTTCGGCCCGACCGGCGAGCGTGGCGCGCTGGTGATTTCCGGCGCCAACGGTATCGTCGGTTCGGGCAAGGCGATGCAGCTGGGCTCGCGTCTGCAGCCCTACGGCGTGCCCATCGTGGCGCTTGACCTGCCCAGCGCGCCCGATGGCATCAGCAAGCACTACAGCGGCCTGGTACGAGCGTTCGGCCGCGACGGTGCCGACGGCATCATGCAGAACATCGTGCGCATCAGCTACGACGGCGCCACGTTGCCCACCGAGCTCGATCGCTACAACCCGCGCTTCCTGCTCGAGGCCATTCCCGAGATCCTCGAGATCAAGAAGGGGCACTACGACCTCTTCCGCGGTCGTTATCCAGAGATCGAGATCCGCTCGGTCACCTCGGGCTTCCCGAGCGAGCAACTCGGCGTTGGCGTGGCTCACCCCGCCTTCCCACACGAGATCAACAAGATCTACGAGATCGTGGAGCAGGAAACGTCGGATGTGACGCGCATGCTCTGGGCTCTCGGGCTGCAGCCGATGCGGGTGAGTGACAACTGGTCGTTCGTCCTCGACGTGCTGTTCTGCGGCGTTACTCTCGCCGGGCTGCGCTACCACGATGCTTCGAACATGCCTTTCTGGAAGATCGACAAGCATGTGCGTCGCCTGATTGGGGCGAACCCCTTCCGCGCGCACGATGCGATCGGTGCCAAGGGCGCGGACTTCCTCACCTGGTCGTGTCTGCACCACCTGGCGGAGAACTACGGCGAGGTGTTCCGGCCCACGCCAATGCTCGATGAGCGCAAGGACACCGGATTGAACTGGTATCCGCCCAACCACTTCCGCCCGATGGTGGACTGGTCACTGGAGGCCGCCGCAAACGACGAACTGCGCACATGGCTGTACGGTCCGATGTTTCAGATGACCACCTTGATGCTGCAGGAGCAGCGTGCGCATCTGGCGATGATGAACCTCATCGGTGAGCAGTGTGCGCAATTCCGTTCAGGCACGCTGGCGATGATGCGCGCTGCCGGGGCCGAAGCGGTGATCGCCACCGTGGAGCGGTACCACGCCCTGCACCCGGACGCCGCGGGCGCCGCCTGGCACCCCGATACGCTGGCAGCGATCGAGTCGGCCGAGTGGCAGCAGCTGTACGTCAATGCCGAGCACGACGGTACGGTCGGTGTCGTGACCATCGGTCGCGAGGCCTACAACCATGACGTTGACGCCGAGCTGAATCGCGCTATCGACTGGCTCAAGGCGGCCGCTATCGAGCGAGTCATCCTGACCGGCGATTTCCACCTCGCGGGGCAGCTCGTCGGTGCCGACACCAGCAACTTCTTCCCAGCCCTCGAGGACACCGATGCCGGCTTCGCGGTCTCCAACGACTGGTCGAAGACCGCACGTCGGCTCAATGACGAGTTCGTGGTTTCGGTGGGCTTCATCAACGGCAAGCGCTGTCTCGGTGGCATGCTCGAACTGATGAGCCATTGCCACTACGTGGTGGCTGTCGATGACGCGACGCTGGGATTCCCCGAGGTCACACTACCCGTCGTTCCCGGCATGGAAGGCTGTCACTGGCCGTTCCGTCGCACGGATGGCGCGGGGCATGCCAAGCTGATGCAGATGTTGCTCAGCGGCCGCTTCGTCGGTGGCGAGAAAGCTGCCGGTTGGCTCGTCGATGCTGTCGGCATCATGGACGAGTGTCTGCCGCTCGTGTGGGCGCTGGCGACTGATGGTGATCATGGGATCGTTCGGCGGCCGCTCGAGGAGGGTGCTGTTTCAGGCGTGCCCACCGAGGTGCCTGGCCTGGCCACCGGCGATCCGGCGCTCGAGGCCGCGCGCAAGGCGATCGTCGACTGTGTGCAGGGCTCCTGTGCGGCGACGCTCGCCGAAGCGGTAGACGTGCAGTCACGTCACTCTGCCGACTTCATGGTTACCGACGCCTGCCGTCGCGGTCGCGTAGGTGGTGAGGCGAAGCGGACTCTAGACGTCTAGGAGCACTGGCCGCCCCTACCAGTCAGATGTCGGTGAGTTCGCCGCCACTCGTGAGCCTATCGGCGGACTAGCCTCGCGATCCGGCCCTCTGCGCCGGCGGCCCAGATGGTGCCGTCGGCAGCGAGACTCACCACGTGGAATCCGGGGCCTTCGATCGGCGTCCAGGCGCGGCCATCGTCCAGGGACAGGTCGCTGCCGGAGGGGCCTACCGCCACAAGCGCTGCGAAACCGTCCTGCTGCGAACGCACTACGGCTGACCGAAAGCCACCCGGCCTGGTGCCGCCACCCGCGCTCCAGCTGGCGCCACCATCCGTGGTGATGGCGAGTCCGTCTGTAGGGTCGGTTTCCCGGGTGTAGTCGCCGCCCACCACGACACCGTCGCGATCGGTCCAGAACAGCAGCCCGAAAACACCCTTGGATGCTGCACCGTGTTGCAGCGTCGTGGAGGCAGCATCCCAGGTGCGACCGCGGTCCGGAGACCGGAACACCCGTGCGCGGCTGCCACCACTTCCTATCCACACGTTTTCGCCACGTGCCTGCAAGCATGTGCCACTGGCGGCGAACTGAGCCTCGCCGTCGCCCGGCTCGGGGCGACTCGGAGCGGAAAGTGGCGCCCAGTTCTTGCCACCGTCGCGCGTTTCGATGAAGAGGAAGCGCCCGCCCATAGGGTCGCCTACGGCATAGCCGCGCTTTTCGTCGGCGAAGTCCATGCAGTTGAAGAACACCTCGGGACGGTCATCCTCGAACACCAGCTGCCAGCTGTAGCCGCCATCGTGCGTGCGGTAGACGCGCCCCGGCGAGCCGATTGTGAGCGCGACCGCGTGGAGTTCGTCGAAAGCGTGAATGTCGCGAACACCCAGTTCCTCGGCCCCGGCGATCTGCCCGCCTTGCCAGGAGGCGCCGCCGTCGATCGTTCGCAGCCAGGTGCCGTTCGATCCGGTGGCCCAGGCGACCCGGTCGCTGACGGCGGAGAGCCCGCGCAGACTCGCGTCGGTGCCGGACTCCTGCAGCGCCCACTCGAGGTGAGGTTGCTGCGCAACGACCGTTGTCGAGAGCGCGAGAAGCAGCGACAGGGAAAGTACAACGAGTAGGGAAGCGAACGTGCGTGCTGAATGCCTCATAGCGGAGTAGTTATCCTGAATGTTACGTTGCTGTCGAGGCGTCCCCGCCGACTCTCGGAGTCTTTCATGCGCATTTTCGCGCGATCATGCCGCGCGCTTCTTGCTGTCTTTCTGGTTCTGACTACGCTCTCCGTCGTTGGTGCGGCCGCGGCGCAAGACCACCAGCAGGCACAGGAAGAACAGGAACAGAAAGAGCGCCCGGTCTTCGAGAGCGAGGCGCTTCCGGCGGGTCTTCCGATCGAAATCGAAGCCTATGCCGAGTTCCGCAAGGGCGGGATCTTTATCTCCGACGGCCAGCGAGTGCGGATCTGGGTCGGCACCGAGATGATTGGCGAAGATGTCCCCAACCCCGCCGACGTGAAGCTCGGCTACCGCTTCAAAGTAGAAGGCGTGCGCATTTCGGAAGGGCTCATCGTTGCCGACAAGATCGAGTCGGAGCCCAATGTTCGCGAGTTCCTGTCAGGTTCGGTCGAGTCGATGGCCAATAATCTCGAGAACGCCTGGGCTCAGGTGGGCTATGTCTACCAGGACGAGGGCGACCACCAGGTGGTTATCGGCGACATCATCGACTATGACGATCGGGTCGTGCGCGTGGAGCGCATCATGAACAATCTGAAGCCGCCATACCTCGCGCCTGGCGAGATTCGTATGTACGTGGTGGAAGCCGAACTGTGGAATGCCGTCGCGATGCCCAATGGCTCGATCTGGGTCAACACGGGTCTGATTGATGCGCTGAGCGACGACGAACTGGCGATCGTCCTCGGTCACGAACTCGCCCACTACACCCACGAGCACGCGCGCAAGGACACCGGCGCGTCTTGGTGGCAGCAGACCCTCGCCAGCGTGGGCGCGAGCGTCCTGCTCGGGTTGATGCCGGGCGGCACCGCACGCGACGTCGGCCAGGTGGCGGCGCTTGCCGGCACCCGCATGTGGACGGCGGGCTATGGCTCTGACATGGAAGCCCAGGCGGACCGGGTCGGTACTCGGTACGCGTTCGAGGCCGGCTACGACGTGTACGCCGGGCCTGAGATCTGGGAGCGTTTCCGTGAGCGCTACGGCTACATGGCCTACGACAACGAAACGCTGCTGGAGGCTCATGTGAAGCCCGACGACCGCATCGAGAACATCGAGCGCGAGATCGAGATCAACTACCGCTACGAATTGGCAGAGATCAGCGGAACGGCGAAGGCCAGATAGAAGTAGCGCGTTGACTGGTGCTCGGCGGCGTTGCGGCAGGCATAATAGGGCCGGCTTTTTCCTCGGGGAGCTGGAGGTTGTATGCGTTGGCCGCTTCGTTCAAGTCGTCTCAGCTGGATTCTCGCTCTCGCTGGAGTGGCTCTCCTCTGCAGCGGCGATGTTGCGCAAGCGCGGCGCGTGGGCACCGAGATCTTGCTGGGCCATCGCGCCTGGGGCGACTGGTTCGGGGCTGCGGTGGCCGGGAGCGGTGACACCGCTGTCATAGGGTCGCCGGTCAGATCTTCGGAACGGAAGAAGGGGTCGACGTACGTCTACGAGCGCTCAGGTAGCGACTGGACGGGGCCGTTCCGGTTGCGAGCTCCATCGGGCAGCCGGGGCGACCAGTTCGGCAAGAGCGTGGCGATCGATGGCGACACGATCGTGGTCGGAGCGCCGGCTGACGATGATGGCGCTGCGAATGGCGGTGCCGCTTACGTGTTCGAGAGGGAGTCCGGCGGGTGGTCGCTGGCGCAACAGCTACTCTCCGACGACGTGGCTCCAGGAGATGCGTTCGGCATATCCGTCGGGGTGTCCGGCGACACCATCGTGGTCGGGTCCCTTACGCCGGGCGCCTATGTGTTCCGCCGTGGCGAAGACGGGTGGACCAAAGAGGTCACGCTGGTGGGGTCGTCGCTGCGGACGCAGGACGGAGCCTTTTCCGTCGCGACCGATGGCGGCACGGTCGCCATTGGTTCGACAGCGGCGGTTGGCGACCTGCTGCGATCCGGCGCGGCGTTCGTCTTCGCCAGGTCGGTGGGAGCGCGGACCGGTCGTGTGACGTGGCGTGAGACCACCAGGCTCATCTCGCCCTCGGAGCGGCCGGATGAGCGATTCGGGAGTTCTGTGTCGATTCGGAAGCGCACACTGGTAGTCGGTGCCTCGGGAGAGAGCCGTCCGACGGAGCTGCAGGGTAGAGCTTTCGTGTATCGAAAGAAGGGACGTAAGTGGGCTCTGGACGCTACGCTCGTCGGTGACGGCGCTAGCGACGGGAGTACCGACTACTTCGGTCTCAGCGTTGCCACCAACGGCAAGCTGGT
This sequence comes from Acidobacteriota bacterium, assembly GCA_029263295.1. Lineage (GTDB taxonomy): Bacteria > Acidobacteriota > UBA890 > UBA890 > WLXD01 > WLXD01. The sequence continues at coordinate 47,004 of JAJCXT010000092.1, read as the reverse complement.
CCTTGTCGGGGCGCCCTGGGAAGACGTGGGGGGCGACGACAACGGCGCGACGTACCTGTTCAAACGTCGCCGGGGCACTTGGGAACGCCGCGAGAAACTGCTCTCGACGTATCCCAACTCCGAGGTGTCAGAGTTCCTCGGTTGGTCGGTAGCCTTCGCCAACAAGACCATCCTTGTTGGCGGCTACGGCGCGTTCGCCCAAGGTCACGGCAAGGCCTGTGCCGGCTGCGGCGGTGCTATCGCCTATCGGTAAGTTCCGCGCTCACGTTGGCGCCCACTAGCCGCTCGACGTTTCTTCCGCTCAGCCGCACTTCTTGGTGCACGGGCGGAAGTTGGCCAGGGTCCTGCGCGCTCTGTTGATCGATATACGAGCGTCAGCGGAGTCCGACTCACGCCGGTCGATCCCAGTTGGCCGCCCGTTGAAGGTCTTCTTCGGATTCGCCCATCGGAGGATGCGCGGCTCGGGCGGCGCGTACGCCATGATCGTGCGGAAGTTGCCGGGCACGTCGGCGTAGCCATAGGAGAAGGAATACGCGCGGTTGCTGCCGCGGAAACGCGAATCAGAAGCGAGACGGGCATTCGCCCGATCATGGAGTAGACCGAAATTGTGGCCCAGTTCGTGGGCGAAGGTGTAGCCGGGGCTGATGTGGGGTCGCCGCACAAGGGCCACAGCCGAGCGCTCGAAGGCCGGGCTGACGCCATTCATCGTGAACGCCACGCCGCCGATTCCGATCAGTTCGACGATGCCAACGACGAAGTCGGCGCCAAAGCGATCGCGCAGCCGGTCGACCTTCACCCAGTGGCCATCGCCGAGAGTTCGTAGACGCTCGACATCCGTGAACGCGTCGCCAGTCTCCTTGTAGGGGTCTTTGGCCAGCTTGACCAGTCGTATGCGAGGGATGACCTTGCTGTCGGCGAAAGCCACGTTGGTCTCGGTGACCCCGAGTTTGATCAGCATGCGAATGGCTTTGTTGCTGCCCGCACCGGCCACCGTGTTCTTCGTATAGAGGACCATCACGTCGAACACCTTGCCGTTGTCGGCGGCCTCGGCCGCGCTCATCCGCCCTTTCGCGCGGTGCGGCACAGCGATGGGTGGGGCTTCCGGCGCCAGCAGGGTCGTGTCAACGAGGTCGATGGCGTGCTGCCGTCCGCGGCGTGGACGAATCTCCAACGACGCCCGGCCGAGGTTCACGTGACCTGCGACAGAGTCGCCGTCCACCATGAAGATGGCGCGTCGTTCGGTGCCGCTGACGTGGCCGATCCAGGCTTGCCCATTGAACTGGTCGTTCTGCACGTAGTCCAGGTCGAGATCGGCGATCGTGCCGCCGGGTAGAGCGAGGCGAAGAGCCGACGAGGGTTCCGACACTTGCAGCAAGGAGGCGTTGAGCCGCACCTCCCATGTAGCACGAGTCGCGAGCGGGTCCTGGGCGGTTCGCTCCGCGGGCAGTCGTTGGGCTCGAGAAAAGAGGTCTACCCGGACTTCGGTCTGCCCGTGAGCATTGCCTGTTCCACCCGTCGCCACCACCAGCGACATTGTGACCAGCGCCCATCCGACCATCCTCACGGCAACCTCCCATTCTCTGAGCCAGGAACCTCCAGCATTATCCTGCTTCGACGGTACCGTTTCCACACATGCCCGCCGCCCGTTGGTGGAGAGCTCGACAACAACAAGCACCGGGACGGTCACAGACTCGCGGGGGGCCGGGTGGTAGCCTCGGTTTGCCCGACTCATTTTCGCCTTACCCGGAGATCGAATGCGTTCCCTTCGCCTGTCTGCTGTCGCGCTGTCTGTCCTCCTGACGTTCCTGTTGGCGGTAGCTCCCGCCGCCCTCGCCGCGGCGCCCGTCGTGCCCATGGTGCCGGCCCAGGAAGAGGACAAGCCGAAGCAGGAGGAGGAAGAGGAGCAGGCGGCAGAGGAAGGTGACGAGGCTGAGAAGGGTGAGGAGGAAGAGAAGAACGGCAAGATCAAGCCGTACGATGAGGTCATCACCGACGAGGCCGAGACGCGCGAGGGCGTCTTCAAGACCCACCGCATCGACGACAAGCTGTACTACGAGATTCCCGTCAGCGAGTTCGGCGGTGAGTTCATCTGGGTAACGCAGATCGCCCGCACCCAGACCAGCTACGGCTATGGCGGGACGCAGGCGCAGAACCGTGTCGTTCGTTGGGACAAGCATGATGATCACATCCTGCTGCGTAACGTCGAGTACAACCTGCGCGCGCAGGAGGGCACACACGAGGCCATCGCCGTGGATGCCTCGACCGTGCCGGCGATCATCAGGAAGTTCGACGTTGTCGCCTACGCCGAAGACGGCGCCGCGGTGATCGACGTCACCGGCCTGTTCATGGACGACGTGCCCGAGTTCTCGCCCAAGGTGCAGCTGCGCGACGTGCAGCGAATGGACAAGTCACGGAGCTTCTTTACCTCGGTGAAGGCGTTTCCGATGAACGTTGAAACGCGTGTGCTGGCCACTTTCTCCAAGAGTCCAAGTAACCCGTTTCAGCAACAGTCGAGCCGCATCCCGGCACCGCGCCGTAGCGATCGAACACTGGGTTCAGTCACGGTCGAGCTGCACCACAGCATGGTGAAGTTGCCGGACGACCCAATGATGCCGCGCAACTTCGACGCGCGGGTGGGCTTCTTCTCACTCGGGTACGAGAACTACAGCTCCGATTCGCACGAGGTCGACAACGTTCGCTACGTGACGCGCTGGCGGCTCGAGAAGCAGGATCCGGACGCCGCGGTGTCGGATCCCGTGCAGCCGATCGTCTACTACATTGGTCGTGGCATTCCCGCGAAGTGGCGCTCGTACATGGCCCAGGGCGTTGAAGACTGGCAGGAGGCTTTCGAGGCCGCCGGGTTCAGCAATGCGATCGTGGCGCGCGACGCGCCGACCGAGGAGGAGGATCCCGACTGGGACGCAGAGGATTCACGCTATTCGACGATTCGCTGGCTGCCGTCGACGGTTCAGAATGCCTTCGGCCCGCATATCCACGATCCGCGCACCGGCGAGATCCTCGAGGCGGACATCCGCTTCTACCACAACGTCATCCAGCTGGCCCGGAACTGGTACTTCGTGCAGGCCTCTCCCATGGATCCACGCGCGCAGGATCTGCCGTTGCCCGACGACCTAATGGGCGAGCTGATTCGCTATATCTCCGCGCATGAAGTGGGACACACGTTGGGCTTCCAGCACAACATGAAGGCGAGCTCCTGCTACACCGTCGCGCAGCTGCGCAGTCGCGAGTTCACCGAGGCCAACGGCAACGAGGCCTCGATCATGGACTACGGCCGCTTCAACTATGTCGCGCAGCCGGGCGACGGGGCACGGTTGATTCCGCGCATAGGGCCCTATGATCGTTTCGCTACCGAGTGGGGCTACACGCCTGTCGCGGGTGCGGCGTCGGCGGACGACGAGAAGGACTTCCTGGGTCGCATTGCGGCGCGGCAACTCGACGATGCCTGCCTACGCTTCGGGTCGTTCGGTATCGATCCTCTGGCGCAGACCGAGGATCTTTCGGCCGATGCCATCGAGGCTACGCGCCTCGGGCTGCTGAACCTGGAGCGCGTGGCGAGCTTCGTCGTGCAGGCCACCGGTGAAGAGGGCGAGGACTACTCGTTGTTGAACACCATGCACGCCAACATCATCGGCCAGCGCGATCGCGAGCTCGGACACGTCGCGAGCCTGGTTGGCGGTGTTGAGATCAACCGCATGGTCTATGGCCAGGATGCTTCCGTGTACACGCCGTTGGCCCGCGAGCGGCAGGCGGACGCGGTGGCGTTCCTGCTCGAGAACGGGTTCAAGGTGCAGCCGTGGCTGGTCACAGACGACGTCCTGACGCGTATCGGCATGACGTCCATGGTGGCGCGCCTCGACGTGTCGCAACAGCGTCTGTTACGGACGTTGTATAGCCCCGGCCGGGTGGCGCGGCTGGTGGCTGTCGAAGCGACGAGCACCTCCCCGACCTACACCCTCGCTGAGATGACCAGCGACCTCGCGACCGGGATCTTCGCGGAACTCGGTGCCAGCAGCTCCAGCGTGGATCCCTATCGCCGTGCTTTACAGCGCTCATTCGTGGCTCTGCTGATCACTCAGATCACGGACGACGGCTCTTCGGGTGAGCTCCGGGCCGTGGCGCGTGGGGCGCTCGGCGAGCTGCAGTACCGCCTGGAGGCGGGCGCGCGCGGCGCTGGTGATACGGCGACGCGCTATCACCTGTCGGATCTAGCGCAGTCGATCGGCGCGGCGCTGGAAGCGAGTTACGTGATCGGCGGTTAGCGCCTGCTACTAGGCGACGGCGAGCCCCGGCGACTTTGCCGGGGCTAGTCGAGGTCTGCGATGACGGGCGCGTGGTCGGAAGCGGTGAGACCTTCCTGCTTCTTGCGATAGTCGCGGTCTGTCCACACGTCGCTGACGCGCTCGGCCACCGCTCGTGTGCCCAGCAGCAGATCAATCCGCAGCCCCATGTTGCGGTGGAACGCGCCCATCCGGTAGTCCCACCACGAGTACTTCTGGACGTCCGGATAGCGGTCGCGGAACAGGTCGGTCAGACCCGTGTCGAGGATGCCCTGGAAGCGCCGACGCTCCTCGTCAGTGTGGAAGATCCGCGCCGGGTCCTCGTGCCACGAGTCGAGCGGAGCCGGGCAGACGTTGAAGTCGCCGCACAGAACAGCGCTGCTGTCCGCTGGCTGGCTCGCCGCCCAATGCTCGCGCAGGCTTTCGAGCCACGCCAGTTTGCGCGGGAAATCCTCGTGCTCCAGGCTCTTGCCGTTGGGCAGGTAGATGGTCGTGAAGTCGATGCCGGAGACTCGGGCCGTGATCAGGCGCGAGCCCATTTCTTCTTGGCCGGGCAGCCCACGCTGCAGCAGCTCGGCGGGCTCGCGGCTGAGGATCGCCACTCCGTTCCACGCCTTCTGGCCGTGCGTGACGACGTGATAACCCTCGGCCTCGAAGCTGATAGTGGGGAACTGGTCGTCCTGCAGTTTCAGTTCCTGGAGTCCGACGACGTCAGGCTGCCGGGCTCGCAGCCAGTGCGTTACGAAGTCTAGACGGGCGCGTAGCCCATTGATGTTCCAGGTGGCGATACGCATGCTGCGAGAACTCCCGATGCAACTTTCGTCACCGGTTGGCGGTCTTGGTCGACAGAGATGAAACTTTCCTGACCGGTCCATAGTCTGTTATAGGCAGGGAGCGTATGCTAAGCACACTGCTCCCCAGGGCGAAAGCGACAGGGTCGGTGTCGACCGGCCTGCCAGGGCTGTGAGCCGGAGGTATTACCCGGGAGGGGATCCCTTTGTTCCGCGCGCTCGCTCGCTTCATCAAGTCGCCTGTCCACACGTTCCCGGCGCTCGCCGCCGCGATCGGCTGTCTGGTTTCGGGGTACAGCACCTTCAACGGCATCTCCGAGATCTTCCCGAACTTCGGGTACTCGGTTCTCGCTGCCCTAGGTCTGGCGGCGATCATCCAGCTCGGGATGCTCTCCAGCACGCTCTCGCTGCGTGAGCGCAACCAGTATCAGCCGATGGTTGTCGCGGTGATCTGCTTCACCGTGGTGATGTCGAGCTTCACCTCGTACGTCTTCTACTTCCGCGGGTTCTCCGAGGAGACCATCGCGAAGGAGCGGCGTCTGGAGCGATACGAGTCGCTGCGCGGATACCTCGTCGACGTTCGCGGTCAGACCTCCGGCGTCCTTGGGACCCTGCGCGAGGCCGGTGCAGAGCTCAATCAACGTATCGAGATGGAGTCCTCCACCGGCGGTGGACTGCGCAATATTTCGAGCCCTTACCTGCAGCAACTCGTCGCGGAATCGGATCTGATCGTTGATTTGCGCTTCGTGCAAAGCGGGTCGGGCGAGCGCCACCGCTTCCTGACGGCACTGGCGCCGCGTCTGCAGCAGATGGAGACGGAGGTCGCAGGTGCCCTGGCCGGGATCGATGCCGAGATCGAGGTGCTTACCGGTGGCGATGCGATTGACCACGACGCCATGCGTGCCAGCTACTCGCGGGCATCGGCGATCGTGCCGATCGGTCGCATCCGTGAGGTCCGCGGCGAATTCGCGACGGTCGCCGTCGACCCGGCCATCCTCGATACCAGCGCGCTCGAGAACGAGGAGTACTGGCAGCGGGCCGTCACCGACCTGTTCGCAGGCGAACCTACGGCGATCGTGTTCGCGTTCATCGCGCTTTTCATCGACACCATGATCGTCTTCTTCGCTTTCGTGGCCGGCCAGTCGCAAACTGCTTCCACGGCGCCGCGCGTGCCCTTGGCGCACTGGCTACGGATGGCGTACGAGCAACGTTTTGATGACGGCATACGGGGTTGGCTCGCCGCACTCGACGGCGTACGCATCCAGCGCGGTCGCAATGTGTTGCATCGCCTCGAGGTGCGGCGGCTGACCGACGACCGCGATGCCCAGTGTGCGCGACTGTTGCGGCAGGACGGATATCTGCGACAGATGATGCTGGAGGACGGCCAGACCCACTGGTGCCTCACCGACGAGGCCTACATGGCCCTGGTGGAACTGAGCCGGCAGAGCATGGCCGACCCGCTGCCCGTGCCGGCCGCGGAGGTGTTCACCGCTTAGCAGGCACTACTACTCGGGAAGTTCGTCCGTGTTGCGGATGAACTGGTGCATGTAGCGCACTGCGATCGCGAGGCTGTCGACGCCCACGCGTTCGTTGGTGCCATGCGCCAGCTTCATGCCGTCGGCACCGATGATGATCGGCAGGAAGCGGAACACTGCCGGCGACTTGCCCGAGTAGTACTTGGCATCCGTACCACCCACCACCAGGTACGGCGTGATGAGCACGTCGTCGCCCACGACCTGGCGCAGGGTCTTGCCGAGCATCGCGAAGGCGGGGCCGTCCGGCGACGAAACCGCGGACGGGTCACTGCTGCTGGAGATATCGCGGATCTGCACGCGGTCATCGTCGATGACCTCACGTACGCGCTCGGTCAGTGTCGCCTTCGTGTCGCCGGGCAGGATGCGGAAGTTGACCACGGCCGTGGCGTCGATCGGCAGCACGTTGTCCTTCACGCCACCGTTGAAGATGGTTGCGGCGGTGGTGGTACGCACCATCGCCGCCGTCATCTGGTCGCCGAGCATCAGGCGAACGACAATGGGTTTGAAGAGCCACAAGTTGGCGAGGACTGCCTTGCCGGCGAAGGGCATCTCGGGCGTCAGGTAGCGGAACATCTCCAGGCTGGCACCGTCAAGACGCGGCGCGAACTGGTCGTTCTCGAGCTTGCCGATGGCGGCGGCGAGGATGCCGATGTTGGTGTGCTCGGGTGGCGCGGAGGAATGCCCGCCGTCGCCCTCGACTTTCAGTTCAAGGCTGATGAAGCCCTTCTCGGCGATCCCGACGATGGCGACCTTGCCTTGCACGCCGGGGATCATGCCGTCGGCGATCGCGCCGCCTTCGTCCAGCACGAATGCGAATGGGCCAATGCCACGTTCCTCGAACAGCTCGGCGATCCGGCCCGCGCCCTCCGGGCCACCGACCTCTTCGTCGTGGCCGAAGGCCAGGTAGATCGTCCGCTCCGGTTGGAAACCCTCGGCCAGCAGCAACTCGGTGGCCTCTAGGATCGCCACCACGCTGCTCTTGTCGTCAAGCGCGCCGCGGCCCCAGACCACTCCGTCTTCGATGACACCGCCAAAGGGCGGCTGCAGCCAGTCGTTCTCGGTGCCAGGGATGACCGGCACGACGTCCTGATGCCCCATCAGCAACACCGGCGCCAGGGCAGGGTCGCGACCATGCCACGTGTACAGCAGGCTCAGGTCGTTGACCTTCTCGAGCACGAGTTGCTCGTGCACCAGTGGGTAGCTGGCGGCGAAGTGATCGTGCAGGCCGAGGAACGCGACATGATCGAGGTCGCTGCGGTCCTGATTCGAGATGGTCGGGTAGGTGATGGCCTGGGCGAAGCGTCTGGCCAACGCCGCGGTGTCCACCTCGAGATGGACGGCCTCTTCAGCGCCGGGCTGCAGAGACTCCTGGGACAAGGCGCGGACCACGACGATGGCGACCATCACGGCGACTACGGCAACTACGACAAGGGCTACTCGTTTCATGGGTTCGGCAGTGTACCCTGACCGCCACCCTCTCTACTCCTACCCGATGGATAATCACCCATGCGCATCTTCAGGTTCGCTGTCGTCTTGCTGCTTCTCGCCCTTCCCCTCACGGCCACGGCGCAACGAGATTTCGATGCCGTGGAGATCCAGACGATCGAGTTGGCCGATGGTCTGTACATGCTGATCGGTGCTGGCGGCAACATGGGCCTCAGTGTTGGCGAGGATGGCGCGTTCCTTATCGACGACCAGTTCGCGCCGCTCAGCGACAAGATCATGGCGGCTGTCGCAGCCGTCACGGACGCCAAGGTCGAGTTCGTGCTCAACACGCACTGGCACGGTGATCACACGGGCGGCAATGAGCCGTTCGGCGAGGCGGGAGCACTGATCGTCGCGCACGAGAACGTCCGTCGGCGGATGGACCCGGCGACGTTCACCGACGTAATGGGAAACAGCAACCAGGCTGCGGCCGTGGCGCTGCCGGTGGTGACTTTCAGCCAGGACGTCAGCTTCTGGTGGAACGGCGAACATATCGAGGCGCATCACCCGGGCCGGGGGCACACCGACGGCGACTCCGTGGTCTGGTTCCATGAGGCCAACGTGGTGCACATGGGCGACAACTTTTTTGTGGGCATGTTCCCGTACATCGATCTCGACTCGGGCGGTAGCGTCGACGGCATGATCTCGACCTCCGAGTACGTGCTGGGTCTGGTCGACGAGAGCACCAAGATCATCGGTGGTCACGGGCCGCTGGCGGGGATCGTTCAGCTGCGTGCGTTCCACGAGATGCTCACCACGGTGCGCGACCGAATCCAGGGCCATATCGATGAGGGGATGAGCCTGGAGGAGGTGCTGGAGGCCGCGCCGACGGCCGGCTACGACGAGATGGCGACCGGATTCATGTCGGTGGAGCGCTTCGTCGGGATCGTCTACCAGAGTCTCTCGGAGTAGGGCGGTGCGAGGGGTGCTCGCAGCGGCTCTGTGCGGAGTCGTCACGGCAGGGGGCATCGTGGCTCCCGTCGGTGCTCAGAGCCCGCCCAACGTCCTGCTGATCTACGCGGACGACCTCGGCTACGGCGACCTGGGCTCATACGGGCATCCGACGCTCAACACACCGAATCTCGACCGGCTGGCGGCGGAGGGGATCAGGTTCACGGACTACTACTCGCCGTCCCCCCTGTGCTCTCCCTCGCGCGCGTCGTTGCTCACCGGGCGGGTTCACTATCGCACCGGCGTCGAGACCTGGATTCCGCCGGAGACCGACGTCCAATTGGGGCCGGCCGAGATTACGCTAGCGACGCTGCTCAAGGGGGCCGGCTACCAAACCGCCATGACGGGCAAGTGGCACCTGAACGGCGGTCTTGATATCGAAGCTCACGCGCAGCCTGATGATCACGGGTTCGATCACTGGCTGGCCCTGCACGGTTGGCCCGTGCCGCACAATCGCAATCCGCGCAACTTCTTCCGCAACGGCGAGGCCTTGGGGGAGATCGCGGGCTACACCGGGCAGATCGTCGTCGATGAAGCCATTACCTGGCTCGGGCGGCGCGACGAGGAGCAACCGTTCTTTCTCTACGTGCCACTGGTGGAGCCTCACTCGACGATAGCCAACCCCGACCAGTACAACGCGATGTACTCGGAGTACACGCGCGGTGAGCCAGATCCGTTCGAGAACGGCTTGCCGGCGCCACCCGACAATGTGGACGCTCGCGGTCCGGGCGAGTATTGGGCCAACATCACGTATATGGACCACCAGATCGGCCGCCTGCTGGCGGAGCTTGATCGCCTCGGCGTCGCCGATGAGACCTTCGTCTTCTTCGCCTCCGACAACGGCGCCGTGACCACCGACTGGCGGCGCTGGTGGGAGGTGAATATCTACGGCAGCACTGGCGGGTTCCGGGGCCGTAAACACGACCTGTACGAGGGCGGAATCAGGGTGCCGGCGATCGCTCGCTGGCCGGGCCGCGTGGCACCGGGCTCGGTGACCGATGCGCCTGTGGTTGGCTACGACCTGCTGCCGACCATCGCGGCGATTGTCGGCGTCGGGGTGCCGACGGATCGTCGGATCGACGGTGAGGACCTCACCGCATTGTTGCGCGGCGAGGACTGGCAGCGTGAGCGGCCGATCTACTGGGAATTCGACGACGACCAGGGTTTTCACTACGCGCTTCGTGACGGCGACTGGAAGATGCTGGCCGATCGCGCGCTGCAACGCGTGGAGCTGTACGACCTCGCGACGAGCCGCTTCGAGGTCTTCGACGTTGCCGCGCAGGAACCGGAGCGGACAGGGCAGATGGTCGACACGATTCGGCGGATGGCGGCCGAGGTAGAAGCGGACCCGATCAGTCGATAGCCGCCTGGCGCTAGCCGGTCGCAGCCGAGGCCACGCCTGGCCCCACGTCCTCGGGAGGACGGGGGGGGCACGTTGGCAAGAGCCGTGGCGTGTGACTAACTCCTTTGGCCGGGAGACCCGCCTGCGCGTTCAGCCACGCAACCCACGAGGTGAAATTGGGTCGTCCTGCCATTCGTTCGGTGGAGCCTTTTGCTCTGACTTCGATCCCCCTCGCGGTCTTGCTCGGCGTGCTGCGCTCAGTGGGCGATCGCCTGCACGAGGGGATCTACCTGCTCGACGCGCAGGACCGCCTGCAGTACGCGAACCCCGCGGCGCTACGCCTGCTCGGAGTGCAAAGGGAGTCGCAAGTGCGCGGGCGAGAGATTTCGGCACTGTTCCGCCGCGTCGACCACGAAGTTGAGGATCGTCGCCACAACATCCTCGACGACGGCGGTGCGGCCGCGGCCCAACTCGGTGTCGTAGTGCGTAGCGGTAGTCGCCGCGCCGCGGGGCCCGTGCGCATGGCGACGTCGCCGGCGGTGGTAGGAGGATCTTTCGCCGTGCGCGATGTCGCGGACCTCGATCTCGACGGCCATGGGCTCGGCTGTGTTGTCGTGCGGGTGATCAGCGACGCGCCAGAGCCGGAGGTGGACGCTGTGGTGCGCGAGTTGTGCCATCTGGTGGCCAGAGTTACTCGGCCCGAAGACATGGTCGTCCGGATCAGCGGGGACACAGTGGCGTTGTTCGCCTACGCTCGCACCCTCGCCGGCGTGAAGTCCATTGCAGAGAGAGTCACCGCTCGTGGTCGCCGCGAAATCCGCGAGGAGTTCCGGGTGGGGATCGCTCTGGGTGGTGGTGGCGACACCGCCAGCACGCTGGTGCGCGCCGCGCAGGTAGACGACTACACCGCCAAGCCTCTGATGCGGGGAAGGGTTGCCGTGCATCGCTCTGGAGCAGCGTAGCGCCGGTTGCGCGGCTGCGGCCGATACGTCTCGGCTCCAGGTCTGAGGGGGGCAGATCGTCGCGCTCTGTTGGAACGTGCGGGCTCGGTTGGATACAGTTCGCCGTGCTGGCGTCCCCGCACGTCCTGGAGTTCCCCATGAATCTTCTCCGTTCCCCGTCCGCGATGCTCGCGATCAGTCTGGCAACCTTCAGTGCATCCGCCGGCGTGCCTGCGGCCTATGCCGATCGTCAACTGAACGAAGAACTGCTCCGCGAGATGATTGAGTTTCGTTCGAGCGCAGCGTTCCCCGAGGCGATCCGCGCGTTGCTCGACCGCGTGGCCGAGCGACTGGTTACGGCCGGCTTCCCGACGGCCGACATCGAGATCGTCACCAACGACGGCATCGCGAACCTGGTGGCCCGCTATCGGGGCACTGGCGATGCTGAACCCGTGCTGACCATGGCGCACGTGGACGTTGTCGATGCGGAGCCGGATGCGTGGCAGGAGCACCCGTTTCGTTTTGCCGAAATCGATGGCTACTACTACGGGCGCGGCACGACGGACAACAAGGCCGGTGCGGCAACTCTCGTGGCCAACTTCATTCGCCTGAAGCGCGAGGGGTTCACTCCGGCACGCGACATCATCATGGTCTTGACCGGTGATGAAGAGAGCACCGGGAATGGCATTGGCCACCTGACAAGCGAGCGCATGGATCTGATCGGCGCGGAGTTCGCGCTGAATACGGATGCCGGTGGCGGTGTGTATGACGACAACGGCGAGCCCCAGGCATTCAATGTTCAGACGAGCGAGAAGTTGTATCAGAGCTTCGAGCTCGAGGCGACGAACCCCGGCGGGCACAGCTCCGTGCCGCGACAGGACAACGCGATCTACGCGCTGGTCCGCGCACTGGGGCGCATCGAGGGGCACGATTTTCCTCTGGAACTCAACGACGGCACGCGGGCCTTCTTTGAACGTTCGGCGCAGTTCGCCCACGGTGAGACGGGCGAGTTGATGCGCGAGGTCGCCCGGGAGCCGTTCGACGTCGGTGTCGCAGAGCGTCTGGCCGACGACAACGCGTTCTCCAACGCCACCTTGCGGACTACCTGTGTGGCGACGCAGTTGGCGGGCGGACACGCCGAGAACGCGCTGCCGCGGTCGGCCCGGGCCACGGTGAACTGCCGCATCCTCCCGGGACACTCGCCCGACGAAGTCGAGGGAGTCTTGCGCGCGGTTGTCGATGATGAGTCGATTTCGTTCCGCCGGCTCGCCGACGCCTTCCCGAGCAGTCCTTCGCCGTGGAACGGGGACGTGGCGGGGCGTTTCGATGTGCTCGTCAGCGAAATGTGGGCTGGAACGCCCGTCGTTCCGAGCATGTCGACAGGCGCTACCGATGGCCTCTGGGTACGCAACGTCGGCATCCCGGTCTACGGAGTGTCCGCCATCTTCGAGAGCCCCGGCGACGTTCGCGCCCATGGCCTGGATGAACGCATCGGAGTGGAGGAGTTTCACGAGGCGGTGGAGTTCTGGTACCGACTCCTGCGCTCGGTAGCCAGCTAGTGCGGACCTCGCAAGCGGTGCGAACGGGTCTGTTGGGAGTAGTGCTGTTCGTCGCGACGGGTTGTGGCCAGGTAGGAGACCCTGCCGGCGATCTCGCGCCACCTGCCGCGGTCAGTCGCGTACTCGTGCTCACCGCCATGCCGATCGAGTTGCAGCCGTTGCTCGAAGCGGCCGAGATCGAACGCCGCGAGATCGTCAACGGCCGCACGCACCACGTCGGCACCCTCGAGGAGGTTGACGTCGTTCTGCTGGCGGCCGGCATCAGCATGGTCAACGCCACGATGGGAGCCCAGGCGGCTCTCGATCACTTCAACATCCAGGCGGTGGTCTTCTCCGGCATTGCTGGTGGAGCCAGCCCGGAGATCAACATCGGCGACGTCACGGTGCCCCGCCGCTGGGCGCAGTACCAGGAGCACGTGTTCACCGATGCGTCGCGTGCCGGCTGGCGGCGGGGCTGGCGCAGCGAGGACCTGGGCAGTTTCGGGATGATGTACCCACAGCAGGTTCGGGCGACATCGGCGGCTGGCGAAGCGGATGCCGAAGATCTGAAGCTCTGGTTCGACGTCGATGCGGGGATGCTGGCGCGCGTTGAACGCCTGGTCGGCTCGGTAACCCTGGAGCGCTGCGTGTCTGAGGGCGAGTGCCTGGAGTACGAGCCGATCGTGCGCGTCGGCGGCAACGGCGTCAGCGGCCCGACTTTCGTTGACGACGCCGCATATCGCGATTGGGTGTGGGAAACGTTCGCGCCCGATGGCTTCGATATGGAGACGGCCGCTGTCGGCCACGTCGCCCACGCCAACGGAGTGCCCTACATCGGTGTCCGATCGATCTCCGACATGGCGGGAGCGAACCCTGCCGAGAATCGCGTGGAGAGCTTCGCTCCCATCGCTGCCCGCAACGCGGCCATCGTGGTTCGGGCGCTGCTCGTGGATCTCCGCTAGCCACGCCCTGCCAGGCCTGAGGCGTTACACCAGGCAGTCGGGGCTCAGTCGCGAGACAGCACTCGGATCGGATCGATTCGGCTCGCGCGGTTGGCAGGTAGTGTCGCCGCGACGATCCCGGCCAACAGCAGCACACCGATGACGGCCGTGAAGGTCAGCGGGTCGGTCGGGTCTGTTTCGTAAAGCAGACCCGTGAGCGCACGTGTAGCGCCCCAGGCACCAACGGTGCCGAGAGCGACCCCGGCCACTACGAGTCCCACGCTGCCGCCAACGACAAGCCTGCCGACATTTCGTCGGTTGGCCCCCAGCGCCATCCGCACCCCGATCTCGTGGCTACGCATACTCACTGCGTACGAGATGACGCCATATAGTCCGATTACGGCAAGAACCAGGGCCACCGCCGCGAAAGCGCTCATCAATGTTGTCGTGAAGCGCTCGGAAGCGAGCGATTGCTGCACCACGTCGTCCACGGTCGAGATGCTGGCCGTGGCGAGCAGGTTGTCCAGGTCAGCCACCACCGCGCGCGCCGGTGCTGCCAGGCTCGACGGGTCTCCCGACGTGCGCAGCACCATCGACATGAACCCGGTGGGTAACTGCGCATAGGCGAAGTACATGGCGTTGCGGCTCTCCTGGGTCACGCCGAAGTTCTTGATGTCGCCCACCACGCCGACGATCGTGAGGTAGAAGGGATCGTCGTCCGCGCGGCCGAAGTAGACGCGCTGCCCTATCGGGTCCTGTCCATCGAAGTAGGTGCTGGCGAGGGTCTGGTTGATCACGACCACCCGTGCAGCTTCGCCATCATCGGTCAACTCGAAGAACCGGCCGGACGTCAGGCGCAGGCCGATCGTCTCGGGGTAGCCCGGTGTCATGCGGCGGACCCACGCGATGCGCTGCTGGTCGCGAGGTGGTTCGGGCTGACCTTCGATCTGGAAATTGGCGTCACCGTCGAAGCCACTGAGTGGCAGCGTATCCACGCCCCCTACAGCGTCTACTCCGGGCAGCGCGGCCAGGCGGCGTTCCAGTTCGCCGTAGAAGGCGACCCGGTCGGCGTTATCCGCGTACCGCCCCGATGGCAGACCCAGCTGCAAAGCCAGCACGCCGCCGGGTTCGAAGCCGAGGTCGACGGAGTTCATCTGCTGGAAGGTGCGCAGAAGCAATCCCGCGCTGACCAGCAGCACCATTGCCAGAGCGACTTGCACGACAACCAGCCCTGCGCGTAGCCTGCGCCCGCCGCTGCCGTCAGCGCTGCGTCCCGCTTCGTTCAGGGCGACGGAGAGGTTGCCCCGAGACGCGCGCAGCGCCGGGATAAGACCGAACGCGAAGGCGGCCAGGAGGGTGACGGTCGCGGTGAAAGCGAGAACGCGGGCGTCGGCGGATACCTCGGCGAGGCGCGGAGTGCCGGGTGGGGCCAGGCCTACCAGGGCGCGCGTCCCGAAGACTCCCAGCAGCGCACCCAGCACACCCCCGGTGGTCGCCAGCACGATGCTCTCGGCCAGCAACTGCCGGATGATGGCGGCGCGGCTCGCGCCCACGGCGGAACGCACGGCGATCTCGCCCACGCGGGAGGTGGCCTGCGCAAGGAGAAGGTTGGCGACGTTCACGCAGGCCATGAGCAATACGAAGCCGACAGCTCCGAGCAGGATCCAGAGTGCGGTGCTGGTGCCACCGACGATATCGCTGCGCAGCGGACGTAGCGCGTATCCGATCCCGACGTTGGCGTCCGGATACTCCCGTTCGAGTGCGGACCCCAGCGCGTCAGCTGCGCTCTGGGCCGTCGCGGTGGTGACCTCCGGCTGCAGCCGGGCGATCGATCGGTACCGGGCCTCTCCCCGAGCGCCCGCGCTCTGAGTCGCGTCCATGCGCAGGGCTACCCAGAGCTCTGCCTGCGGGCTGAACGGCGGCTGGAATGTGGCGGGCATGATGCCGATGACGATAGTGGGCTCGCCGCTGAGCACGATCGCTTCGCCGAGGATCGAGGGATCACCGTGCCACTGCTGCTGCCACAGCGCCCAGGAGAGCAGCGCCACACGCTCCGCGTCCGGGATGTCATCGCTCGCCGCGAAACCGCGGCCCAACGCGGGCTGCACGCCGAGTACGCGATTGAACATGCCTTCGCTGACTTGAGCTCCCCGAACGCTCACTGCATCGCCGGATCCGGTCAGTGTCGCTCCCAAACCCAGGTAGGTGCCCACCTCGACGAACACCTCGTCGAGTTGACGAACATCATGGAAATTGGGGTAGGAGAGCCATTCGCGTACAGGGCCGTCGCGGCGCGTATAGTCGGCCCAGACGGCAACGAGCTCCTCGGGGTCGTCGAAGGGCAGCGCGCGCAGCAGGATGCCGTCGACGACGCTGAAGATGGCAGTGTTGGCCCCGATGCCGAGCGCCAGAGTCAGAACGACGATGGCAGCGAAGCCCGGGGCGCGTCGCAGGCCGCGTAGCGCGTAGCGGAAGTCCTTGAACAGAATCTCGATCATCGGGGCTCGGTCCTGTAGCTGGGGAAGTGCGAGTGACGAACGCAACCGCTCGGCGCGGATGCAGCTTGCGAGATCACGCAGCGCGAGCCACCACAGCCGGAAAGCACCGAAGGGGCGGTCTCCAGCAGAGGCATGCCAGTCTCTGAAGACGGCAAGCATTTCGGGTCCGGCCTCGGCTCGAAAACGCGCCGGCAACAGGTGCAGTGCCACACAGTAGAGGCGTTCTCCAGCGGATAGTGGGTTCATGGGCGCGGTGGGCGGGGACGCGGGTTGGGCCGGCGTCATCCGGCCTGCTGGCTCGCCAGAGTGGCGGTATCGATGAGGCGACCCAGGCGTTGGGCTTCCGCGACGGCAACGTCGCCGCCAAACCGCGTCAACTGGTAGTACTGGCGGCGTGCGTCCGTGCCCCCCGGCGCTGCGGCATGCTCGATCATGCCGCCGGCGCGCAACTCCTTCAGCGTTCGGTACAGCGTGCCTGGCCCGAGCAGCGCCCGGTGGCCGACGTGGTCATTGGCCTGCTGCATGATGCCGTAGCCGTGCAGTGGTGCCTGGCGCAGAACGCTAAGGATGCCGAAGACGACAGGTCGAAGCGGCAGCAGGTCCGCAGGCTTGTTCGAAGTCATGAGAGTCTCGCTGAAAGCGGTGGAAATCTTCAAAGTTGACTATATCCACTTCAGAAGATGTATGCAACGACCAGGTATGTGTGAGACCGCGTGGACGTGTGGTGGCCGTGCCCACGGTAGACTTTCGCCGCGGCGTCCCGCCGCCCGTGACCCGATGTTGAAGGAGAGACGATCTTGATGAAGCGAAGCTCGATCTGGACCGCGGTGTTCTTCTTGTCGATAGGTCTCGTGGCCTGTGGCGGCGCCGAGGAGCCTGCCGAGCCGGCCCCCGCGGGCGATGCGGCCGGCGCGGCTGCACCACCCGCGCCAGAGGAGAACCTGGAGCCGGTCAGCACCGTCGGAACCATGCCGCTGCTCGACCCGGACCATCCGGACGCCAACCGCCAGGCACCGGGCCAGTACCGCGTCGCCTTCGCTACCACCAAGGGTGAGTTCATCGTGGAGGTGCATCGGGCGTGGGCGCCGCTTGGCGCCGATCGTTTCTACAACCTCGTGCAGGTCGGCTACTACAACAACAACCGTTTCTTCCGCGTCCTGGACGGGTTCGTGGCTCAGTTCGGCATGAACGGCGACCCGGCCGTCAACGAAGCCTGGGACCGGGCCTTGATTCCGGATGACCCGATGGGTGAGATGAATACGCGTGGTCGGCTCACGTTCGCGACTGGCGGGCCGAACTCGCGGACCACGCAGCTGTTCATCAACCTCGGCGATAACCTGAATCTAGACAACATGGGGTTTTCGCCCTTCGGCGAGGTGATCGAGGGCATGAGCGTGATCGACAGCCTGTACTCGGACTACGGTGAGGGCGCTGAGTCCGGCGGCCAGGGTCCGAGCCAGGGCCGCATAGGAGCGGAGGGCGAGGCATATCTCGCGCGTGACTTCCCGCTGCTCGACTACGTCGAGTCGGCTCGCGTGGTCGCCGAGCGCTAGCCCATACCGTCCGTCCGCGTAACGCTCAGTTGGTCGTGAGATCCGCTTCGGCCTCCTCGCGGCGCAGCTGCAGCACGATGGCGTCCGGGTCGACTATCAGGGTCTCGGGCTCGAAGTCCGTGAGAAACTCGATGGTCATCGATTCGCCGCCGGCCAACGTAACTGACGAGCGGGCTTCCAGGTAGGGCGCAGGGTCCGCGTCAGCATCCGCTTCTTCGACCAGTTCCGGGAAGCGTACGCCACGGACAGCGGCAAGCTCGATGGGCATGCTGCCCGTGCCGATGTTCTCGATCGTGGCGGTGACCAGCCAGCCGTCGCCCTGAGCTTCGACGGCGGCGTCAGCCAACCGGTATTCCGGCATCACCACGTCCAAGAACCACTGGTCAACGAAGGCGTCGAAGGCAGCGGCGTCCGGTGCGTGCGGTCGCATCGTTGCGACGAGGTCCTGCAGGACCGGATAGTCGGGGCTCGGCGCGTAGGTGGCGATGAACTCCTGCAGGCCCGTGAGCATCTGATCACGACCAATCAGCTCCATCATCATCCAGGCTACCCAGCCCATCTTCTCGTAGGTGACGACGTTGTCGCCGGGACGGGACCCGTCGATCTTGACCATCGGTCGTTCCGAGTCGACCCGGCGTCCATTGGCGTAGCGGCCCTCGAATCGTTTCGACGTTTCGATCCGGTGGCCCTCGCCAAGCTCCTGCTCCGTGAGCAGTAGCGTGGAGTAGTGCGACATACCTTCCGAAAGCAGGTTGCCGCCCGGTCCGCGCCCAGGAGTGAGGATGTTGCCCCACCATTGATGCGCGGCCTCGTGAGCGGTGACCATGAACGCGGCCTGCGAGCGCGGGTCGCTCTTGGTCAGGAAGCCGATTCCCTCCGAGAAGGTGATGTTCGTGGGGAACCCCTGCGCGTAGCCGGCCAGCGCGGGGAATTCACTTAACTTCAGCAGCTGCCACGGATACGGGTAGAACCACTCCGAATAGTACTTGCGGGCGGCATCGAGCGCCCCGCTGATCTCGTCGATGTTGTAGGTATGTTCAGGATGGTAGTAGACGGCCGTCCCATCGCCCTCGCGCACGTCCCAGCGCCCGCCGACGAGGTTGAAGAACGTCACCGGGTGGTCGCTTTCCCAGACCACGGTCCGGCGGCCGTCGCTCACACTCGACTCGGTCAGGACGCCGACGGAGTTGAACTGGAACTCCTCGGGTCCGGTGACGCGGATGCGCGTCGTGTACGGTCGCCCCTGCAAGCCGAAGCCGTTGGGGGTGATGCCCTCATGGAAGTCGTCCGGGTACTCGCGCGGCTCGAAGCTGTTGTCCTCGTCGATCCCGACCTGCTCGAGATAGCCGATCATCGGCACCCACTGGGGCCCGAACGACGTGAGCACGACGGCGGCATCGAGGACGAACTCGCCGGCGCCCCCACCGGTGCGGTTGTACCCCTTCGGGAAGAACCGCTCGTAGGCGAAGTCGAGTTCGACGGTCTCCCCGGGATCGAGGGGGTGATCGAACACGTGCAGCCCGGCGCGATCGTCGGCCTCGAACTCTTCGCCGGCGAGAGTCCACGTAAGTTCCTCCGTGAATCCCGGCGTCATGGCCCACGAATCGAGGCGGACATCGTGCTGATTCTGCAGTCGATACGTACCCTCGACGCGCATCCAGCGCCGGGCCGGGTCCAACTCGACATCGAGTTCCACGTGCTCCGGGCCGGGCTGCTTCGAGTCGCGCCAGGTGGCGAAGTTGCGGCGCCAGTAGTCTTTCTGAAGGCGCTCCTGACCCTCGCTCTGGTACCCACTCTCGACGTTCAGCCACAGCGAGATCCCGAGTCCTAGCGGGACGATCAGCGCCGGCAACAGGCGCCCGACCGACCACAGCAACGCCTTCGGCTGGAGACGCTGGAAGATCCGCTGCGGGTCGTGGTCGCGACGTCCGTACCAGTTCACGGCGAGCGTCACCAACAACACGGCGAGCGACAGGACGAACAGTCGGTTCCACAGGAGCGGGCCGCCGTTGAGCGGGAAGAGGCCCATGTCACTCCAGACGACCGCGCTCCAACCGAGCCAGTTGGTCAGCCAGGTCAGACCATCGCTGAAGACCTGCCGGTAGATCGTGTAGATGATCGCCACGATACCGACGGCGTAGGTGGTGTAGCGGTTGCGCGTGAGTCCGAATACCGCCAGGACGAACGAACACCAGACGATGAACGTCGGCACGAGTACGGCGCCCCAGGTCACGATAAACGGCCATGCGCTCAGCGCCACCGGACTGCCGTGCGCCAGTTGCTGAAACAGCAGGATCACAAGGCAGAGAACCATCATGGCGCCCACGATTACGACGCCGACGAGGCTAGTGCCCAGCGCCTTACCCATCAGGATGGCCCTGGTCCGCGCCGGGGTCGAGTAGAAGATGGGCGCGAACCCGGTGGAGAACTCGCGCTGCAGCGACTCCACCATGTAGAACAGCAGCAGGAAGCAGACGAGCAGGTTTAGTGTATTGAGCATCTGACCCGCCATGGCGCCCGGAGTCAGCAGTGCCGGGGCGTCGAAGGCCGCCACCGAGGTCACGATATTGCCGGTCGCCTGGATCATGATGAGCGGCACGAACAGGTAAAGCCCGGGCCGCGTGAGCAGTTCGCGCACTTCGGAGGCGGCGATTGTGCTGATGGTCCGGAAGAACCCGACAGGGACTGTCGTCATGCTGAGGTCGGCGAGCGGCCTGCGCGTCGGGGCGACGGTGATCACGGCGCCCGCGTCACGGGATCGGCGCCAGACACGGCCCGCGATCGCCTGTCCGAAGCGGCTCAGCCGACCTGGCTCGGGAGTGCCAGACAGGCTTCGTGCGAAGTGCCGTTGGCTGGCCACCACCGCCGCCAATCCGGCCAGGATGAAACCGATTCGACTGAGGATGAATCCCGCGTCGAACCCGATCGCGCCGCTGTTGTAGAACTCGACTCCGCGGTCGACCTTCAGCCAGGTTTCATTCAGCCAGCGGTAGCCGCTCGGGTCCACCATCATCAGCAACCGATTGATCGCCGGATCGAGCCAGTCGGGCGACCATGAGATCAGAAACGACAGCGTGCCGAACATGACCACGACCGGGAACAGGAAAACCAGGATCGGCCGTCGCGTGATCTCGCCAGTAGCGAACGCCACTCCGCCCAGAAACACGATCACCGGCAGGCCGAAGGCGAGCGCCGGGACGATGTAGTTCGCCAGCGAGAAGGGGCCGATGTACTCGGCCGAAGCGGCGTCCGCGAGGGCATGATTGAAGAACGCGGCCAGGCTCAGGTGCGCTGCTACAACACCCGCGAATGCGACCATGACCGCCAGGAACTTGCCCCAGACGTACTCGGCCGGAGTGAGCAGGGTGGCGTGCAGGATCTCACCGAGTTTGTGTTCGTCATCGCGAATGATCGCCATGCCGGCGGCGACTGCCAGGAAGAAGCCGTAGAGGGTGAGGATGGTGATCGAGAGGGTGAGTGCCTGCGAGAACTGGGAGGTGATATGGGCCTCGGTGCCACCCACCTGCGAGTCGCCGCTGGAGATCGTCACCCCACCTGCCGACAGGCCCCAGACCAGCAGGCCGAGGATGGCGATCAACACCCACAGCATCGGCCGGCGGACCGTGAACGCGAGTTCGTGGCGCCCGACCTCTACGACGCGCCCGATGTTCAAGCCGCGCCCTCGCGTTGGCGAGCAGCCTCGCGCATGAGCACCAGGTACGCGTCTTCGAGCGTGGCATCGATCGGCGCGAATCCATCAGGCGGGCCGCCATCGGGAACGTGTACGCGGACGCGGTTGCGACCCTCGACGAGAATGGCCTGCGTGACCCGCCAGCGGGCCTCGAACTCGGCAAGATCACCGGCATCAACACCGCCCTCGTAGATCGTGCCGGCCACTGCGGCGCGGGCTTCTGCGGGCGTCGTCTGGGCCACCAACCGGCCGCCAGCGATTACCGCGAATCGCGGGCACAGCACAGACACGTCCTCGACGATATGGGTCGAGAGCAGGACCGTGCGGTTCTCCGCTAGCTCGGCGAGCAGTCGGTAGAAGCGCAGCCGCTCCTCCGGGTCCAGCCCGGCGGTCGGTTCGTCGACGATAATCAGTTTCGGGTCGCCGGCCAGCGCCTGGGCGATGCCGAGGCGCTGTCGCATGCCGCCCGAGTACCCCTTGACCTTGCGTTTCGCGGCGTGGGCCAGGTTGACGCGTTCCAGCAACTGCGCCACCAGCTGCTTGGTTCCGGCGGCCGCCTCGACTCCTTTGAGCTTGAGCAGGTAGCGCAGGACCGCCTCGCCCGTCATATGGGGTGGGAAGCCGAAGTCCTGAGGCAGGTATCCCAGTTGCGCCCACACGTCGCGTGGGTTCGCCACGACGTCGGCACCGTCAAAACTCACCGCGCCCGAGGTCGGCTCGAGCAGTCCGGCGATGATGCGCATTAGCGTCGTCTTGCCGGCGCCGTTGGGTCCGAGCAGTCCGAACATACCGGGCGCGGTATCCAGGCTGATGCCCTGCAGCGCGGCCACCGGGCCCGGGTAGACCTTCACCAGATCGCGGATCTTCAGCATCGATACCTCTACAGATCACATGAACAAGGGTGGCCGGAGCATATTTAGCGGCCCTTCACCGTTCAAGGGCGAGCCACTCTACTTGGCCTACGGGCGCTGCCTCTAGAAAGTTCCTTGGAGCGAACTTCGCATTTGCAGAACAAACCCTCGACTATTCGACTCGACGGGGCATCTGATCTGGCATGAAAGGGGATCATCTGGGCGAACTCGAGGAACTGGTGATGCTCGCGGTGCGGGCTCAGGGCGACGATGCCTATGGGGTTACCGTCCAGCAGACCATCGAGGCGAACGCGAGCCGGCGAGTCACTCTCGGGGCGGTCTATTCCGCACTCGAGCGGCTCGAGCGTAAGGAATTCGTGCGCTCGCGGATGGGCCGAGGTGAAGCCAAGCAGGGCGGGCGCCGCAAGCGTCTGTTCCGGCTCACCGACCAGGGGAGCGACACCTTGGCGAGCGCCCGCGATGCCCGCGCAGCGCTCTGGCGGCTGACCGAGGCCAACGATGGCTGACGGCGGAGCGATCGCAGCGGTGCCGGCACCATCGCCAGCGCGGTGGCTACTGCGGCAGCTCTGCGATGCGCGCTACCGCGATCTGGTCGAGGGCGACGTCGCGGAGCTCTTCCGCCTGCGTCTTGCCTCCATGGGCAGCTGGCGCGCTACCTGGTGGGCGTGCCGCGACGCCATCAGTATTTCCGGCACCGTTTACGGGATACCGACTCTGCAAAAACGAAAGGGACAGGAGACACTCATGCACTTCGTTCGCGACCTGCGTCATGCTGGCCGAGCTCTCATCCGTACACCGTCCTTCACGGTGATCGTGCTGATTACGTTGGCGCTGGCCATCGGGGCCAACACGGTGATCTTCAGCGTCGTGGACGGCGTGCTGCTGTCGCCGCTGCCGTACGGCGACCCCGACAGCATTGTGGTGCTGCAGCAATCGAGTGACGATCTCGATGGCGAGGGGCCTGCCGGGACGTCGCAGGGTCTGTTTCTCGAGTGGCGTGAGAACGGAAGATCGTTCGACCAGCTCGCCATGTACTCGATGGAGTCCGCGACCGTCACCAGCTTCGACGAGCCGGCCCGTGTGAACGGTGTCGCGGTGTCGCCGACTCTGTTCGGCATTCTCCGCACCGAACCGATCCACGGCCGTGCGTTCGCGCCGAACGCTGAGCTGCCCGGTAACGATGCCGGCATCCTCCTCAGCTATCGGGCGTGGCAGCGGTACTTTGGCGGCGATCCAGACATCGTCGGTACGACGCTGCGGCTCGACTCCCGTCTGCGCAACATCCTCGGCGTGATGCCTGCTGGGTTCGCGTTTCCTGACGCGTCGATCGAGTACTGGGTGCCGATGCTCGCCACGCCGCCCGAGAGCATGTTGATCTCAGTCGGAGCGGATGCACCGCCGCCCTCAGGGACACAGGGGCAGCGCCGAGCGACGAGGACCGAGAGCGGTCCCGATGGATCTGGCGGGCCCGGCGGGGACGGCGGGCCGGAGGGCGGTGGCGGCGGCCCAGAAGGTCCCGAGGCGCACATGGAAATGTGGGGCCGCGTGATCGGACGTCTCGCCGCCGGCGTTTCGCCGGCGATGGCGGAGGACGAGGGCAAGACGTTCCTTGCCGGGCTCGACGCGCAGAATCCCGCTGCGACCGCCGATACCCCGGTGTCCGTCGTTGACGTCATGCCCATGCAGGAGCAGATGGTCGGATCGGTGCGTGGGCCGTTGCTCATGCTGATGGGCGCGGTGGGGTTTGTTCTCCTCATTGCCTGCGCCAACATCGCCAACCTGATCCTGGCGCGCTCGGTAGAGCGGCGCAAAGAGACCGCGGTGCGTGCGGCTATCGGCGCTGGGCTGGGGAGCCTGGTGCGGTACACCCTGGCGGAGAGCCTGCTGCTGACCACGGTCGGAGGATTGCTAGGCTTGGCCGTCGCCGTATTCGGGCTCCGCGCCATCAGTTCGCTCGGCCCAGAGTTCATTCCTCGCCTCGACGAGGTCTCCATCGACCCACGGGTGCTTGGCTTCACGCTGCTCGTGATGGCGGCAACGGCGGTTGTCTTCGGGCTGTTGCCGGCTCGTGCTGCTGCCAAGCTAGATCTCAATCGGGCGCTCAAGGCAGAGTTCGGGAGCGAAACGGGCCTCGGGCGCAGTGGCTTCCGGCGGTTGTTGGTGACCGTGGAGATCACGCTCGCGGTGGTGCTACTGGTGGGCGCAGGCCTACTGGTCTCGAGCTTCATTCGGCTCACCTCGATCGATGTTGGATACGATCCAGAGAACCTCCTGCACCTCAACATCAGTCTGCCCGCCGGAGCCTACCCGGATGCCGAGTCGCACCTCAGCTACTACGACGCTCTGGTGGAGCGTCTGGAGACGTTGCCAGGAGTCATGTCGGCTGCGGTGGCCAACCAGACGCCCTATGCGCCAGCGAACATTCGCATTGGCATCTCGGCCCAATCGCGCGACGAAGCGCCTGACCCCGACGCCCGTCCCGTGCCAGTCGGCGTGCGCATGGTGGAGACCGGTTACTTCGATGCCATTGGTGTCACAGCCGCCGAAGGCCGCGTACTCAATCGCGATGACCGGCCCGAAGGTCGTCCGGTGGCCGTGCTCAGTCGAACCGGTGCTGAAGCGATGTTCGGCGACCCGAACCCGGTCGGCGAAGAACTGGACTTCATCGGTGGGCAGCGGCTCGAGATCGTCGGTGTCGTGGACGATACGCGGACCGCGGGAGTCGATCCGGCGCCCCAGGCCGATATCTTCCTACCCTACAGGCAGGCGCCGCCCCAGATGGTGCCGATGTTATTTCGCACCGCTCAGGTTCTCATCCGCACCGACCCCGCGCCGCTGAGCGTGTTGCCAGCGGTACGATCGGCACTACGTGAGATCGATCCTCAGGTACTGGTCATCAGCGCGTCGACGGTGCGCGACCGCGTGGCAGATTCCGTCGCCGAGCCGCGTTTCTACGCCAGCCTCGTGGTGGCGTTTGCGCTGCTTTCGCTAACGCTGGCGGCGGTCGGGATCTACGGGATGCTCGCCTACATGGTGCAGCAGGGCGTTCGGGATACGGCGATCCGACGTGCGCTCGGCGCTCCGGTCGGGCAGATTCTCTCCGGCGTCCTGCGCGAGGGCATGGGCCTGGCGATTATTGGCCTCATTGCCGGTATCGGCGGGTCCCTCTTCCTCATGCGCGCGCTGGAGTCGATGCTCTACGAGATCGAACCCACTGACCCCGGGTCGTTCGCGATCGTGTCCGCGATTTTCCTCGGCGTGGCATTGCTCGCCGTGTGGATTCCGGCCCGACGAGCGACGCGCATCGATCCGATGGAGGTTCTGCGCTACGAGTAAGCGCGCTCGGCGATGGGTCCGCGACCGGGTCCAGATGGACCCAGTCGCAGGATCGGCGGTGCCAGGGGCCTAGAAGGCGACCGTGAAACCGCCGGTGACCTGATTCAGTTCCGCGATGGCCTCGAGGTCGAGACGTTCGTACTCGGCCCGGAGAGCGAAACTGCCGATCCTGATACCGATACCACCGCCGTACACGAGCGACCATTCCTTCGTCTCTGTGAGGGCATCCCCAAAGCCGACGGTAGACGTCGCGCGATGCCCGCCGCCGCGACCGAAGAGGTCCAGCGGGCCGAGCGGCAGGATGAGGAGCACAGACCCCGTGAATCCGTTGGACTCGGCGGTCAGTTCGCTGCCCGGGAACACGGCTTTTACCTGGCTCATCGAGCGGTAGTCGAACTCGACCGAAAAATGGCGCCAGCGAAAACCAACTACGGCCTTCCATACAACCGCAGAATCATCGAGCAGGTTGATGTCGTCGAAGTCGAGCTTCGTCAGGCCGACGCCACCACTACCGCCGATGTAGACACCCTGCGCCTGCAGCTTGCCGCCCTGGGCGAGCACAGGCTCCGCGTAGGCGAACAAGAGCAACACCGTCACCAGCACCCACAGTTTCTTCATGGTTTCCCCACCTTAAGGGTCTTCGGTATCGCCTCCCCAGACGGAGTTTACCGTACGGTGTCGAGGCCAGGTTGGGTTGCCGACGAAACGTACGCGGATCGTGGCCGCGTCTGACTCCTGGTCTAAGAGCTTCGCGTGGCGGCCGAGAGCGCGGGGATGCGCGTCGTCGTCGTGTCGAGTGTCGAACCTCGGGCGGCGCCGTACGAAGCCGACCTCGATTCGTTGTCAGCAGTGCACGGCTCGGCGAAGCCCGATGCCGCGTCGGCCCCTTCTCGCGAAGCCTCTACGAGCGCGGCGAGCCAGTCCGATGAACTGGCCAGGCTTTCGCCCCAAACGCGGGCGGTCGTACAGGTGCACCACAGCCACGGCTCAGACATTCCCACTCCTCTTCGGTAGTCGAGCGCTCGCTACCCCTAGGAGCGCTCGCGCCGATCCTATACCCGTTTCGGCAGCGGGGGGAGTCTGGCGGGAGGGAGTCTGTGTTTTCTTTCTCACAGGCATCTAGGAGACCATCGGACTCTAACCACGGCCTCCTAGCGCAGAAGCGCGCGGCGCGTGAGCCGATGCCGCTGCTGCCTGCCGTTCTGCCGCACGGCGATCTCGACTTCGCCGCCTGGCGGTCCCCACAACATCATCTCGACGTCTCCCGGGTGAATCTCGGCCACCCCGCGACCGTCGATGGCCAGTACAATGTCGCCCGCACGGATCCCTGCCTCTGCCGCGGGCGATCCGGGGATGACCTCGACGATCTCTAGCTCCTCGCTACCGGGCGACCATGGTGCGAACGCCAGGCCTGTGGTGTCGAACACGAAGGGATCTCCGAATGTCGGCCCGGGTTCCAGGATCAGCCGCCCTCCGGGCACGTCGAAGATGACGTGGAAGCGGCGCAGGATGCGTTGCCCGATGTTGCCGTGGATCGTCTCGCCCTGAGCGTCGCCCATGCCTGACCAGGGGCCGCTGGCCGGGAACGAAGTGATCACGTCGCGTAGCTCCACGCCCCCCAGACGCAGACGCTCCACCATCCCGATATCGCCGCGAGCGACACCGTTCGAGCCCCACCCGATGATCAGGTTACTCAGTGGTTCCTTCGGTTCGAGAAGGCTGGGCTCGAGCGAAAGCGCGTGGCCGGCGCCCGTGTCCACTAGGAGGCGCGCGGTGCGCGCGGTCGTTCCCTGAGCAACGATGCCTTCGGCGAGCAGATGGCCGCTCGGCAGGAGCGACAGCGGCAGCACGACGCCGTTGCCCGTGTACTGGAATCCAGCCGGATGGTGCAGAGTCAGGAGAGACGATTCCCAGTCGATCTCCACCACGAGGTTGCGGAAGAGCGAGCCTCCGAGGATGCCGTCCATGCCGGCGATTGCTTCGCCCGCCGCTCCGACCGCCATCGAAGCGTTCTCGATCGTCACGCCGTCAAGTTCGACCTTTACGCCTGCGGCGAGCGCCACGGTGGCCGATTCACCGTCGCCCACTCCTCCTAGTCGCGCTTGGCCGATTATCTGCAGCGGTAGTTGCTCCCCCAGATCACGGCTGGCGAGCACGACGATGGGCGCGCCGCTATCGAGGATGAACCTGAGTGGCTTCGATCCGGCGACGCGCGCCTCCACGACCATCCAGCGGCGGTAGCTCTCGAACGGGACCGTGCTCGTGTCGGCGGCACCATGCAGGGTGACGGAGGGTCGGGGGAGACGCTGATCCTGCGCACGTGTACGGCCTGCCGTCGCCGCGAGGGCAACCGCGAGTGCGATGAGGAGTGCTCTGCGCATGATCTCGGCTCGTGGGGGATGGACTCCCTACGAGAGTGCGCCGCGGACCCTCCCCGCGGCAAGTCCAGTCTTGCGCGGCGGGCCCCTTTGTCCGCCCCTTACTGGTGAGTGCTGTCCCGCAGCGGGTCGTCACGAATCTCGAGGCGCTGCTCCAGGACCAGCGCACCGGCGGTCAATACGACTCGATAGGTCCCAGGCTCGGCGGCACGGCCGGCGATCTTGGCGGGGAACAACGATCTGCCTGAGGCGTAGGCCCCGTATTCGCGTACCAGGAGATTGCGTACGGAGTTGAGGTCACGATCGACGCCCTCGGCGCCCGCGTCGATGGACGCCAGTCGCTGTGCCGCATCGTCGAGTGCGTTCTGCCGACCCTGCGGTACGCGCTGGCGGAGCGTCTCGACGGCCGCGTTGAGGCGGCGCTCGAACTCGGTCCGGTCGTTCACTGACGGCGCGAAGGTCAGGTCCCAGGTCACCCGGTTCATGCCGGACCGAGGCTCGAAGGGAAGCGCCACCCTGCGGTCTCCCGCCAGTTCCTCGATCGTCAACGACACGTCGTCACTGGCGTCGGCGAGCAGGAAATTGAGGAGCGCGCCGCGAGGTGGATTCTCGCCTCTGAACAGGAAGTACTGCTGCTTACGGCCCAGGTTGATGCGGACCCAACGGGTTGCGTGTCGTGGTTCGAACAGCCATGTCGACTCCGCGAGTACATCTCGGCGGGTTTGTCGCAGCGGCGTGATGTCGTCGAGGATCCAAATACTGCGGCCGTGAGTGCCGGCAATGAGGTCGCCGTCGCGGGGATGGACTACCAGATCCCGCACAGCGACCTTGGGCAGGCCGTTGGCCAGTCGCGCCCAACTGTGCCCGCGATCGACGCTAGTCCACACCCCCCACTCGGTGCCGACGAACAACAGGTCGGGGCTTACCGGGTCTTCGATGGTCACGTAGCTGCCGCCGTCGTCGGGCAGGCTTGCGCCGATGTTCACCCAACTGTCGCCACAGTCGTCGGTGCGATAGACGTACGGCTGGAAGTCGTCAGCGCGGTGGTTGTCGAGCGTCAGGTAAGCGCGACACTCGGCGAAGTGGGACGCCTCGATCTTGTTGACCCAAGCGCGCTCAGGCATCCCCGGGACGTTGTCGCGTACGTTCTCCCACGAAGCGCCGCCGTCGTGAGTGATCTGGACGTTGCCATCGTCGGTGCCGGCCCAGACCAGCGACGGATTCCGCGGCGACTCGGCGATCGTGAATATCGTGAAGTGATTCTCCCCACCGGTTACCGACCGCGTCAGTCCACCTTGCAGAGTCGGGTCGCGGAGTTCGGGGTCGTTGGTACTCAGGTCGGGGCTGATGATCTTCCAGGTGTCGCCACGGTCGGTCGAACGGAACAGGTGGTTGCCGGCGAAGTAGACGACCTGCGGGCTGTTCGGTGAAATCAGGAACGGACTGTTCCAGTTGAAGCGGAACTGCGGTGGCAGCAGCGGCCGTTCGGGCCGCCCGTACCCGAACCAGTGCTCACCCGGGTAGATCGTGTAGCGGATGGGCTCCTCGGGGAATTCGTGATCGACATAATCCGCGAAGTTCGCGACCGTCTCTGGAGTCGGCGTGATGAAGGCATGGTCGCGGGTCTCGGTGTTGAGACGAATCGCGAATCCCACATGGTTCACGCCGTAGACAGTGCGCCAGTCGGTGGGGTCGAACCATGTGGCGAAGCCATCACCTTCGGCGAGCCACGTGTTGTGCATGTTGAGGATGCCGCGCCTCTCGCGCGAGTTGCTCGGCCCCATCCAGATGGCGTTGTCCTGCAGGCCGCCACCGACCCAGTACGGATCGCGCATGTCCACTCCGACCTTGTAGTACTGGCCGATGGCCATGTTGTCGAAATTCACGACGGTGGCGCCGTCGTCGATGGTCAAGTACGCGCCCTGATCCGTGGCCATGTAGCGGATGGACCCATCGTAGGGCGCGATCCAGAGATCGTGATCGTCGCCGCCGCCGCCCCACCAACGGAAAACCCAGGTCTTGCCGCCATCCTTGGTGACCTTGAACTCTCGCCCGACGGAATAAATGCGATTCGGATCGAGCGGGTCGATGGCGACTTGACCGTGGTAGAACGGCCGGACGTTGGTGCGCAGCGACCAACGCCAAGTGGCTCCGGCATCGCGAGAGATGTAGATGCCGCCGCCAGGGTTGTCCGGTGCTCCGCCTTCTTCGTCGAAGTACGGGATCGTGTCGCTGGCTTCTACCGCGGCCACCACGATGCGCGGATCGGTGCGGTGAATGGCAATGTCGATCATGCCCGTCACGGTGGGGAGTCCGGCCGTGAGCCGAGCCCAGGTCGCGCCCGCATCAGTGCTTTTGAAGAGTCCGCCCTGCTCGCCACCGGAGGACATCGAGGCTGGCTGGCGGATACGGTGATAGAAGCCCGCGTAGAGGACGTTCGGGTCGTTCGGGTCCATGATGACGTCGCTCGCGCCGGTCCTGCCGTCGTCAGGGAGCCCCTTCGAGAGCTGCTCCCACGTGGCGCCGCCATCACTGGTTTTGTACAGGCCGCGGTCGCCCGAGTAGCCCCACAGATGGCCAGGCGATGCGACATACGCGATGTCGGGGTCGGTGGGGTGGGTCGCGATCTCGGCAACGTGACCTGTCTGCGTGAGCCCGACGTGAGTCCAGGTTGCCCCGCCGTCGGTAGTTCGCCAGACGCCGTCGCCCCACCCTGAGCTGTTGCGGTTTGCGGCTTCGCCGGTGCCAACCCAGATGACGTCCGGATTCCCCTGGAAGAAGACCGCCGCGCCGATCGAGCCCGCGCCATCGGCACTGTCGAAGATCGGGTCCCAGGTAACTCCCGCGTTGGTGCTCAGAAAGACGCCGCCCGAGGCGGATGCCACGAGTACGACGCGGTGATCCGACTCGAGAGCGTCGATCGACGCGATGCGGCCTGTCATGTTGGCAGGACCGATGTTGCGCCAGCGCAGAGCATCCACGAGGTTGGGAGCAGTGGCCGGTTGCTGGGCGGCGGGCGCACCACGACCCGGGCCCGCCAACACTGGCGCCGCGAGAAGTGCGACGGTAACAACGAGTAGAAGGCGGATGTTCTTCAACGAGTTCTCCAGCGGTGCGTGGCGGGTAATCTGTTGTCGCGTGGGGTTGTATCTTTGTTCGGCTAGTCGCAACCGTCCAGCCGGCCGGAGGATTGATTGTCCGCCCCTGCCAAGATCGGCATCGTTACTGTCTCGGATCGCGCCAGCCGTGGTGAGTACGAGGATCGCGGCGGTCCCGCGGTGCGCGCCTACCTCGATCGCGTGCTGAAGAGTCCGATCGACGTGATCGCGCACATCGTGGCCGACGAGACAGGGCTGATCGTCGAGACGCTCATCGAGTTGAGTGATCAAGCGGGCTGCTGCCTGGTTATCACCACTGGCGGTACGGGACCGGCACCGCGCGACGTGACGCCAGAGGCGACCGCAGCGGTGTGCGAACGCATGCTGCCAGGCTTCGGCGAAGCGATGCGTACCGAGTCGCTTCGCTTCGTGCCCACCGCGATCCTGTCGCGGCAGACGGCCGGCACGCGTGGCAGTTGCCTGATCATCAATCTTCCTGGCAGCCCAAAGGCCATCTCCGAATGCCTCGATGCGGTATTCGCGGCTGTGCCGTATTGCATCGATCTGATCGGGGGACCTTGTCTCGCGACCGATCCAGAACACATCACCGCTTTCCGCCCAGGGTCGTAGCCCAGGCAAGAGATCAAGCCATGACCGATATCGTCCGTCCATTCCGCGGTCTCCGCGTCTGTCCGGAGCGTGCTCCCAGCGTTGCGGCTCCGCCCTACGACGTCGTGGACACCGAGGAAGCGCGCGCTCTTGTCGGCGACAACGTTGATTCTTTCTTGCACGTGTCCAAGCCGGAGATCGATTTCCCGCCGGGTGTCGACCCGCATGCCGCAGAAGTTCACGCTCGAGGGCGCGCGAATCTCGACAGGTTGGTCGAGCAGGGGCTCCTGCGTCGCGAAGAGACGCCGTCGTTGTACCTATACCGGCTCACGATGGGTGCGCACGTCCAGACGGGCGTGGTGGCTGCGGCTAGCCTCGCAGCGTATCTCGATGGCCGGATCAAACAGCACGAACTGACCAACGCCAAGAAGGTGGAGGATCGGGCCCGCAACGCGGACGCGCTGGATGCCCACGCGGGTACCCTCTTTCTCGCGTACCGCGCCGAGGCCGCGCTCGACGCCGAGATCGCACAGCTGAGCTCGAGACCTCCCGACACTGTTGTCGAAGCCGCGGATGGGATCCGGCACGAATTGTGGGTGATCGCCGATCCGGACTCGATCGCCTCCCTTGCGGGCGCGATCAACGCGATGCCAGCGGTGTACATGGCCGACGGGCATCATCGCTCGGCGGCGGCGGCGAAGCTGGCCGAATGGCGGGCAGCCCAACGGCTCGAGGACACCGATGTCGCTCCTGCAGACTGGTTCTTGGCTGTGCTTTTCCCCCACGACCAAGTCCAGATCCTGCCCTACAATCGGGTGGTGTCTACGCTGGGTGACGGTGACCTGGATGGATTGCTGGCGGGGCTGGCAGAGAGCTTCGATGTGGAGCCAGCCGCCGCGGCCGTCGAGCCGGAGCGCTCTGGCGTGTTCGGGCTCTACTGTGCCGGCCAGTGGTACCGACTCGTGATCCGCCCGGATCGCATCCCCATGGACCCCGTTGGCCGACTCGATATCAACCTGCTGGAGAAGCACTGCCTCGCCCCTCTGCTGGGAATCACGAATCAACAGACCGATTCTCGCATCGAGTTCATTGGCGGCATTCG
The DNA here is from genome assembly GCA_029263295.1 of Acidobacteriota bacterium. Classification (GTDB taxonomy): domain Bacteria; phylum Acidobacteriota; class UBA890; order UBA890; family WLXD01; genus WLXD01. The sequence continues at coordinate 14,045 of JAJCXT010000092.1, read as the reverse complement.
CGGTGTCGCCGAACTCGAACGTCGCGTGGACTCCGGCGAACATGTCGCGGCGTTCTCGTTCTATCGAACAGGGCTCGATGAGGTCCTCGAGGTCGCCGATGCCGGCGAGATGATGCCTACGAAGAGCACCTGGTTCGAGCCGAAGCTCCGCGACGGCCTCGTTGTCTTGCCGCTCAGTTAGGAAGCAGCGCGGGTAGCTGAGATTCGACGACCCGGAGTTCCGCGTCAGGAACTCCGGGCCGTGGATAGGGAGGCCGACTCGGCGCGACGAAGACCCCTGCAATCGCGCTCCGCCGACCTCCCAAAGCGAGACTTTGTGCCAGGTATGCGGGCGTTCTACGACAGAACGCCGTACAAGCCTCATAAGACAACGCGCAAACCAGTCGCGAATCGGCTCAAGAAAACTGCCGATTCGACGAAAAGAGTCCGGTAGCCTCGATTTCTTCCGCGGATGACTCAATGCCTGGGCGGCTCTAGGGGTCGTTCCTTAGCCTGCTAAACTCGCGCTCGACCCCGAGGAACCCATGTCTGAGTCGGCCGACAATACTGACGTTACGCAGCTCCTGATCGCCTGGAATGGCGGCGAGGTGGGAGCGCGTGACCAGCTCCTGCGGGCCGTCTATGAAGAACTTCGCAGGATCGCTAGCGGCCAACTCGTCGGAGAGAAACCGGGGCACACCTTGCAGGCGACTGCGCTGGTAAACGAGGCCTATCTGAGGCTTGTTGATCAGACCCGGGTCCACTGGCGTAACCGAGCGCACTTTTTTGGTATCGCGGCCCAGCTCATGCGGCGCATACTGGTGGACTATGCGCGGCGGCGTCAAGCGGCCAAGCGCGGCGGCGGCGTGACGATCGTCGAGTTCGAGGACTCGTTGACTCCGCGTTCCAGGCGGAGCGTTGACCTGGTAGTGCTGGATGACATCTTGACCAGGTTGGAGGAGTTCGATTCTCGTGCAGTGCGTCTGGTCGAGCTCCGATATTTTGGCGGCCTCACGATCGAGGAGACCGCCGAGGTGCTCGGCGTGTCGCCGGCGACGGTGAAACGCGAGTGGGCGACCGCCCGCGCGTGGATGCATCGTGAGTTGACCAGGAGTTCGTCTGGATGAAGAAGGACCGCTGGGACGAGGTCAAGGACCTGTTCCAGCTGGCGCTCGAGCGCCGTGGCGAGGAAAGGCAGGACTTCATCGAAGAGGTCAGCGGCGACGACTCCACGTTGCGTGTCGAGCTCGAGTCGCTCCTCTCTTCGCACGATGAGGCCGGCACGTTCATGAGCCGACCGCCAGGCGCGGACGCGGCGGCGGTCCTTTCGCTCGAGGCCGATGCACCGCTGGTGGGCAAGCGTCTCGGACCCTATCGGGTCGTCCGTCGAGTAGGGCGCGGGGGCACTGGCTCGGTGTACTTGGCGGTGCGCGATGACGACGAGTTTCAGCTCAGGGTGGCGCTCAAGGTCATAAGGCGAGGCATGGCCACCGACGAAATGCTCCAGCGTTTTCGCAGTGAGCGGCAGATTCTCGCATCGATCGACCATCCGAACATAGCGCGGCTTCTCGATGGTGGGTCTACCGAAGATGGCTTGCCCTACTTCGTCATGGAGTACATCGAGGGCGAGCCGCTGCACCACTACTGTGACAACAACCGGCTGCCGTTGAGAGATCGCATCAGGCTGTTCCGGTCAGTGTGCGATGCCGTAAGGCTCGCGCACCAGAACCTGGTGGTTCATCGCGACCTCAAGCCGGGAAACATCCTCGTGACTGCGGATGGTGTTCCCAAATTGCTCGACTTCGGCATCGCCAAACTGCTCAACCCGGAACTCAGCTCCGACACGCGCGAGCCCACCGTGATGGAGCTTCGGGTCATGACGCCCGAGTACGCGAGTCCCGAGCAGATGCAGGGAAAGGCGGTGACCACGGCGAGCGATGTCTACTCGCTGGGAGTGCTCCTGTATGAATTGCTTACCGGGCACCGCCCTTACACGCTTAGCGATCTGCCGTTGCACGAGATGGAGCTCACCGTATGCACCGCCGAGCCCGACCGTCCGAGCGACGTGGTCGAGGTGCACTCCGAGGAGCCGGGACGCGACGGAGGAGTGCGCGAGATAAGCCCCGAGTCGGTAGCACGCGCGCGGCAGGCGACGCCAGAGCGGTTGCGACGGGAGCTCGGTGGCGATCTCGACAACATCGTGCTCAAGGCTCTGCGCAAGGAGCCGCCACGCCGCTACTCATCTGTGGAGAAGCTCGCAGACGATCTGGCGAATCATCTCGAAGGTCGTCCCGTGGCCGCCCAGCCGGACACTTTTGGCTATCGTGCTGGCAAGTTTCTGCGCCGGCACAGGGTCCCCACAGCCATAGCCGCGACTGCGATGCTCTTCGGGATCGTTCTCACCGGAACGATCTTCTTGCAGTCACGACGGGTGGCGGCGGAACGTGATCGTGCCGAGCACGCAGCGGCCGAAGCCGTGGCAGTCAGCGCCTTCCTCCAGGAAGTGCTCGCGGCCGCCGACCCGATCGAGGGCCTGGGGCGCGACGTTTCCGTGCTGGCAGCGGTCGAGGACGCTGTTCCCCGGATCGGTACGTCTTTCGCGGAGAACCCCGAAATCGAGGCGGTGATCCGATACACGATCGGCAAGACCTTCGCTCGACTGGGGCGTTTCGATGAGGCCGACGAGCAGCTGCGCCAGGCGCTCACGCTGCGGCGTCAGCTCTTCGGCGGCGATCACGCAGAGATCGCGGAGACACTTAACGCGCTGGGGGAGGTGCGGTACGACCGCGGTGATTTCGACGGTGCCGAGCGACTCTATGATGAAGCGCTGGCCATGCGACGACGCATCTTCGGTGCTCAGCACGCTGATGTCGCGACGTCGCTCGACAACCTCGGCAACATCTATCAAGAACGCGGCGACGAGGAAGCGGCTGAACAAGCCTATCGGGATGGGCTGGCGATCCGGAGGGAGGTGTTGGGTCCCGATCACAGAGACGTGGCCGGGAGTCTGAACAACGTGGCTACGATCCTCCACGATCGCGACGAGTATGACGCCGCGGAGGAGATGTATATGGAATCGCTCGCGATTTCGCGTCGCGTGCTTGGCGATACTCATCCGGAAGTGGCGACCTCGCTCAACAACCTGGCGGTCCTGTTGCACGATCGGGACAAACTGGAGGAGGCGGAGCCCCTCTACCGGGAGGCTCTCGCCATATCCCGCCGCACGCTCGGGGCACAACACCCCGGAGTCGTGGTCAGCATCAGCAATCTCGCCGTGCTGCTCACTGGCATGAAGAGGTTTCCCGAAGCCGAGGAGCTCTTGAGCGAGAGCTTGGAAATCTCGACGGCGGTCTGGGGGGAGGGCGCGGTTCAGGTGGCGTATGTGTACCGGCAGTTAGGCAGTCTGGAGTTCGATCGCGGGGATGTCGCGTTGGCATTCGAGCACTACGAGCGGACCATGGCGATCCTCGACACAAAGTTGCCTACCGATCACCCCGAGGTGGTGTACGCACTGGCGCGCAAGGGGCGGGCGCTCACCGCGCTCGATCGCTATATAGAGGGTGAAGAGTGCCTCCTGAAGGCCTACAACGCTGCCTTCAAGCGATGGGGCCCCGAGGATGTGGATGTTCTTGAGTTCGCGGGCTGGATAGCGGACCTCTATGACGCCTGGGGACGGCCCCAGGTGGCCGAGGGATACCGGGCGATTTCGCACGGCGAGGCGGTCGCGGCGACTGCCTCGCCGGTCGTTACTGGCGCAGGCCAGAACTAGCGGGTCGGCCAGGGGGGCGATACCCCCGCAAGCTCTGCTCAGCTATGCCGGTCGTGGTCGAGCTTGAGTTTATTTTGAATATTAGATATTACTTATATAAGTAGTGGATGATGTTAGGGCGCTGGCGGCACTCGCAGATCCGACGCGGCGGGCGCTGTTCGACAGGATCGTCGAGGCACCGCGTTCGGTGGGGGAACTGGCTGCGAGCGCACCGGTGAGCCAACCCGCGGTGTCGCAGCATCTGAAAGTGCTGCGGGCCGCACGGCTGGTCGAGGTGGAGCAGCGGGGGGCGCAGCGCATCTACCGCGCACGACGCGACGGACTCGAGGATCTGCACCGCCGGATCGAGGCCTGGATCGAGGCCTGCTAGCGGTACCTGGCAAGAGGTTTTGGCCCCAAGGCCACCGCGTGATGGTGGATGGCACCGGCTGTACGCAGCCACGTCAGCCGGTGCCGTCCCCGCGCGGATTCTCCCAGTGGTCGTGCTGATCGGGCGACGCGCCGCCCGGCACTACTAGCTGCCGGCGGTCGTCTTTCCCTGCAGACGTTCCGTGAGCGACGCGAGCTGGGTACGGAGGGCTTGCGGCAGCCGGTCGCCGAATTGCGCGAAGTGCTCTTCGATGAGCGGTAGTTCCGCGCGCCAGCCTTCTGCATCGACGCGCAACAGCTCTGCCATTTGTGGGCCGTCCAGATCCAGCCCGTCCACGTCAAGCGAACCGGCGGTCGGTGTCCGACCGATGGCGGTATCGTCCGCGCCGACTGTGCCGGCACACCGCTCGAATACCCACTTGAGCACCCGGGAGTTTTCGCCGAAGCCGGGCCACAGGAAGCGACCCTCGTCGTCTTTGCGGAACCAGTTGACGTAGAAGATACGTGGCAGGTGCGCGTTCTCGTGGGATCCGATGGCCAGCCAATGCGCGAAGTAGTCGCCCATGTGGTAGCCGCAGAATGGCAGCATGGCCATCGGATCGCGGCGTACCTGGCCCACGACGCCCGCTGCGGCGGCCGTCTTCGCGGATGACATCGTGGCACCGAGGAAAGTGCCGTGCTCCCAATCGAAAGCCTCGGTGACGAGCGGAACCACCGTGTCGCGCCGGCCACCGAAGAGAATGGCGCTGATCGGCACGCCGGCCGGGTCCTCCCATTCATCAGCGATTACCGGGCACTGGGAGGCCGGGGCCGTGAACCGGGAATTCGGATGCGCGGCGGCGCGATCGGCGCCTGGGGTCCATGGGCGACGCAACCAGTCGGTGAGTTGCTCCGGTGCTTCGCTCATGTCCTCCCACCAGACATCGCCGTCCTGGGTGAGCGCCACGTTGGTGAAGATGGCGTTGGACTCCAGCGAACGCATCGCGTTCGGGTTGGAGTGGTCGTTCGTGCCGGGGGCCACTCCGAAGAAGCCCGCCTCCGGGTTGATCGCGTACAGGCGCCCATCAGGACCGAACTTCATCCATGCGATGTCGTCGCCGATCGTCTCGACCTTCCAGCCGGGGATCGACGGCTTCATCATCGCCAGGTTGGTTTTGCCACAGGCGCTGGGGAAGGCCGCCGCGACGTACTTCACCTCGCCCGCGGGAGAGGTGAGTTTGAGGATGAGCATGTGTTCGGCCATCCAGCCCTCGTCGCGGGCCTTGACCGAGGCGATGCGCAGCGCGTGACACTTCTTGCCGAGCAGAGCGTTGCCGCCGTAGCCCGACCCGAACGACATGATCTCGCGCGCTTCGGGGAAGTGACAGATGTATTTGTTGTCAGCGTTGCACGGCCACGCCAGGTCGGACTGCTTGGGGTCGGTCAGCGGGTAACCGACCGAGTGCAAGCCACGCACGAAGTCGTCGCTGTTGCCGAGAACGTCGAGTACCGCATTTCCCACACGCGCCATGATGTGCATGTTGCACACCACGTAAGGCGAGTCGCTGATCTCGACGCCGATTCCTGCGATGTCGCTGCCAATGGGGCCCATCGAGTAAGGGATGACGTACATCGTGCGCCCGCGCATGCAGCCCTCGTAGTAGCCACGGAGTTGCGCGCGCATCTCTTCCGGGTCGGCCCAGTTGTTGGTCGGGCCAGCGTCTTCTTCGCGCTCGGAGCAGATGTACGTCCGATCCTCGACACGCGCGACGTCAGCAGGGTCGGACCGGCACAGGTAGCTGTTGGGCTTGCGCTGCGGATCGAGCGCGATGTACGTGCCCGTTTCAACCATCAATTGGCTCAGCCGGTTGTACTCGGCCTCCGATCCGTCGCACCAGACGACGGCATCGGGTCGGCACAGGTTGGCTACGTCTCGGACCCAGGCATTCAGCGTCTCGTTGCTGGAGCTCAATGGAATGTTTCACCCGATTCGTTGCGTCGGTTTACGGCGCGTTGGATTGGCACGAGGGCGCCGCCAGCGAACGGGTAGGCCACGTTCGATCGCTTGCTACCATCACGTTACCCAGAGATTTAATCACCGCTTCGCGGTCGTGTCGTGCCGTTAAGGGCCAGCGATGAAGGTTATCGGACTGCGCCCTCCTCTTTGTCGCGCTGACACGGCTTGCACTACGCGATAGCCTTGCGGCGGACTCTTCGGAAAGCACGGTGTCTCGGGGCCGCTCGAGCACCTTGGAGGCCCACGTGCATTTGTTTGTTAGTCGCGCTGCGAAGGCCCTGATCTTGGGCACGCTCGCCGGGACAGCTGCGGCGCAGGGGCCGGGCTCACAGCCGCCGTCCGTGATCGCCAATCCCGGCATGCTCGCGCGCGAACTCGACGTTTACGCGAACGCGGACGAGTTGTGCTGGACGCGTGGAGAGCCGGTCTCTGTCGACTGGCTGGCCGAACGCGACGCTGGATATCGACGTGGAGCATTCTCTCGGTACCACCTCTCCGAACTTGGCGACGGGTGGCGTTGGGTACGCCGGGACGCTTCGCGCGGGCCGGATCTGCGGGCGTCAAGCGGTGCGGTCCAAGGAATTCCCTACACCGATCTCGAGGTTCATGCTCGCGGCGTGGACGAGGGCTGGGCGCTGTATACGATCGATAGCGACCTGGCTGTCGGCCAGGTTCGCTTCGCCTGGACGGCACCGCCGGCGAAGATCTGTATGTCGGCGGGGATACGAGTCAGTGCCAGCGCCGAGGTCGTCGCGGGAGAGCCGGGTGCGCGCCAGGTCGGTTTCGTATTGCCGCTGACCGAGGAGCAGCGTCTCGTCGAACGGGCCGACGTGAAAGCTTGTAGTCCGCAGGCGACGACCGGCGTGGATAGCGAGATCGACTTTGTCAGCGATAGCGGTCGATGCGAGCGAGAGCTATATCATCTCGACCCGACGCGCGACTGGGCAATCTGGGTCAAGCTGCCCGAGTCGTTCTACGTGATCTATAGCTACGTCCCTGAGGGGCGGGAAGAGTAGCCGGATACATGAGGCAACTGGTCGAAGAGGGCGCGCCGCAGCAGAAGTGGGCCAAGCTCGTCGATCACACCCTTTGCATCGGTTGTCACGCCTGCTCAACGGCATGCAAGTCGGAGAACGCGGTACCGCTCTCGGTGAACCGAACTTACGTCAAGTACGTCGACGTCGGCACCTTCCCGCATGTGCGGCGCAACTATCAGGTCACGCGCTGCAACCAGTGCGACAACCCGCCGTGTGCCATCGCTTGCCCGACGGCCGCGATGCACCAGCGGCCGGACGGCATCGTCGATTTCGACAAGTCGATTTGCATCGGCTGTAAGGCCTGCATTGCCGCGTGTCCCTACGACGCGATCTTCATCAATCCGGACGACCACTCGGCTGAGAAGTGCAACTTCTGCGCTCACCGCCTGGACATCGGACTGGAGCCAGCGTGTGCGGTGGTTTGCCCCACCGAGGCGATCATGGTCGGCGACATGAATGATCCTGCATCGAAGGTGGCGGCGATGATGCAGCGCCACCCGGTATCGGTTCGCCGGCCGGAGAAGGAGACTCGCCCCAAGCTGTTCTACCGTGGGGCGACTCAGGCTACGCTCGATCCGCTCGCCGCGCAGCGCCCTCCCGGCAACCTGTTCATGTGGAGCGAGCAGGTCAGCGGTGGTGAGCATGTGGTTTCCGGGCATCCCGACGCGCCCAACAGCTCCGCGGCCGCGGTACTTGCCTACGACGTACCGCACTCGATGCCGTGGGACTGGCGTGTGAGCGCTTATACATGGACCAAAGCTATCGCCGCGGGCGCCTATCTCGTCGGCGGGCTTGCGACCTACCTCGGCGTGATACCGCCCGACCACTTGCTGTGGCAGTGGGTGATTCCGCTGCTGGCGCTGTTGTTTCTCGGCGTCACGGGAGCGCTCTTGATTTGGGATCTCGAGCACCCTAAGCGCTTTTACTACATCTTCACGAAGGGCCAACGTCGCAGCTGGCTAGTGAAGGGGGCCTATGTCATCGCGGGCTATAGCCTGGTGCTCATGGGGCACTTGCTGGGTAGCCTCGTGGGCAACCATCAGTTGCAGTCCGCGCTACTCCTGCCGGGCCTGCCGTTGGCCGTCATGACGGCGGTGTATACGGCATACCTGTTCGCACAGGCCAAAGCACGTGACCTCTGGCAGAGTCCGCTGCTGCCTCCGCACATGGTTGTCCAGGCCGTGCTGGCCGGCGCGGCGACGCTCTTCATCGTGGTCGCCTTGTTGCCCGGTCACGTTCCATCACGGCTACCGGTGGCGCTGCTGTGGACGGTGGCACTCAGCTCGGCCGTGCATCTGCTCTTCGTGCTGGGCGAGGTGACTCTGGCGCACCCGACGGCCCATGCTCGCCTGGCGGTAAGAGAGATGACCCGCGGCAGGCACAGTGGCCACTTCCGTGCCGGGGCCGTGCTCCTGTTTGCTGGCGTGCTGGCCCCGTGGTTGCTGATTGGTGGCGCGGTTATGGCACTCGTCGGTCTGGTGCTGCACGAGCATGCGTATGTCCAGGCCGGACAGTCGGTGCCCTTGGCGTGAGGATGACGTGACTGACCTCAACGAACTCGAACGCAGAGTCAGCGCGGCGCGCCGCGATGTCGAAGGCCGAGGCGAGACCTTCTACCCGGGTCCCAGCCGCGTGCACCTGGCGAGCTTCCCGCCCAAGGAACGATGGGACGATTGGGTCGAACTGGACTCGCGTGCCTGGCCTGAACGCGAAGAGCATCGCTACATGCTGGTGCCGACGACCTGTTTCAACTGCGAGTCGGCCTGCGGATTGCTCGCCTACGTCGATCGTGACTCCATGCAGGTGCGCAAGTTCGAGGGCAACCCCGAGCACCCGGGCTCGCGAGGCCGCAACTGCGCCAAGGGGCCTGCCACACATAATCAGATCACCGATCCGGATCGTATTCTCTACCCGCTCAAGCGCGTGGGTGAGCGTGGCGCCGGGAAGTGGGAACGGTGCTCCTGGGACGACGCGCTCGACGACCTTGCCGGACGGATCCGCACCTGTTTGCAGGAAGACCGTCACAACGAGGTCATGTACCACGTTGGGCGTCCTGGCGAAGATGGCTTTACCGAGCGCGTCATCGCTTCGTGGGGTGTCGACGGGCACAACTCGCACACCAACGTCTGCTCGGCTGCGGCTCGGGCCGGCTACGCTTTCTGGACGGGCATTGATCGCCCAAGCCCGGACTACGCGAACGCCGATGTGATCCTGCTGATCTCGGCGCACCTCGAGACTGGCCACTATTTCAACCCGCATGCACAGCGGATTACCGAGGCGCGCCAGCGCGGCGCCAAGGTGATCGTGTTCGACACCAGGCTGTCGAACACAGCGACCCACGCCGATTATTGGCTGGCGAGCTATCCAGGGTCGGAGGCCGCGGTGCTCCTCGCGGTCGCCAACTACCTGATCCAGAACGACCTCTACGATCGCGAGTTCATGAGGCGCTGGTTCAACTGGCAGGAATACATGGTGAAGGAGCGTCCTGACGAGGACGCCAGCTTCGCGGGGTTCGAGGCGGCGCTCAAGGGGCTTTACACCGAGTACACGTTCGATTTTGCCGCGCAGGAATCGGGTCTCGATGCCGATGTCATCGCCGAGATCGCCCAGGTGGTGTCGACTGCCGGGACGCGGCTGTCGACGCACAACTGGCGCAGCGCCGGAGCGGGTAATGAGGGCGGCTGGCAGGTGGCGCGATGCCTGTTCTTCCTGAACGCGCTGACAGGTTCAGTAGCCACTCCAGGCGGCCTGCACCCCAACGCCTGGAACAAGTTCGTTCCCAAGCCGATCCATGTGCCGTCGCACCCGCAAACCTGGAACGAGTTGAACTGGCCGGCCGACTACCCGTTGGCGATGTACGAACTCTCGTTCCTGCTGCCGCACATCATGCGCGAGCGCGACGCGCGGCTGGAAGTGTACTTCTCGCGAGTCTACAACCCGGTGTGGACCAACCCTGATGGCTTCGCGTGGATCGAGATGCTCACCGACCCGAAGCGCGTGGGTCTGTACGCCGCGTTGACCCCGACATGGAATGAGACGGCGTACTTCGCGGACTATGTTTTGCCGATGGGGCACGGGGCGGAACGCCATGACATCCACTCGTACGAGACCCACGACGCCCAGTGGCTGGGCTTTCGCCAGCCGGTGATGCGCGCGGCGCGCGAGCGACTTGGCGAGAAGATCAGCGATACGCGCCAGTCGAACCCCGGTGAAGTGTGGGAAGAGAACGAGTTCTGGATCGAACTCACCTGGCGCATCGATCCCGATGGTGAATTGGGAATCCGTGGCTTCGCAGAGTCCAAGGCCAACCCGGGAACGAAGCTCACGGTCGATGAATACTACGGGCACATTTTCGAGAACTCCGTCCCCGGCCTGCCCGAGGTGGCTGGCGCCGAGGGGCGGACGCCGCTCGAGTACATGCGCCAGTACGGTGCGTTCGAGGTCACGCCGTTGGTCGGACCTCTGTACGAGGAGCGCATCGGCGAGGAACAACTCGAGGGTCTTGCCGAAGATCTCTTCGGCCGCGTCTACACGAGCGCCCCGGCGCCCGCGCCCGTGAACATCGTGCCAACGGGTGCCCCGGAGCCCGATGCGGACGGGCGGCGTGCCGTGGGCGTGCGCGTCGACGGAGAAGTGTTGCGTGGGTTCCCGACGCCGAGCGGCCGGCTGGAGTTCTACTCGCCGACGCTGGCGCAGTGGGGCTGGCGCGATGCGGCGCTGCCCACCTACATCAAGAGCCATGTGCACCCGGAGCGAATGGACTCCGGGCAGGTCCCGTTGATTTCGACCTTCCGGTTGCCAGTGCAGATCCACACGCGTTCGGCGAATTCCAAGTGGCTCGACGAGATCGCCCATACAAACCCGTTGTGGCTGCATCCTTCTCACGCGAGCGAGATTGGCGTTGCCACCGGCGACCTGGTGCGCGTCGAGACGCAGACCGGCCACTTCGTCGTGAAGGCCTGGGTAACCGAGGGGATCCGTCCTGGGGTTGTCGCATGTAGTCATCACATGGGTCGATGGAAGTTGCACGACAGTGGTCAACGACAGCTCATGGCGACGGCCGACCTGAACAACGACGGTTCGAACTGGGGCCTGCGACGGCTGCGGGGCGCGCAGCCGTTCGAGTCGTCCGATCCCGACACCGCGCGCATCTGGTGGACGGACGTTGGCGTACATCAGAATCTCGCGTTCGGCGTGCACCCGGACCCGGTGTCCGGCATGCACTGCTGGCACCAGGCCGTGAGGGTGAGTCGTGCGGGAGAAGGTGACGACTATGGCGACATCGCCGTTGATACCGAGCGCTCGCGCGAGGTCTATCGGGAATGGCTCGGTCGCGCGCGCGGTGCGCACGAGCACTCCCCGGATGGCACGCGGCGACCGTTTTGGCTGATCCGTCCGCTGAAGCCGAATCGGGAGGCCTACCGCCTGCCGGAGCCGGTGTCGCGCGACGGCGATTGATGCCGGAGGTCGACGCGTGAGCGAACTGCTGCGCTGCCTCGCTGTGCTCGTGGAGCCACCTGGCGCCGAGACCGAGCGCATCGCGGCCTTGCTCGACCTTCCAGACACGCCGCAGGGCTGGGAGTACAACGCGATCTTCCTGGAGCAGTTGTATCCGTATGCGTCCGTCTATCTCGACGTCTCGGGCATGATGGGCGGTGAGGCACGCGATCGCATTGCCGGATTCTGGCGGGCGCTTGGCGAGATCCCACCGCCCGAACCTGACCACCTGGGGACCCTGCTCGGTGCCTATGCGAGCCTCGCAGACGCCGCCCCGGACGGTGTGGAGGCGCCGGCGAAACGCGCGCGCGCGGCGTGGCAACGCGCGCGCGCGGCGTTCCTGTGGGAGCACGTGTTGAGCTGGCTGCCGCTCTGGCTGGCGAAACTGGAGCAGATCGGCAGTCCGACGTACGTAGCGTGGGGACGAACGCTAGGAGCCTGGCTCACCAGCGAGGTTGCAGCTCTGCGGCTGCCGGAGGGTCTCCCAGCCCACTTGCAGGCGGCGTCTGACCTGGAGCCTCCCGGCGACGACGCCGAGGCGTTCATCGGCTCTCTGCTCAGTCCGGTCCGCGCGGGGTTCATTCTGACGCCCACCGACCTGGCGAGCGTGGCGGCCACGGCGGGCGTGGCACTACGCGCTGGCGAGCGTCGCTACGCGCTCAAGGCGCTGCTGGCGCAGGACGCCGCGGCTACGCTCGAAGGACTGGCCGAGTTGGCGGCGGCCCCGCCAGCTCTCGCCGGGCCGATCGGCGTTTACTGGCGGCAGCGTTCCCTGCGCACGTCACGCCTGCTGCGGGAACTGGCCGCCGCGGCGCGATAGCCGGCTGTAAGACCCGGCGCGGATTAGGGCGGAGGATCCCCGGCGCCGCTGCTAAACTGCTGACGAGGCGCGGCAGCACGTCGCACCAAGAGTTTCTGGAGGTTGGTGTGCGTCGTGCGGTGATGATCCTCTCCCTGGTTGCGCTGGGTGTTGCCCCGGCTGCGGCTCGGGCGCAGGAAGCGGATGAGAGGGTGGCACAGGAGCCGCCGGTAGTCGTCGGCGAGCAGGAGTCCGACGAGAAGACGCCGCGCTGGGCCAAGGAGCCCTGGGAGAAGATCCGCTATGGCATCAAGGCCGGGGCCTCCTGGGCGGCGCTGGCGGGCCAGCTGCCGCTACCCGGCGTGGGTACCTTCGGTTTCGACGGAGACTTCGGTTTCGCCGCGGGCATCTCGTTCGAGGTGCCAGTGTCGCGGAAGTTCTCCATCCAGCCGGAAGTGCTAATCGTGCGCAAGCACGCCGAGATCGACCTGGAGGATTCCGGCTTCGAGGGGTCGGAGAAGTTGAGCGTGAACTACCTGGAGATTCCGCTTCTGGCGAAGTGGTATCCGGGCTCGCGTCGCGGGACTATATTCAGCCTGCAGGCCGGGCCAGCCATGGGCATACGTATGGACGCTTTGCGCTCGAGCCGACATGCGGACGGCACGATCGAGGACGTCGAGGGTGAGACCCTCGTCAAGGCAACCGACTGGGGCCTCATCCTGGGTGCTGGCGTCGAGTTCCATGAGTTCCTATGGGCCCTCACGGTGGACCTCCGCTACAACCACGGGCTGTCCGACATCGACAATTCGGGCAGCAGCGTGGACGCCAAATGGCGCGCGCTCTATGTCGTCGCCGGTGTCACCTGGTAGATCCATCCGCCGGGCGTCCCGGCGCGACTCCTGTTGCAGGCGCTACTCCTCGATCCCGTGGAGCGCGCGCCAGGCGGTCTCGAATTCATTGCCAGCGTTCCATTGCGGCATCGCGTCGTTCGCATCGACCCGCCGGACCGTCGCCATGATGATCTCGAGGTCGCGCACCATACCGCTGAATTCCCACTCCTCGGTGACTTCGTCGGTCACCTGGTGGTACCGAGAGGCCTCGTATTCAATCGGGTCGAATCCGAGATCGTTGACGAAGTCGACTCCCGGGTTCATGAACAGAGCCGGGATGCCTGCTTTGGCGAAGTTGACCTGATCGGAGCGGTAGAACGAACCGGCCGAGGGGTTGGGATCGCCCGTTACCCGCACGGCGACATCGCGTCCGTCCAGCGCGACGGTGAATTCACCGGCCACCTCCCGGAGCGTGGCGCCGAGGCTGTTCGTGTCAACACCGATCGCGGCAAGGTCGCTCGTCACGCCGAAGATCTGTGGCATGTCGATGTTGAAGTTGGCCACCACGCGATTGAGGGCGAAGGGCGTGTCGGCCGCGAACCAGGCGCTTCCCAGTGAGCCGCTCTCCTCGGCGGCACACGCCAGGAACAGAAGCGAACGGCGCGGCGCTTCACCGATCGCGAAAGCGTCGGCCAGCGCGCTGATCGCGGCAACGCCGGTGGCGTTGTCCCAGGCGCCGTTGAACGTCTGGTCGGGGCCCGCGAGCGAG
>JAJCXT010000091.1 GCA_029263295.1 Acidobacteriota bacterium | reverse complement strand
GGCCAGGTGAGCGTGGATGGTGCTCCTGCGGACAAGCCTGGCAGCCAGGTCCGTGCAGATGCCGCCTTCGAGGTTGCCCTGCCCGATCGCTTTGTCAGCCGTGGCGGTGACAAGCTCGCGACTCCGCTCGCGGCCTCCGGCATCGACCCCACAGGCCGAGTCGCCTTGGACGTTGGCGCCTCCACCGGCGGCTTCACTGACTGCCTGCTGCAAAGCGGTGCCCTTGCCGTTGTCGCCATTGACGTCGGCTACGGCCAGCTCGCCTGGTCGCTGCGCCAGGACGAGCGCGTCCACGTGATGGAACGGACCAACGCCCGCCACATCAAGCCCGGGGACCTGCCATCGTTACCCGCTCCCCCGTCGTTGCTCGTGATGGACGTCGCCTTCATTGGCGTCGGCAAGGTGCTCCCCGCGGTCACGGCGGTGTGCGCCGAAGGCACAGACGCACTGATTCTGGTGAAGCCGCAGTTCGAGGCTGGACCATCTGAGGTAGAGAAAGGCGGAGTGGTCCGCGACGATGGGGTCAGGCGCGACACCGTTGCGCGCGCTGCCGCTGCGGCACAGTCGCTGCGATGGTCGATCGTGGCGGCCCATGCAAGCCCGCTACGCGGGCCTGCCGGAAACTGGGAGTGCTTTCTCCAGATGCGGCTCGACAGCGGGGCCAGCCAGCGCGACGGGTGGCTCGAACAGCTCCAGGTCCCGGATGACCGAAACCCAGGCGGCAGACCATGACCACGCCGTTTCGCCGAGTAGGGATTGTCGCGAAGCCCCACAACGAGAACCTGGCTGACGAACTCCGCCGCCTCATCAACCTGCTTGAATCAGGCGGGATCAGCGTCACCCTCGATGAAGAGGCGGGACGGCTGGTCGCTGGATCGGGCGTGCCGCGCAGCGAACTGGCGGAAGTCAGCGACCTCATCATCGTGCTAGGAGGCGATGGCACGTTGTTGTCGATCGCGACCGACGCAGCCCGCGAGGATGTCCCCGTCTTCGGCGTGAACTACGGCGGTCTCGGCTTCATGACAGCCACACCGCGTGACGAACTCGAATCCGGTACCGCGGCGGTCCTCCGTGGTGACTACTCGGAGAGCACTCGTCAGATGTTGCGAGCCACCGTCGACGGCCCCGAGCGCAGCGCACCGCTCGCCCGCGACGTCCTCAACGATGCCGTGATCAACAAGACGGACCTGGCCCGCGTTGTCGAACTGCGCGCCACGGTAGACGGTGAAATGGTCAGCTCATTCGTCGCCGATGGGCTCATCGTGTGTACGACCACCGGGTCCACTGCGTACTCGCTTGCCGCGGGCGGGCCGATCGTCACGCCCGAGGTAGACGCCATCGTGCTCACACCAATCTCGCCCCACACTTTGAGCAATCGCCCGGTTGTGCTTCCCGGCACGGCCAGCCTGGAAATCGAACTCGTGTCGCAGGATCTGCAGATCATCCTCACGCTCGATGGGCAGGAAGGGATTCTGCTGCACGCCAACGACCGCGTTTCAATGCGCCGTTCGCCGTATTCCCTGAGGCTCCTGAGCCCTGGCGAGCGCTCTTACTTCGATGTCCTGCGAACCAAGCTGCGCTGGGGAAGCCGATGAGAACAGGCCGATTGCTCGTGGCGGCATTGCTGGCGAACGTGGCGTGCTCTGGAGCCGTTGCGCTCGACCCTCTGGCGCCGGTTCAGACAAGGGTCGACCCGGACGAAGTTTCCACGCCGCCGTTGCGGGTGGCATGGACGGTCTCCGCCAGCGACGAGGACGGTGATCGCGAGGTCCCGACGCACGCCGCCGCGGTTGGCGACAGTGCCATCTTCGTTGCGTACTCGAACCGGCTCGATGCACTGAGCCTGGAGGACGGAAACAAGCTCTGGGAGGCGCACCTGAGTGCACCCCTGGCCTTCGCCCCCGTAGCGTTTCGCGGCGGCGTCGCGCTCGCTTCCGGCCCCCGATGGTTGTGGCTCGACGCCAGCGGCACCGCCACAGCCTTTGCCGACGCCCGCGGTCCGGTGAACGACGCCCTGGTCGTCAGTGAGGGGCTCGTGGTCGTAAGCGACGAACAAGTCCGTCTCCTCGACCTCTCCGCCGGCAATAGCCTGACAATGGCGTGGAGCACGGCGCTGCCGGGTGGCCGTCGCGCCAGCACCGGCCAGGACGGGAGTTCGCTCTACGTTACCAACGAGGACGGCAGCGTGACCGCGCTGGCTACCGCAACGGGCACTGCCCGCTGGCGCAGCACGGAGGTCGAGGCGGCTCCTTTACGCCCGGCAGCCGGTGAGGCTGTCTACGTCGTCGACCACGGCGGCCAACTCCACGCTCTGCGGCACAGAGACGGCAAGCGGATGTGGGACGCCAAGTACATCGGTATGCGAGTGAGCGGGAGTCCTGTGGCGCGAGACGGGCTCGTCTGGGTGCCTGGACTCGATGCTGCCGTGCATGCGTTCACAGCCGGCGGCGGCAGCCACCAGCACAGGATCAAGGGCAACGGCCGCATCCACATGGACGTCGTGGGTTGGGGTCCGTGGGTGATCGCCAGTCCGCAGTACGGCCCCTGGATCATCGTGCAGGCACCGCGCAGCAGCCGTGGGCCGGCTGATCCCGGCACGCCGCGCATCCTGCGCATCGATTCCGACGACGACCTCGCGCTGCCGCCTGCGGTGGACACCGAGGGCAAGATCGGGGTCGTGGTTATCGACTCCACCGGAACGATCCGTTTCTTGACGCCGGAGCAGGGTGCGGAAGCGCGCCGCGGCGATGAAGCGGATGAAACGCAGCCGCCGGCCCGATAGCCACCAGCCGGCACCTCGCGGCTCCCGGTAGAAACCTGCTAGGCCGGCTGTTTCAGCTCCACCAGCACGCCTAGCGCCTCGGGATGAATGAACGCGATCCGCGAACCCCTGGCGCCATCACGCGGGACGTCGTCGATCATCCGCACTCCAGCTTTCCTGGCCACCGCAAGCGCCGCCTCGATGTCCGCCACGCGGAAACAAATGTGATGCAACGACTCGCCGCGGCTGTGCAGAAATCGCACGATCGGCGACTCGTCATTGGTTGGGCAGAGCAGTTCGATCGTCGTGGTTCCTGGCACTTCGAGGAAGGCGACTTCCACACCCTGCCCCGCGACGACTTCGCGGTGCGTCAATTCGGCCCCGAGCACCCGGTAGCGGTCCGCCGCTGTGTCGATGTCGTGAACCGCGATAGCCACGTGGTCGAGTGGCCCCACGGGCACCGCGTCGAAGCCTGTGGGACTCATCAGACGAGCAATTGCCGTGAGATCACCAGTCGCTGGATCTCGGAGGTTCCCTCGCCAATGGTGCACAGCTTGGCGTCGCGGAAGAACTTCTCGACCGGATAGTCCTTCACGTAGCCGTACCCGCCGAAGATCTGCACGGCTTCCTCGGCCACCCACATCCCTACCTCCGATGCGTACAGCTTGCCCATCGAGGCGGCGAGCTTGAACGACTCGCCGCGGGCCCTCAGCGTCGCCGCCCGGTAGACCATTGCGCGTGCGGTACGCGTCCTCGCGGCCATCCGCGCCAGCTTGCTTCGAATCGCCTCGAACGAGGCGATCGGCTTCCCGAACTGGCGGCGTTCCTGCGCGTAATCGAGAGCAGCCTCGAGGGCGCCCTGCGCGATTCCCACCGACAACGCTCCAATGCTTATCCGACCGCGGTCGAGGACCTTCAGCGCGTCGACGAATCCGAGATCGCGCTCACCAAGCAGATTCTCTGCCGGCACCACACAGTCTTCGAGAATCAGTTCGACGGTATCGCTCGCCCGCATGCCGAGCTTGTCTTCCTTCCGGCCTATCCGGTAGCCAGGAGTGTCGGCTTCGATAATGAACGCCGATATGCCCTTCGTCCCGAGGCCTGGACTGGTGACCGCGACCACCACTGCGACGTGCGCCCGCGCGCCGTTGGTGTTGAAGGTCTTGGAACCGTTCAGGACCCAACCGTTACGCTCTTCACTCCATTCAGCGCGCGTCTGCGTGCCCGCCGCATCAGAGCCGGCCTGGGCTTCCGTCAACCCCCAGCAGCCTACCCACTCGCCCGTCGCGAGCTTCGGAAAGAACCTGCGCTTCTGCTCATCGCTAGCCGCCACGGAGAGATGTCCCACGCACAGCCCGTTGTGGGCGGCGACGGCGAGCGCGACCGCAGGATCCACACGACCGAGTTCTTCCATGACGGTCGACAGCTCGAGGGCACCCAGCCCTACGCCGCCGTATTCCTCGGGGATCATCACGCCCATCAGGCCGAGTTCGCCCATCTTCCCGTATAGCTCCGTCGGGAACCCCTGGGCTTCATCCCACTCGCGAACATGCGGCCGAATCTCGGCCTCGGCGAACTCACGTACGGTCTCGGCGATCAGCGACTGCTCGTCTGTCAGGCGGAAATCCACGGTGCTCTGTTCCGGTGATGGGTAAACACGATACGAAGACCTCAGGATGTCCCAGGCAGCACCATTATAGTCGGCAGCCGCTTACCGGATGCGCGACGCCGCCGCGCGCTTGACCGCGCTCGCGCGCCACCTGACACTGCCTTGACCTCTCCCTCTTTTCGAGCTGTGGAGCATTGATGGGCGCCGAGAAACAGGCCGACCTGCACACCCACACGAGTCGCTCCGACGGCTTGCTGGAGCCCGCGGAACTCGTTGCGCTGGCCAACGACGCGGGCCTTGCCGCTGTTGCCATTACCGACCACGACAATACGGCCGGGGTTCACGACGCTGTCAGCGCCGCTAGCGCCCTGGAAATCGAGGTCGTTCCCGGGATCGAAGTCTCCACCCGGACCGCGAACCGCGAGATCCACTTGCTTGGGTTGTTCATCGACCCCGACGCGGAGGTCCTGGCCGGGCTGAGCCGGCGCCAGCGCAAATGGCGCCGCGAACGCGCGGAGGTAATGGTGGAGCGCGCCATTAAGCTCGGTCTGGATATCGATCTGGCGCGGGTCGACGCCCTGGCTGCGGGCGCACCGATCGGCAGGCCGCACCTGGCGCAGGTTCTCCTCGACGCGGGTGAGGTGATCTCCACGCAGGACGCCTTCGATCGCTATCTGGGCATCGGCAAGCCGTGCTCGGTGCCGAAGCAAATGGTCGATACGAAAGACGCGATCGCTGCCGTGCACGAGGCCGGTGGCGCCGCTGTCGTGGCGCATCCGGGTAGCAGCCGAGTACGCGAGAAGATCCTCACCGAACTCGCGAGCGCCGGCCTGGACGGCGTCGAAGTCATGCACCCGCGTCACGAGCGGCGGCGCCAGCACATCGTGCGTGGATTGTGCGAGAAGCTGGGTTTGCTACCCTCCGGGGGGTCTGACTATCACGGTCCCGGCCGTGGCGACTCTCGACTCGGAGAGCACAGCGTACCGATGGACTGGTGTGAGGGGCTACGGCAGCGAGCCAACCGTTATCAGACTTCTACCAAGGGTTGCTAAGGGTGAGGAGACACTTATGAGTATCAAGCCGGACACATGGATCCGAGAGATGGCCCGCGAGCACAAGATGATCGACCCGTTCGAGGACGGTCAGGTCTCTGATGGCATCATTTCCTACGGCGTGTCCTCGTACGGTTACGATCTGCGCGTGACCGATGAGTTCAAGATCTTCACCAACGTCCGGAGCACGGTCGTCGACCCGAAATCCTTCGATGGCAACACCATGGTCGTCGACTACCAGGGTGCCGAATGCATCATTCCGCCGAACTCCTTCGCGCTAGCGCGGTCGCTGGAGTACTTCAAGATCCCGCGTGACGTCCTCGTCATCTGTGTCGGCAAGTCCACCTATGCGCGCTGCGGGATCATCACGAACGTGACCCCCCTGGAGCCGGAGTGGGAGGGGCACTTGACCCTCGAGATCTCCAACACCACGCCTCTGCCCGCCCGCATCTACGCCAACGAGGGCATTGCCCAACTTCTGTTCTTCCAGGGCGACCCGGTCTGCGAGACCTCCTACGCTGATCGCAAAGGCAAGTACCAATCGCAGACAGGCATCACTGTCCCGCGCATCTAGCAGTTCTCTTCAAGAAGGCCAGACGATGCCTCAGATCAAAGTAACTACCTTCGATAGTCCACTCGCAGGACTCGACGTCGACGTCCTTCTGCTGCCCGTCTTCGAGAACGCCGACAGTGCCTCGCCCTGGGAGGCGCTCGATGAGGCTCTGGGCGGCCGTGTCGGAGAGGCCCTCGGGAGCCGTCCGTTCAGCGGCAAGGCGCGGAGTTGCCTTGCCGTGCCCCTACCCGCTGGCGGCGAGCTCGGGGAGGTCCTCCTCGTCGGGCTCGGCAAGGTCGAAGAACTCACGCCTACCAGTTATCGCGAGGCGATCGCTAGCGGCACCTCGGCCGCGGTCCGCCGAAACGGCGAACGCATCGCTATCGCTGGCCGCGACGATGCCGCGGCTGGCGCTGAGCACGCCGCGGCGGCCACGGAAGCGGTCCTGCTGAGCCAATACCGATTCGACCGTTACAAGAAACCCAGCAAGGATGCGACGCAGCTCGCGGAACTCCTCCTGCCGGAGGGCGCCGGCGTGGGCGACGCGATCGAACGTGCGCAGCGAATCTGCCGCGGCGTCGCCTGGGCTCGCGACCTCATCAATCTATCGCCGAGCGACAAGCGGCCGCCCGCCCTTGCCGATCTGGTAGCGGACGTGGCGGCGAAGGTAGGCCTCAGGTGCGAGATCATCGACGAGGCGCGCGCCCGCAAACTCGACATGGGAGCGCTGCTGGCCGTGGCACAGGGTTCGACCACCGGGCCTCGGCTCGTCGTACTCGAGCACGCGCCAGAGGCCTACGCCACGCAGGCACCGGTCGTGCTCGTCGGCAAGGGCGTTACGTTCGACACTGGCGGAATCTCGATCAAACCGTCTGCCGGCATGGATGAGATGAAAGCCGACATGTCGGGCGCCGCGGCCGTCGTCGCGACCATGCGCGCCATCGCCGAGATCGATCTACCTCGCCGAGTCGTGGCTCTTGTCCCGATGGCCGAGAACATGCCCGACGGCGACGCCTATCGGCCGGGTGACCTCGTCACCGCGATGAACGGCAAGGTAATCGAGGTATTGAACACCGACGCTGAGGGCCGGATGATTCTGGCCGACGCTCTGGCCTATGGCGTTAGCGAATTCTCGCCAGAGTGCATCGTCGACCTGGCGACCCTCACGGGGGCGTGCGTGGTAGCGCTTGGCGAGGACGTCGCCGGCGTGATGACCAACAACGACGCACTCTCGGCGGAGTTGGTAGCGGCAGGGACACGCGTCGGCGAGCCGCTGTGGCCGCTGCCAATGTTCGCCGAATACGACAAGCTCATCGAGAGCAAGGTCGGTGACATCAAGAACACGGGAGGACGCTGGGGCGGCGCCATCACAGCAGCCAAGTTCCTCGAGAACTTCGTCGGCGACACCCCCTGGGCCCACATGGACATCGCCGGCCCCGCGTACCGGACCAAGGCCAAACCGCTCGCGCCGCGCGGTGGGGCGGGGTTCGCCGTCCGCCTGCTGGTGGACTGGCTCCACGAACGCGATGCTGGCTAGCGGCTCGTGACCGACGCAAACGGCCAGGAGGGTCGGCAGCCGGTCGAGGGCTTTTTGGAGGCCTTCCGCGGGGCCCGCAAGGCCCTGCTGCTACCGCACGACAACCCGGACCCCGACGGTCTCGCCGGTGCCGTAGCGCTCCGCCATATATTGGCCGCCAATGGGGTCGATGCCCGAGTGGCGTTCGGGGGGATGATCGGCCGTGCCGAGAATCGCGCCATGGTGCGCACCCTCGCCCTGGACCTGACGCCGCTGTCGACGCTCGATGTCGGCGAATTCGACGCGGTGGCCTTGATCGATGCGCAGCCCGGAACGGGGAACAACCCGGTAATGGCCGACGCTGCGATTCGTGCCGTCATCGATCATCACCCACTGCTCGCGACGCTCGACAATGTGCGCTTCGTTGATGTCCGGCCCGAGTATGGCGCCACCGCCACGATCGTGACCGAGTACGCCCGCGACGCAGGCGTCGAACTTCCGACCGACATCGCCACTGCGCTCTTCTACGCCATTCGCTCCGAGACACAGGATCTCGGGCGTGAAGCCTCGCCCGCCGACCGTGAAGCCTACGTCGAACTACTCATGAAGGCGGACATGGGCGCGGTGGCACGTATTCAACGGGCACGGGTGCCGCGCGAGTACTTCGGCACCTACCTCACCGCGATCCGTGAGGCGCGCGTGCACGGTCACGTCGTCCTGACCGATCTAGGTGTGGTCAGCAGTGCCGATCAGGTGGCGGAGATCGCGGACTTCCTGCTGCGCTTGCGCGAGGTGACCTGGTCCGCGTGTGTCGGCCGCCGGCTCCATACGCTCGCCGTGTCGCTGCGCACGACCGACCCGTTCGCCCATGCCGGCTACGCGATCCGGCGGGCGATCGAAGGGCTCGGTACCGCCGGCGGGCACGGAACGATGGCCGGCGGCCAGGTACCCGTGACGGACGAGAACGCCGAGGAAATCGCTGCCGAAGTGAAACGGCGATTGCTCACCGAGCTTGGCGCCGAACCGGGAGAGGGCGACCCGATCGCGCGCGACTGAGCGACAGCCTCGACCGCGCGGCTATTGGGCGGCGTCGAGCCGGTTCCAGAACGCCAGGAAGTACTGGCCGGCCGATAGCGCGGCCAACACGACGACGACCCACAGCGCGACGGTTCCGTAGACCTCCAGCCAGTCGAATCTCAGCTGTAGGATCAGGATACTCACCGCGATGACCTGCGCGAACAACTTGTACTTTCCTATCGCCCCGGCCGAGATGATCATGCGACAGTCGGCGGCCACTGCCCGCAGCCCGGTAACGGCGAGCTCCCGTCCGATGATCACCACTACCATCCACGCCGGCGCCAGGCCGAGTTCCACAAGCGAGATAAACGCCGCCGAGACCAGCAGCTTGTCAGCGACCGGATCCAGAAGTTTGCCGATCGTGGTCACCTGACCGCGGCTCCGAGCCAAGTACCCATCCAGCCAGTCGGTAAGCGACGCTGCCCAGAACACGGCCAGCCCGGTCCACGCGTAGCGCGTCAACAGAATCACGACCAGGAACGGCACCATCACGATCCGCGCCAGGGTCAGCGCGTTGGGTAGCGTCCAGAGCATGCTGGAATGCACACCTGTGGCGCCGTCGGTCGATTTCGTGCTTGGGTTCATTGTAGTAAGGCCGTATGAAGGTATGTGGCGATTCTAGCCGCTCGCCCGCCGCGCAGTTGGAATAAAATGTCTCGTCTGGAACACGGAGGCGCGAATCGTTCGTATGCAAATCGCAGTCTATGACAGTTTCCCTGCCGCTCATCGCATTCGCACCGATGCAGCTGGAACCCGCGAGCCGGTCCATGTCCACCACTGGCGCGTGAAGGTCTGCTTCACTGCGGCGGAGAATCCTCAGGCCGCCGCGGCGAGCGCCCGCGACTGGGTGGAGGCGTGGGTAGCACGGCATCGCGGGCGTAGCCTCAACGACGTTGCGCCCTACGGCGAGGTCAACCCTACGGCCGAGGAAGTAGCGCGCCACGTCGCGTGGGAGTTCGCCGAGGCCTTTCCGCAACTGCAACTGGTCGCCGTGACGATTGGCGAGGCAGCCGGTTTCAGCGCAAGCTACAGACCCGCCACCGCCACCTAGAACTAGCCGCTAGCGAGCCTCGGTCACCATGCGGCGCCGAGCACCGTAGTTCGCAATGCCGATATGAATCGCATCGGCCACCTGCTGCCGGTACTCCGGATCGCGGAGTCGCTGCTCCTCCTCATCGTGGCTCAGGAACGAGCACTCCACCAGAACGGCCGGCATGGCGGCGCCAACAAGCACGACGAACGGAGCGTGCTTCACGCCGAGATCGCGCACGTCCGGATAACTCTTGCTCGTCTGCAGGACAAGGCTGTCCTGGATCGATTGAGCAAGGTCCCGCGACTCGCGCTTGTTGGCATTCTTGACGATGTCGTCCAGAACATCATTGAGATTGCCGATGCCACCCGTGACCGAGTCGTTCTCTCGGAACGCGGTTTCAGCGGCAGTGGGATCTGTGGCGAGATCCAGATAGTAGGTCTCGAAGCCGGACAGGCTGCCATTGTTGCTCGAGTTGATATGGACAGACACGAACAGATCAGCATGCTGACGGGTCGCGAACTCGGGCCTGTTCTCCAGCGGCACTGACTCGTCACCGTTGCGGGTGAGCAATACCTCGTAGCCGCTGCTACGCAGGTTCTCCGCCAGACGCCTGGAGATGTCGAGAGTGAGGTCCTTCTCAGTGTTGCCGCTACGACCTATGGCGCCAGGAGCCACGCCCCCGTGACCCGGATCGATGACGATCCGCCGAATGCCGAATCCGAGTTGCCGAGCCTCGCCGCCCCCCTCGGGGGCCGGCGGCCGCCGGGCACTCGCAAGCCGATCCGCCATCTCCGGGCTCGGGACATCGAGAACCAGGCGATGCGGGTCTGAAAGGGAGAAGATGCTGTAGCCGGAGGCCGACTCCAGATCGAGAACGACGCGAACCACGCCGGGCCGGTTCTTGGCCACGCGTATTTGGCGAACGCCGGTTCCGTCTACCGCGACGGTACGCGGCAGCTCATCAGGCAGATCGGCTCCGATCAGGTCGATGAACACTCGCGGCGGCGACGCCACCTCCCCCATACGGTGGTCCAGTGCCCGGTCCAGATCGAACACGATCCGCGTGTGGGTTGCGTCCGAGTAGTAGCGAACGGCCGTGAGCTGTCCCATGTCTGGAACAACATCAGCACGCGCGTTCGAAGAAGTGCGCCGCTCGGAAGACGTGTCGGAGGCGGGGGTGGGCATCGCCTCCAACCCGCTTCCGAGCGGCTGCGGCGACTCGCCGGCGCCGACAGAGTCGGCAACCGAGGTCGAGGGTTCGAGTCGGCCGGTCTGCAGCGCCACTGCGCCACTGTTGTCGTGAATGGTCTCCAGCCTGTCGACGGCGACGTCGGCTTGCGGCGAGGAGGGATAGGTCTGGCGCAGCTGAACGTAGTAGGCCTCGGCCACGCGTCCATCGGACAGGTCGCCCAGCCGCAGATACGCCTCGGGCGCATAGGTACTACCGGGGTAACGGTTCGTGAGCGCACTGTAGGCCTCGATCGCGGGGCGGACAGACGTCCGGTCACCCGACTGCGCCAGCCGTGAATGAATGTCACCCACTCGCCATAGCGCATCGCCAGCCAGTGGGCTCGCGGGATATTCGCTGGGGATTCGCCCAAAGGCGCCAACGAGACTGGTCCACGCGCCTGCGTCTGCGCAGTCAGGGTCTACCTGGCGGAGCTGGCGATATAGCTTCTCGGCCTGCTCGAAGATCGCATCGGCAGAATCCGGCCGTCCGCTAGCGGTCGGCGCGAAGACAATCGCGCCGATGAACGCAGCGATGACGACAAGATGGCTTCTGTTGCTGTTCATGGCAAGGATTCCAGCCCTGCCACCCTCTACGCGTTAACCGTTGACTGCTTCCGCCCCGGAAGAAGATTCGACGACACAGTATAAGACGAAAAGCGCCACGACTGCAACAGATGCAAGAAGGAAATATTGCTGCTCACTTCTGCCCACTTCTGAGCAGCCCAACAATCGATCGAGCACAGTTGCTAGTTGTTCAGGCCCCGATAGCTCCTGTAGTAACCCAGGACTTTCTGAACATACTGCTGCGTCTCTTGGAATGGCGGTACACCGCCATGACGATCCACCGTTCCTTCGCCCGCGTTGTAGGCCGCCAGTGCGAGCGAGACATCGTCGTACTTCCCCAGTAGGCGCGCCAGGTGCTCCGTCCCGCCGCGGATGTTCTGGTCGGGGTCCCACACATCGCGAACACCAAGATCGCTAGCGGTGGCAGGCATCAGCTGCATCAGTCCCTGCGCCCCTTTGGCAGACATCGCACGAGGGTCGAAGTTGGATTCCGCAGCGATGACGGCGGTAACCAACGCGGGCTCCACGCCGCTATCGGCCGCAGCGCTGAGGATGCTATCGCCATAAGGGACGGTGACCGCCGCCGGCCGGGGAGATGCCGTGTAGCGCGTGCGCACGAAGACCCGGGCGCCGGGCTCAGGCTCGGTCGTGAAGCGCTCGCTGCCGTCGGATTCGGTGACGATCCAGATCTGCGCCTCGGCGGTCGGCGCGAACGCAAGGCAGGCAAGCGCGAGCACGAACAACGCAAGCGCGTAGAGCGCCGCGCAAGCGCGCGGTGGCACGGCATCCACTGCACGCGGAAAGGCAGCCACTGATGAACCCACTTCGCTGAACCTCTACTACCCCCCAGAACCGAACAGCGCCCCATGTGAGAGCCACGCAGCCCTTCAGCGCTGCCCTCAACGTCGAGCCATTCAAGGGTTACTGTAGCAGATTAGCGATTAGCTCTGGAGATTGATCCAGTGCATTAGTGACTTTTGCTGCGTCTGGACCGCCAGCTTGAGCCAGCGTACGATGGCCGCCGCCGCCCCCGCCCATGACGGGAGCGAGCGCATTGACGATGTCCCCTGCCCCCACACGTTCAGCAACGTCTGCGGTCACACCCACAACCAGCGAAGCCTTGCCATCGCGGCGAGAGCCTAGAACGACGATGCCCGAGCCCATGCGGTTCTTGAGCTCGTCGACCAGGGCGCGCATGCCGCCCGCGTCCAGGTCTTCGACAAGTTGTCGCACAACCTTGATCCCGGCGACCTCGAACTCATCGCCGCCGCCGTCGCCGTCGCCCGCCTGCTGGGCCGCCAGTTTCAGGCGCAAGGCCTCGCTCTCGCGCTCGGCGCTGCTGGCGCGATCCACGAGCTTGCCGATGTTCTCCTCCAGCGTGTCCTCCTGCGCGCGTAGCTGAGCGGCAGCCCCACGGACCACCTCCCGATATCGCTGCAGGGCCGCAACGGCCTTCTCCCCGGTGACGGCCTCGATCCGTCGAGTTCCTGCCGCCACGCTCTCCTCTCGCTGGATCACCACGAGACCTATCTCGCCGGTGCGGCCGACATGAATGCCACCACACAATTCGGTCGAGACGTCAGGGATATTCACGACGCGCACCTCGTCGCCGTATTTCTCGCCGAAGAACGCCAGCGCCCCTCGTTCTATGGCGTCGTCATAGGGCATCTCCTCGATGTCGACAGCGCCATCGGCGCGGATTTCCGCATTTACGGCCGCCTCGAGGCTCTCGATCTGGGCCGGCTCTACGGCCGAGAAGTGCGTGAAGTCGAAGCGCAGGCGGTCGGGCTCGACTAGCGAACCCGCCTGCCGAACATGTTCCCCGAGCTGCTCGCGCAATGCCGCATGCAGCAGATGCGTCGCGGTGTGGTTGCGTTTGATGCTGTCGCGACGGGCGCCATCCACCTGCAAAGCAACCTCGTCCCCAACGCGCAGCACGCCCTGGATGACCGCCACCTGATGAAGGACGAGGCCTGGAACGGGACGCTGGGTGTCGCTGATCGTGCCGGCGATTCCCGCGCCCAGAACCGTGCCCGTGTCGCCAACCTGGCCTCCCGACTCCGCATAGAACGGCGTCCTGTCGAGCACGAGTCCACCCTGCTCACCCTCAGCGAACTCGCCAACCGCCTCACCGTCGCGCACCAGCGCGACGATCCGAGCGCTATCGAGAGCCGCAGATGCATACGCCAGGAATTCGGTCGGCCCGTGCTCCGCGCCTATCGCGCGCAGGGTCTCTCGCAACCCCTCGTCGCCGCCACCCTTCCATGCAGACCGGCCGCGCGATCGCTGCGCCTCGAGGGCCTCCGAGAAACCGGCCTCGTCCACCGTGAGGTTCTCGGCCGCCGCGAAGTCTCGCGTCATCTCGATCGGCAGCCCGTGGGTATCGTAGAGCCGAAACGCGCGATCGCCGGGGATGACCGTGGTACCCGTAGCGTGCAACTCGGCCACCAACTCGTTGAACTTGGTCGAGCCCGCCGAGAGTGTCTGGAGAAAGCGATCTTCCTCCCCGCTGACCACCTTCACAATGAGGCCCGCGTGCTCGACCAACTCCGGGTAGACCGAACCCATCTGGCCAACCACCGCCTCCGCTGCCTCGTACAGAAACGGGCGGTCGTAGCCGAGCTTCATGCCGAAACGCATCGCGCGCCGTAGCAGCCGGCGAAGCACGTAGCCGCGGCCCTCGTTGGCCGGCATGACTCCGTCGCTCAAGAGAAATGCCATGGCACGGCTGTGGTCCGCTATGGCGCGCAACGCCACGTCGACCTCGCCGTCCTTGCCGTACTCGAGCCCCTGAGCTCCGGCAACGGCGGAGATCAGCGGCTGGAACAGATCGGTATCGTAGTTGGAGCGGGAGCCGCCCAACACGGCCGTGAGACGCTCCAGTCCAGCGCCAGTATCGATATTCGGCTTGGGTAGCGGCTCCAGGCTGCCGTCGGCCGAAGCGTTGAACTGCATGAACACGAGATTCCAGAGTTCCACGAACCGGTCGGAATCGAAGTCGGGCTCGTCAGTCGCGCCGAGGGCCTCCAGGTCATAGTCGTAATGCAGCTCGGAACACGGCCCGCACGGGCCGGTGTCTCCCATCGACCAGTAGTTGTCTTTCTTGCCCAGGCGCACGACTCGGCCCGCAGCGATGTCGGTCTCTTTGACCCACAACTCCGCCGCTTCGTCGTCCTCCGTATAGACGGTCGCCCACAGGCGGTCCTTGTCGAGCTCGAAGGTCTCCGTGAACAACTCCCACGCGAGCCTGATGGCCTCCTCTTTGAAGTAGTCGCCGAAGGAAAAGTTGCCCAGCATCTCGAAGAAGGTGTGGTGGTAGAGCGACGGCCCGACATTCTCGAGGTCGTTGTGCTTGCCGGACACCCGCATGCACTTCTGCGAGGTGACCGCCCGCGGATAGGCGCTGGGAGTCTCCCCGAGGAACACCGACTTGAACTGGTTCATCCCGGCGTTGGTGAACAACAGCGTCGGGTCGTCGGAGGGAATCAGGCTCCCTGAAGCCACATGCGTGTGACCACGTTCCACAAAAAAGTCGGTGAACTGCTGACGGACATCATCGCTGGTGAAACTCAATTCAGCCTCCGGCTGCTAGCTCGTCGAGCCAGGGAGAAAGGGCCGCCTGTATATCGCCGGCGGCAAAGCCGCGCCTCTGCAGGTGGCCTGAACAGCTGCGAATCGACCGCCAGTCTGCCGGAGTGCCCTTACCCGCAACCCAGCGCTGCAACGCGTCGGCCAAGACCGCACGCTCACCACCGTGCCCGGCGTAAGCCTCGTCGGCGACCTGCTCGGCCATTGTCGGGGTCAACCCGTAGCGCCGCAAGTCGTGCAGAAGGGCGGCGCGACCGAGCGGACGGCGACGGAACAGTTCCGTTGCGCGTGCCAGTCCCCAGGCGTGATCGTCGATGTAGCCGTAGCCGACACACTTGGCGACTGCGTGCTCAACCGAAGCCTCGTCGTGGTCCCGCGTCAGCAACCGCTCGCGGAGAGCCGCCTCGGTAAAGTCGCGACGACCCAGAAGTGCGAGAGCATCGGCGAGCGCCGCGCGCGGCGCCGCCGCTGTCACATTGTGCCGGCGGGACCGAACCCGGCGGTACCTGTCGCTGTCTTCCTTGCCTGCATGGAAGACACGATACCGCGAAGCTGCAACCTGAGGTCGTTCGGGCTCGTGGCGGCCGCGATCGCGACCTCCTCGGTAATGAACTCCTCGGTCACGAGCGCCAGCAATGACTGATCGAACGTCTGCATGCCGTACTGCGCCGAGCCTTCTGCCATCGCGTCGCGCAGTCGATGCGTACGCTTCGGATCGCGAATGCACTCGGAGATGAACTTGGTGTTCACCAACACCTCGACGGCAGGCACCAGGCCCTCACCACAGGCATGCGGCAGCAAGCGCTGGGAAATCACGCCCCGAAGCACATCGGCCAGCTGCGTGCGTACCTGCTCCTGTTGGTGCGGGGGATAGGTGGCCAGGATTCTGCTCAGAGTCTCCGTGGCATCGACCGTGTGCAGAGTCGAGAAGACCAGGTGTCCAGTCTCAGCGGCCAACAGTGCCGCATCGATCGTTTCTTGATCGCGCATCTCGCCGATCAGAATCACGTCAGGATCCTGACGCAAGGCGGCCCGTAGCGCCATCGCGAAATCGCCTGTGTCCACGCCAATCTGCCGCTGGGTGATCAGGCAGTTCTTTGCCTGATGCACGTATTCGATTGGGTCCTCGATCGTGACGATGTGTTTGTGCAACGTCCGATTGATGTGATCGATCATGGCCGCCAGGGTGGTCGACTTACCGCTACCCGTGACACCGGTCACCAGCACCAGTCCACGTTCCTCGCCGGCAAGTTGCGACAGGACGAGAGGCAGGTTGAGCTCAGCCACACCGCTCGGTTCGGGCGGCATGACGCGCATGACCAAGCCGATTTGGCCGCCTTCAGTGAAGATGTTGGCGCGGAACCGACCCAGACCCTCGAGCGCGTATCCGATATCCAACTCGCGACCGACCCGCAACTCGACGTTGTGGTCGCGCAGGATCCAATCGACGGCAATGCGAGTGTCGGCGGTGGTCAGACAGCCTTCGCCAAGTGGGCGAATCCGTCCATCCACGCGGACGATCACCGGACTGCCGGCGCGCAGATGCACATCGGTAGCCTTGAGCCGTACGGCTTCAGCGAGTATCGGGTCGAGATCCATGCGCCAACATTAGCGAGGTTGGCGCATACCTCAAAGCCCTATTTGACGGCCAAAGCCATCATCAGCTACTTCTGGCCAGTCGAATCGCGCTGCGATCCACTCCAGCGGCGTGAGAGCCTCGTTACCGCGAGTTACGCGCCGGAAGCTTCGCCCGCGAAGGCGGCCGCTTCAGGGTCGGTTTCCGCGCCGTAGACCGGCGTGAGCCAGCCGTAGGGGTCTTCGGATCGACCCTTCACGATGTCGAAGAACTGCCGCTGCAACTGCTCCGTCACCGGACCGCGACTGCCGCTACCGACCTTGATCCTGTCGATCGAACGGACCGGTGTGATCTCGACGGCCGTACCGGTGAAGAACACCTCGTCGGCGATGTACAACGCCTCGCGCGGCAGCGGTTCCTGACGCACTTCGAAGCCGAGATCGCGCGCCAGCGTAATGACGCTGTCGCGCGTGATACCGGGGAGAATCGAAGCGTGCAACGGCGGCGTGAAAATCACGTCATCGCGAACGACGAAGATGTTCTCACCCGAACCCTCAGAGACGAAGCCGTCAGTCGTCAGCGCAACTGCCTCTGCGTAGCCTTCTTCGAGCGCCTCCATCTTGATCAGGGCGGAACTCATGTAGTTCGATCCAGCCTTGGCCATGAATGGTGACGTGTTCGGGGCGGCACGATTCCAGGTGGAAACCTTCACGTCGACACCATCGACGAGCGCGGCCTCGCCGAGATACGCGCCCCACTTCCATACCATCACCCAGGTCTCTACCGGGCAGGGCAGCGGATTGACTCCCAGTGAGTGGTAGCCGCGGAAAGCGATCGGCCTGATGTAGCAGTGCTCCATCTCGTTGGCGCGGACGGTCTCGAGACACGCCTGCGAGAGAGCTGCGGGGTCATAGCCTGTGTCCATCCGGTAAATCTTCGCCGAGTCGACGAGGCGGCGAGTGTGCTCATCCAGACGGAAGACCGCAGAACCCTGTTCGGTCTTGTAGCAGCGAATGCCCTCAAACACGGACGAGCCATAGTGCAGTACGTGAGTGCCGACGTGCACGGTCGCGTCGGCCCACGGCACGAGTTCGCCGTTGTGCCAGAGCATCTCGGTGGGTTCAAGCGCGGCCATACTTCCTCCCAGAAGATCGATGGCGGAAACGTCGATTGTAGCATGCAACTATGGGCTTCTTTTGGCTGCCGAGCCCCTGGCTATGGTGGCGGATACGCGATCTTGCCAAGAATCGCGGCCCGCGATGCGCCTGTGGCGGAAGGCACGTTGCTCGGCCGCCGGGCGAGCGTTTCGAGCCCCAACAGCGCGAAGGCCACTGCCTCTTTGGCATCGGCCGAGATCGTCGAAACCTCATCCAGCGGCCTCACCTCATATTCGCTCACCAGGCTCTCGAGACGGCCGCGAAGCGCCCGGTTGTGGACACCTCCTCCAGCAACGAGCACTTCGGCGCCGGCGCTGCCTTCCAGGTCCATCACGATGGCGTCGCTGAGGGTACGCGCCGTGACTTCCACCACAGTGGCGAGCAGATCGGCGGTGGAGAGGTTCTCGTGGCGCCCTAGAAGCAACACGAACTGCCCCGCGTCAGCCGACTTCGGCGCGGGCAGGTCGTAGTAGGGATCGGCCAGGAGAGCGCCCAGCACGGCGTGATCGACGGTTCCAGAGGCAGCGAGGTCCCCGTCGCGGTCGATGCCGCCCGGCAACCCGCGCCATCGTGCCACCGTATCGATCAGAACGTTGCCGGGGCCGGTGTCGAGCGCGATGACATCGTCCAGTTCGCCGGCAGCCGGCAGCCACGTCACGTTGGCTACACCGCCTATGTTCAGGAGAATGCGGTCTCGTTCGTTGCTGCGGAACAAGTGCCAGTCGAGAAATGGGACCAGCGGAGCGCCCTGTCCGCCCAGTGCCAGGTCGGCGGGCCGAAAGTCGGCCACCGTCGTGATCCCCGTGCGGGCCGCGATCACTGCCGACTCGCCGATCTGCAACGTCGCGCGAACGTCGCGGCCGTACTCGCCGCTCGACTCAGGTAGATGCAGCAGCGTCTGCCCATGAGAGCCAATGCAGGCGACGTCGGCCGCGCCCACTCCGGCGGCATCCATGATCGCGAGGGCGGCATCGGCGAACAACTCGCCCAGCAGCACGTTCAGGCGGGCCAGCGCCTCCAGGCGTCCCTCGCGTTGACAGCGGCGGAGAGCAACCTGAACCTGCTCTGGAAACGGGAACGTCTCGAAGGCCACGACCTCGGGCGTCGGTGTGGGTTCCTCGCCAACGCTCACCAGGGCGACATCGATGCCGTCCATGGACGTCCCTGAAATGAGGCCAATCGCTAGCGCCATGGTCAGTCGGCATCCTCGGGTTCGCCGAATTCCTTCTTCCACCTGGCCAGGAGGTTCAACGCCTCCAACGGAGTCAGCGACTCCGTCTGGATGCGTTTGAGGCGCTCCGCCAACGGATGGGGCTCGGGCTGGAACAGGGCCAATTGCGGCTCCTCCGGACGACGGGAGGCACCCTTTTCGCCGGCGGGCACATGGAGCCGCGAACTGGACTCGAGGTCGGCGAGGACATCCTCGGCACGCGCCACCACCTCCGGCGGCAGTCCCGCCAAGCGGCCGACATGAATACCGTACGAACGGTCGGCCGAGCCAGGCTCGACACGATGCAGAAAGAGCACACCCTCCCCTGATTCGTGGACGGCCACGTTCAGGTTCGAGAGTCCTGCGAGCCGCTCCGCCAACTGTGTGAGCTCGTGGTAGTGGGTGGCGAACAGCGTCCTGGCGGCCGCGCTGGAAGTGTCGTGCAGATACTCAACCACGGACCAGGCGATCGACAGGCCGTCATACGTGCTCGTTCCACGGCCGACCTCGTCGAGCAGAATCAGGCTCCGGTCGGAGGCGTTATTGAGGATGTTCGCCGTCTCCTGCATCTCCACCAGGAATGTCGAGGCCCCGCGGGCGAGATTGTCGCTGGCACCTACCCGGGTGAACACACGGTCGACCACCCCAATGCGCGCGTGCTCAGCCGGCACGAAGCTGCCCATCTGGGCCAACACCACGATGAGCGCGATCTGCCGCAGATACGTCGACTTGCCCCCCATGTTCGGCCCTGTGACCAGCTTGATCCGGTGCTCGGCCCCGTCGAGATAGGTGTCGTTGGGAACGAACGGCAGGTCCGGCCGCAGCGCCTCGACAACCGGATGGCGACCGGCGCGAATCTCCAGCACGCGGCTGTCGTCCACCAGCGGCCGACTCCATCCGCTGCGCGCCGCAGTGTCGGCCAAGCCCGCCAATGCGTCGATGCTGGCCAGGGCGACCGCCGTCGCACGTACCCTCGCGGCTTCGTCCGCGACTAACTCACGCAATTCCGCGAAGAGCGTCTGCTCCAGGGCGGCGATCTTCTCCTCCGCGCCCAGTACGGCCTCTTCGAATTCCTTGAGCTCGGGAGTGATGAATCGCTCAGCGTTGACGAGCGTCTGCTTGCGAATGTACTCCTCGGGCACCTTGTCCTGGTTGGCCTTGGAAACCTCGATGAAGTAGCCGAACACCTTGTTGAAGCGCACCTTGAGCGAAGCGACGCCGGTGCGCTCGCGCTCCTGTGCCTCGAGCCCCGCGATGAAGCCCTTGCCCTCGGCCTGGGCATTCCGCAGTCGATCAAGTTCGGCATCGTGGCCGGGACGAATAACGTTGCCCGCGGCCAGCGTCATCGGCGGCTCATCCGCCAGCCGGCCCGCAATGAGGGCGCACACGTCGGCGCACAGATCGATGCCGTCGCGCAGGCTGTGGCCGAGGGTCAGTTCATCGAGCGCGCTCATGCCCGCCTGCACCTCCGGCAGAGCCTCGAGCGATGTCCGCAGAGCACCGAGGTCACGCGGGCCGGCGGTTCCCATCGTGATTCGCGTGGTCAAGCGCTCGAGGTCATGCACCCCCTTCAGCGCCTGCCGAAGCCCGTCGCGCAAACGCAGGTCGTCGACGAGACGCTCCACTACTTCGTGTCGAGCGCCAATCGCCTCGGGGTCGCGCAGCGGCCGCAACAGCCACTCGCGGGTACAGCGTCCGCCCATCGAGGTCACGGAACGATCGAGCACGCCGAGCAGCGAATCCTCGCGACGGCCTTCCTGCCACGACTGGATGAGCTCCAGTGAGCGCCGCGTGGAGGTATCCAGGTGCAGCGCGTCGCGATCGCGATAGCGGCGGATCGAGCGCACCTGCCGCAGTGGTGCCTTGTGACTCTCTTCCCCTACGTAGCGCAGGAGAGCACCGGCGGTCGCCACAGTTAGCGTCTGCCCCGCCAGGTCGAAGCCATCCAGGCTGGCGACGTCGAAGTGCTCGCACAGGTGGCTGGCGGCCCGCTCGGGCTCCCAGCTCCAATCGGGCAGCGAGCTCCAGGTCTTGACCCCTTCAATCGCAGGCTGTGCCGGATCCTCTGGAGTCAACCATGACTGCGGCTCATCACTCTCCGGATAGCAGACCTCTCGGGGCGACCAGCGGCCGATCTCTTCGCGACAGCGTGCGCGGCGATCGGGACCATCAAACTGCGCACCGATGAAGTCACCGGTCGAAACGTCCAGGGCCGCCGCGCCAACCGTTTCGCCGCGTTCGCACACGGCAACGATGTAATTGTTGGCTCGGCTCTCGAGGAGATCATCCTCGACCAGGGTGCCCGGAGTGAGCACACGCACGACCTCGCGGCGAACCATCCCCTTCGCCGCACTCGCCTCCTCGACCTGCTCAGCGATCGCGACCTTCTTGCCAGCCTCGAGAAGTTTGGCCAGATAGCCGTCAGCGGCGTGGTGAGGCACTCCGCACATCGGCGCCTCATTGGCGCTGCCGCGATTGCGCGCGGTGAGCGTGATGTCGAGAATCGCGCTGGCGACCTCGGCATCCTCGAAGAACATCTCGTAGAAGTCCCCGAGCCGAAAAAACAAAATAGCGTCCGGATATGACGCCTTGATGCGGTGAAATTGCCGCATCATTGGGGAGAGAGTCGCCTCGGCCATCGAACCTCGGTGCGGGGTGGCCATGAATCGCGAAGAGAGGAGGGACATTATCACGCAGCCACAAGGGGAATCCGAGCCCTGCCAGACCGTCGCGGAGCAGGCTGAGCCAGCTGGCCAGCTGGTGCTCGGCATGGACGCAGCAACACCTCCTGCCAGCGTCGCGCTGGTCCGCGGCGACGAGGAACTCGCCTACCGGACCGGTCCGTTCGGGCCACAGACTGACGCATGGATCCACGCGGCCATAGAGGAGATGCTCCGGGCAACTGGCCTGGAGTTCCGCCAGCTCGACTGCATCGCGGCCGGCTGTGGTCCTGGCACGTTCACCGGTATAAGGGTAGCGCTTGCCGCTGCGCTCGGCCTCGCGTCCGGCAGTGGTGTGCAGGTGTGCGGCATCGGTTCGCTCGATGCACTCGCCGAAGGGGCCCAGGCAGCCACAGGGCGTGCCGAGCCACTCGACGTGCTCGCCCTGGTGGACGCCCGACGGCAGCAGCACTATGCGCTACGCGCCCTGGTCGATCCTGCTCCCAGGCGAATCGAGCCCATCAGGGGCCCCGAAGCGATCGGGACGGAAGAGTTGATCGCGAGCCTCAGCGACAACCCGCCAATGGTCAGCGTCGGGGCGGCCGTGCAGCTGCCGGGGGGAGTGCGCGTAGTCGAGGGGCCACCGCTCGCCGTATCGATCGCCCGCCTGGCGGCCCGGATGCCGGCCGACGAGCGCCCCGCCGCGGTGCCAAGTTACCTACGTCCGCCTGACGCCATCCCGGGAGTCTCGCCCCTGCGCCGACGACCGCTTTGAGGCATGGTCCATCCGCTGATAAACTAGACCCATCCTGCGAAACCGCCAAACCATCAGGAGGTGGGCATGGAGCTGCTCGAAACCGAAATTCAGGGTCACCTGTCGAACGAGACCGAAGAGTACAGGCGACTAGCTGAAAGACATCGGGACTACGAGTTGCGACTCCAACATATTGCCAACCGAAGGCCGTTTACTCAGCAGGACTGGTTCGAGGAATCTGTCGTCAAGAAGCGTAAGCTCCTGATAAGGGATCGCTTGCAGGCTCTGACGCGATTGCCCGTCGAGGTCGCCTAACGCTGACCGCCAGCCCCGCTAAACGCAAACGATGCAACGGGCCCAGCGGCACGGCGCCGCGGGGCCCGTTGTGCGTATCCGCGCTACGTCCGCCTCTTGCTACGCTCCGCCAGCATGACCATACGCTCCGACTCCCTGCCGTTCTTGCTGCCAGCCGCGATCGTCACAGCTCTGCTCGCCGCGACCGGTAGCTACCTGGCCTTTGCCGCGGGGGCACTGACGCTCGCCATCGCCGCGTTCTTCCGCGACCCCGAGCGCATCAGTAACTCGCCCGATGGCGTACTGCTGTCGCCCGCAGACGGCCGAGTGCTGTCGATCAAGCAAACGGACGACGGGTTCACGCGCATTACGATCTTCCTGTCCGTGTTCAACGTACACGTAGCGCGGTCGCCGGCCGCGGGTACGCTGACGCGCAGCGTAGCCAAAGGTGGAGGGTTCGCCGCCGCGTTCAGCGACAGGGCGGACAAGAACGCTCGCGTCGAGATGGACATTCTCACCTCGCACGGCTCCGTAGGAGTGACTCTCTTCGCGGGCCTCGTCGCGCGGCGGGTGCTACCTTGGGTGACGGCGCCAATCGCGCTACGGCGAGGTCAGCGTATCGCCATCATCCGTTTTGGTTCGCGCGCGCGCATCGTGCTGCCGTCCGCGTATGTCGCCACATTGCAGGAAGGTGATAGCGTGCGGGCTGGCGCCACCCCCATCGCACGACTGAACGTGGAGCAGTTAGAACGATGACACCGAGGCCAAGCCGCCGGTTACGACGCGGCATTTACGTGCTGCCATCGCTGCTGACCACCGGCAACCTCTTCGCCGGCTACTACAGCATCGTGTCAGCGCTGCACGGTGAGTTTCGCAGTGCGGCGATTGCGCTGGGAATCGCGTTCGTGCTCGACGGCCTGGATGGCCGCATCGCGCGGCTGACCAACACCCAGAGCGAATTCGGCAAGGTCTACGATTCGCTCGCCGATGTCCTGGCGTTCGGTGCCGCTCCTGCGGTGCTGCTGCTCTCGTGGGGTTTGTGGGATCTGGGCCGCGTCGGCTGGCTGACTAGTTTCTTCTTCCTGGTCTGCGCCGCGATTCGTCTCGCTCGCTTCGGCGTGAACGACGGCAAGGCCGACCTTCGCTACTTCGTGGGCCTGCCGACACCAGCCGCGGCGTGTACGTTCGCGGCACTTGCGTTCTACAACCCGCAGGCGATCACGTCGCTGTCCCTGAGCCGTATGCTCCTCGGTGGGGTCGTGCTCATGGCCCTGCTTATGGTTTCGAAGATTCGCTATCGCTCCTTCAAGGACTTTGACCTGCGGAGGCGGCAGCCATACTCGCTGATCGTGGTCCTGGCGTT
>JAJCXT010000090.1 GCA_029263295.1 Acidobacteriota bacterium | reverse complement strand
CATGCTCTCGCGGATGGCGTCGCTCTTGGCGGCGCCACCGCGCATCTGGTGCAGGATCGTTACCAGGATATGGACGCCGTCGGCGATCCCGAGCGTCATGATGATCACGGGGGCCGTCAGCGAAATCGGATCGAGCGTGATCCCGGCGTAGCCGGCGATGCCGAGTGCGGTCGTCGCCGACAAGGCAATCACCGAGAGTGTTCCTGCTGTGCCGAGAGGGCTGCGCAGTACCAGCAGCATGAAGGCGACGAGCACCAGGAACATGCCGGGCATTAGGGTCATGGCGTCGTTCTGCCCGGACTCGGCGAAGGCGTTGTTGAGCATCGTCATCCCGGTGAGGGCGACGGTAATTCCGGGGTGCCGCTCGCGCAGTTGGTCGGCGAGATCACGGGCGACTGCTACCGCCTGCGGTACCTCGGTGATGCTCTCCTCGGGGTATTGCAGGGTGACGTTGATACCCGTGGTCCGCGCATCGGCGGAGATGAGGCTGTCGCGGAGCAATGGCTCGGCCAGCGCTTCGGCACGGCGGAACGCGAGTTCCTCGGTGGTCATCGACGCGCCGTCGCGGACCAGGTCCTCGACAGTCAGGTCGTCGCCGTCGGCCCATGAGTACTGGAAGTTGCTCACCGAGTCGACGCGGCTCGCGTACGGGATCTGCCATGCCTCACGCGTCAGCCATTCGACCGCGTCGGCCATCTCCGGCGTGAAGACATCCCCCTGGGCCGGCTGGATGGCGAAGAGGATGTTGTCGTTCTTGGTGTAGGTGGCCTGGAACTGTTCGAACGCCACCAGGTCGGGGTTGTCGGGGCTGAAGAAGACTCGGTAGTTGTTGGAGAAGTCGAGGAAGCGCACGCCGCTGGCCGCGCTCACGGCCAGCAGCAGGCTCAGCCCGATCACGAGCCATGGTCGTTTGGTTACCAGCCGTCCCAGCCATCGTCCCGCGGCGTCGCCGCGTTGCCGCCTGCGTTCACGTTTGCTGCGTTTGCTGCTTTCGGTCATTGGTTTCTACTCCCGGGGTCGGGGTTGTCGACAAGTGGTCGGTGATGAGTTCGTAACATGGAATGATCAGTCCAAATTGATGCAAAAAAACGAACCTGCCTCCTCACGTCATTCCAAGCACACGCTTCAGTCCGCGCCAGCCGCTGAAGACCATGTCCATGTTGCCGGGCACCTGGCTGAGCAGGGCGACCCCCTGACCCGTCGTGACGATCAGGTCCGCTATCTCGTCCGGGTCCAGGTTCGCATCGATCTCGCCCGCCTTGCTCGCCCGCTCCAACGCCTGGCGGAAGGCAGCGCGAATCGCTTTCGTCCCCTGACACAGGATGCGGCTGACCGCCGGGTCTTCCGCGCCGAGTTCGATCGAGCTATTGCCCACCAGGCAACCCTTGCCCTGGGCCACCATTTGTTCCCAGTACGCGAACACGCTGCCAATGTTCGCGATCGGTGAACCCGGAGCCTTCAGCATGGCCTTCACTGCGGCGATCTGTTGCTGCTCGTACGCGGCCAGCGCCGCGAGAAACAGATCGCGTTTGTTCCCGAACGTGTCGTACATGCTCTGCCGGCCGATCTGCATGTGATCGAGCAGTTCGCTCACGCCGACCGCCTCGTAGCCCTTGTCCCAGAACAGGTCCAGGGCACGGCCGAGCACTTCGTCGCGATCGAATTGTTTCGCGGGTCCGGGAGTCATGATCTTTCCTCGAGTTCGTCGGACTATAACAGAACGCAGAACGATCAGTCAAGGATAAGCGCGGCACGTGCTGCTCGCGAGGTCAGACTCGCCGTGATCGAGGTGCCAGATCCGCACATGTAGCGGGGCGCCTACACGAATGCCGACCGAATCCCACTCAAACAGGTTCGTGCTACCGACATGGACGATGGTTGCCCCTACACTAGAGTCACGACTACTCCTACCCGCGCAGGTGAAGCATTGTCGCGTTCCGGCAGACGGGAGGTCAGGCAGATGAAGCTCCGTACCCGCGTACTCACGGGTTACCTGATAGTCCTGATGTTCGTGCTGGTTCTTGCGGGACTCACGTATCAGGCGATCACCTCGCTTCTCGACACAGCGAGTTGGGTGGCACATACCCAAGAGGTCATAGCGAGGGTGAGTGCGGTGGAGACGCTTCTCGTCGACATGCAGGTCGAAGAGTTGGAGTTCCTGATCGAGGGTGACGAAGAACATCTCGAACACTACGCCGAGTCACTCCGAGAGTACGAGAGCGCGATCCGGGATCTCCGGCTACTGGTTGCTGACAGCCCGAGCCAGGTTGCGCGCTTGGAGGAAATCGCCCGCCTCACGACCGTCTGGCACATGGTGGTCACGGACCCAGAGATCGCGGCTCGACGCGACGGGCCCGTGGCCGGTCCGGCGCGCATCGCCGCTGGTGCTGATCGGGAGGTCATGGAGGAGATTCGGGACCGTGTGGCCGAGTTCACGGCGGCTGAACAGACGCTACTGGTGCAAAGAAATGAGGAATCAGAACGTGCGGCGAGCGCGAGCATCTTGGTCACGATGTTGGGGGCGATTGCGGCCGTCGTCGGTGGCGTCACCCTGATGATCGTCGTCCTTCGTAGCATCAACAGGATGATCGGAGGAGAACCGGCGGTAATCGCGCAGATAGCCAGTCGAGTCGCTCAGGGAGATCTGAACATCCAGTTCGAAGGGGACCCCGAAGACGCCACTGGAATCCTCGCGTCGGTCAGGACCATGGTGGACTCGTTGACGGTCAAGGTCGGAGCCGCCGAGGCTATCGCCGCCGGCGATGCGGACGAGGAAATCACGCCAACGTCGGATCAAGACGTGCTGGGAAAGTCGCTTCAGGTGATGACCCGGAGGCTGAAGGCTTCGAGGGAGGCGGCAGAGGATGCCGCCCTTGCCAAGTCGGAGTTTCTGGCGAATATGAGCCACGAAATCCGGACCCCCATGAACGGGGTCATTGGCATGACGGGTCTCCTCCTGGACACGGAGTTGACCTCTGAGCAGCGCGACTACGCCGACCGCATAGCAAAGAGCGGCGAATCCCTCCTGACGGTGATCAGCGACATTCTTGATTTCTCGAAGATCGACGCCGGCAAACTCGATATCGAGGTCGTCGAATTCGATCTGAGAACCACGATGGAAGACATCGGAGATGTCCTCGCGCTGAAGCCCCAAGAGAAGGGCCTCGAGTATGTGTGCCTCGTCGATCCGGAAGTTCCGTCCGTGCTCCTCGGCGACCCGGGCCGTTTGCGTCAGGTAATCACCAACCTGGTGGGTAACGCGGTGAAGTTCACTTCTGAAGGTGAGGTGCTAGTCCACGTCACCTTGGATCAAGAGAGCGCTCGCGAGGTGACGGTTCGGTTCGCCGTCAAGGACACTGGTATCGGCATCCCTGAAGACCGCCTGGCTGCCCTGTTCGAGGCGTTCACGCAGGCGGATACCTCCACCACGCGTGAATTCGGCGGAACGGGGTTGGGACTTACCATCGGCAAGCAGCTCGCCGAACTGATGGGAGGCCAGATCGGGGTCGAGAGCGAACCTGGGGTCGGCTCTACGTTCTGGTTCACTGCTGTGCTGCGCAGGCGACCTGAGGGGGCCCGTTCCGATGTTGTGGTCCGTGCCGGCCTGCGCGAAAGGCGCATCCTCGTCGTTGACGCCAACGAGACCAACCGACTGCTGCTGAAGCGGCAACTCACCTCATGGGGTTGCCGGCACGATGAGGCGGCGAGCGCGGAGATCGCCTTGGAGAAGCTACGTGCGGCGGCAGCGGAGAAGGACCCCTTCGCCGTCGCCATCCTTGACATGCAGTTACCGGACATGGACGCCGGCACGCTCGCCCGGTCAATCCGGGGTACAGGGTCCATCTGTGACGTTGGGCTCGTGATGCTGACTTCGATTGGAATTCGCGGCGACGCCGCTCAGGCCAGGGAATCGGGGTTCGCGGCCTACCTGACCAAACCGATCAAGCAGTCGTTGTTGCACGACTGTCTGGCAACCGTTCTTGGACTGCAGTCGCTCACAGAAGAGGACGATGCCCCGTCCCTGATAACAAAGTACGGTGCGGCCGAGTGCGCCGATCGACCGGGGCGCATTCTCTTGGCGGAAGACAACGAGACGAACCAGATGGTCGCGTTGAAGACGCTCGAGAGGCTCGGGTACCAGGCCGATGCCGTGGACAACGGGCTGGAGGCGATCAGGGCACTCGAGACCGGCACCTACGAGCTCGTGCTCATGGACCTGCAGATGCCCGAAATGGGCGGATTGGAGGCGACTCGACATATCCGCAAACAGGACTCGAGCGCGCTCAGCCCCGACATTCCGATCATAGCCATGACAGCCAATGCGATGAAAGGTGATCGCGAGATGTGTCTCGAGGCGGGGATGGACGACTACGTTCCGAAGCCGGTGAACCCCCGCGAACTCGCCGCAGCGCTCAAGCGACACTTCCCCCGTACGGTGGGGCAACCCGATCCCATAGAAGCCCGGGTGGACGAAACCTGCGAAGAGGGCGGCGAGAGGCAACCCGACGAGCGGGCCTTCGATGCGTCGTTCCTGTTGGAGCAATTCGAGGGCGACACGGAGGCGGTTGCCGCCGTGATGGAGGTGTTCGCAGAGGATGCTCCCAAGCAGATCAGACTGCTCAAGGACGCACTTCGAGACCATGATCTCGATGCTGTTCGGCGCCACGCGCACTCGCTAAAAGGCGCTGCCGGCAATGTGGGTGCATCTGCCCTGCGAGACTTGTCGCTCCAGGCCGAAAATGCCGGTAGCGCGGAAGACCTGGCCGGGGCAACAGCAGCCGTGCAGTCCATGGACCAGGTCTTTGACGAACTCGAAGCCGCGGTTGCCGCTCAAGCCGCCCAGAGGCGGAGTGCATAGAAGGCCGGCGTTTACCGTGCCACCACGTTCGGCGACAGAAGCGGCATACTGCTGACACGATTCGACGACGGTTCCACTCCACGCCTTGTGATCCAGCTTGAGAGACAGCTCATGAGCAAAGCCGCCAGGACGCCCCTGCCCGAGCGTGTGTTGCTAGGTCCGGGACCGAGCACGGTCGATGGTCGCGTGCTGCGCGCGATGTCGCGGCCGTTGATCGGCCACCTGGATCCCGAGTTCCTGCAGATCATGGACGAGACGCAGGAGATGCTGCGCCATGTGATGGGTACCGAGAACCGCATGACGTTCGCGATCGCCGGCACCGGCAGCGCCGGGATGGAAGCGAGCATCGTTAATCTCGTGGAGCCTGGCGACCGTGTCGTAGTGGTGGTCGCGGGAGTGTTCGGGGTGCGACTGGCCGAGCAGGTTCGCCGTAACGGTGCCGACGTCGTCACCGTGGAAGGCGAGTGGGGCGCACCCGTCGATCCGAGCGCGGTGGCCGAGGCGATCGAGGGCGGCGACACCAAGGTCGTCGCGGTCGTCCATGCGGAGACCTCCACCGGAGTTCTGCAGCCGCTCGACGAGATCATCGCGGCCGCGCGCGCGCATGGCGCGCTTGTTGTCGTTGACGCGGTCACCTCGCTTGGCGGCCACCCGGTTCGGCTCGACGAGTGGGACATCGACGTCTGTTACAGCGGGACCCAGAAATGTCTGTCGTGCCCACCGGGGCTAGCGCCGGTGAGCTTCAACGAGCGTGCGATGGCCCGCGTGAAGGAACGCAGCACGCCTGTTCGTAGCTGGTATCTGGACGTTGGCCTCCTGGACGGTTACTGGGGCCAGGCCCGCGCCTATCACCACACCGCGCCGATCTCGATGGCGTTCGCGCTGCACGAAGCGCTGTCGATGATCCGCGAAGAGGGGCTTGAGCCACGCCACGCTCGACACCACCGGAATCATTTCGCCCTGGTGGCCGGGCTCGAGGCGATGGGCATGCGGATGCAGGTCGAGAATCCCGACCACCGCCTCTGGTCGCTGAATGCAGTGCGCGTTCCGGATGGCGTCGACGAGGCCGTGGTGCGTGGCGAACTCCTGACTCGCCTGGGGATCGAGATCGGCGGAGGGCTCGGTCCGCTCGCCGGTCAGATCTGGCGCATCGGCCTGATGGGCGCCTCGAGCACCGAGAACAATGTCGTGCTCGTGCTGGGCGCTCTCGAAGCCGCGCTACGTCGCCAGGAGTGCGCGGTATCTCCAGGTGCCGGCGTCGCGGCGGCTATCGGAGCCTTCGCGGCAAACTAATCGCGTCGCGCCGACTGCTGGCGACAATCCGCCGTGGCTACGTCCCGGCCTCAGCTCGACGGAGTTTCCTGCTCGGCATCAACACCGTGTTCG
Organism: Acidobacteriota bacterium; assembly: GCA_029263295.1. Lineage (GTDB taxonomy): Bacteria > Acidobacteriota > UBA890 > UBA890 > WLXD01 > WLXD01. The sequence goes on along the minus strand of JAJCXT010000090.1, from coordinate 67,418 downwards.
AGCTGTCGCGCGTACTCTGCGGCATCGTAGGTCCCGATCGACTTCTCGATGCGGCCGTCCTCGCTGATTTCCCACGTCTCATAGCCACTGATGCGGACCTTGTTGCCGGTACCACCCGGTCCTGAGTTCGTGCCGACGAGAGTCCAGCGATAGATCGGGAACTCACCGCTCACGTCGAGTTCGTCCAAGAGCACGACGAGGTCGGGGAAGGCTGTCATGTAGCCGTTGAATTCAGCGGTGAGCGCGTCGCGGCCCACGGCGGGCTCGCCATCGTTGATGGTGATTGACGCGTGCTCCCCATAGAAGTCGGCGACGGCGTTGGGGTCCTGGCTGCACCAGGCTGCGGTGTAGCGCTCCGCAAAGTCTCGCAGTTCGTTCATGTTCATGGCCTCCTCCTCGGATGGCGCAGTCTCGCTGCCGGGAGCCGAGTCGGAAGAAGTGGAGGGCGGCGCCTGGCAGGCGACCGCGAATACGGCCATCAAAGCGATGAGAGCTCGAAATGAGGTCCTCATGACGCCTCCGGTCTTCATGGGCGGGGAGTCTGCCAGCCCAAAATACCACGGGCGCTAGCGCGGCTCGACGGTGGTTACGGGGCCGGTCCGTCCGCGGGCCGGGGACAAAAGAAACGAGAAGATCAGAATATCGCTTGCTCAAGACGACTGGTCATTTTAGAGTTGATTCCTGGAGACGAATTGGTGCGCTGAAAATAGAGACGCAACCCACATGCGCGGAAAGAACCGAGAGAAGATCGTGGAGGCCGGCTTCCGGCTCTTCTATGAGAAGGGCTTCGCGGTGACTGGGATTCAGGAAATCGCGACGGCCAGCGGCGTGCCCAAGGGGTCCTTTTACAACTACTTCGACAGCAAGACCGAATTCGTTTCGGTGGTCCTCCGACTCTACGCCGAGCGCCAAAGTGAATACCTGCAGCGGAATCTCATCGAGGGAGACGGTAGCCCCCGGGCTCGTCTCGAAGCGCTCTTCGAAACATGGAAGACCCAGTTCTTCGAGCAGGAGAGCCTGGGGTGCCTCGCCGGCAACCTGTGTCAGGAACTCGCCAACAACGGTGGAGAGGTTCAGGCGACGCTTGACGGGGTCTTGAACGAACTCCAGGCGTTCTATGTTTCGGCCGTCCGGGCGATACAGGAGGCTGGCGAGATCTCCGTCGACCTCGACGCTGAGAATACCGGGGCGTTCCTCTTCGATGGCTGGCAGGGAGCAATGCTCAGAGCCAAGGCGACGGGGAGTCCCAAGCCGTTCGCACAATTCACTGACCTGGTCTTCGGGCAGGTCTTGCGTTAGAGAGTTTTGTCCAACTATAAAGCGACTGGTCATCTTAATTCGTAACTCCCAAACCACACGACTCACCGGTCGCGAATCGACAACGCACAACGACAATGGAAAGTGAGGCGCATCATGCACAAGGTAACTATCACGCGAGAAATGAAACATGAGGTCGCAGACGTCTGGAATCTGCTGGACGAGTTCGGAGCTATCGCGAAATACAAGCCGGGGGTCGAATCTCCGGAGATCGTGAGTCCTGACGCGACCGGCATGGGCGCGCAGCGCATCTGCCATTTCTACGACGGCACCAGCCTCAAGGAGACCATCGTCAGGTACGAGCCAGGCCGCGGCTACAGCTTCGACTTGTCGGACTTCGCGCTGCCTCTGAAGCAGGCAACAAGCCACTTCGACGTGACGCATGCCGGTGACGGTCGGAGCCTCCTCGCTGTCACGCTGGAGTTCACCCCCAAGTTCGGCCCGCTGGGGTGGGTGATGGCCAAACTGATGATGCGCCCGATGTTGCTGCGGGCGCTACGGGGTCTCACCAAGGGGGTCGACGACCACATGAGCACCGGAGCCATCGTCGGCAAGGACGGCGCTCTCATGGCGGCCGCAGCCTGACCGGCGTCGGTGACCAGACGAGACAACGAATCCAAAGGAAACAAGGAGAACCTGATGAACAACGATCCGATCGATAGCCACTCAATCGACCCACGCCGCCGCAGGCGCCCTCTTGCCTCGGCTCGACGAGGCGTCACCTCCGAGACTCTGGCCGCCTTCTTGGTCGTACTTACCATATGTGCGGCGGTGTCGTTCTCGAGCCCGGCTGACGCAATGAACGGCTCGGAGACGGTCAAAGAGGCAAGTATCCCTTTCAAGTCGGGGACGGTGATCGAGATTGCGTTTGCCTCGGTCGAAGGAGGAAAGGAGTCGCAACTGGGAATGGAGTACTTTCCGAAGATCCTGCCGATCGCCGCGAAGTACGGCGCAAGCCTGCTGGCTACTTTCCGGGTAACCGCCGTGACCGGCGGTGACATCCAGCCTCAGATGGTCGCCATCTTCGAATGGCCCAACCTCGAGGCCCGCGACAGGTTGCTGACGGATCCGGAAGCGATGGAGTTGTTTCCGATAAGGGACGACGCGCTGACCTTCATCGCGCTTGGCTACTACACGGTCGAGCAGGACGTCACGGTCACCTTCAGGGAAGACAAGACCTACGAGTTCTTCAACGCGTGGCTGAGACCCTCCGCCAGCGAGGCGCTTCCCGAGTACTTCAAGCAGTCCGACGCGCCGAAGCAGAAATATGGTCCGCCAAAGTTCGTGGTGGATCTGAAGCCAGTTGAAGCTGCGGCCCAAGAGGACTTCGTGCTGCGGCCGAACATGGCGGGAATAGTGGAGTGGACCAGCACCGGTGCCTATTTGGGACTCGTTGCCGACCCGGAGTTCAAGAAAGCAGTCCCTCTACTGGAAAGGTCTGTGACGCGGTTGGACATGGTGCATGCGAAGTTCGATTTCCCCCAGTAAGTGGCCCGAGAACGAGCCCAGCACCGCGAGGCGCGCAACCGGGGTGCCAGCCGCCGTGGTTGCGTTCAGAAGCGCGGCGAGCAGCCGAAACATGACGGAAGGAATAGACGAATGAAACTGCAGAACAGGAGCGTCCTCATCACCGGCGGCAACAGTGGAATCGGTCTGGGAATAGCCACGAGGCTCCGGGATGAGGGCGCCAGGGGAGTCATCGTAGGCCGCAACGCCGACACGCTCGCTGACGCGTCGCATTCGCTGGGCGATGACTTCGTGGCGCTGCGGTGCGACGTCACCAAGCTCGATGAGCTCGAAGGCATGTTCCGGCGCGCCGAGGAGGCCGTTGACAAACTCGACGTGCTGGTCGTGAACGCCGGTGGGGCAGTTGGAGTGGGCAGCATCCAGCCCTTTACCGAGGTCGACGAGCGTTCTTTCGCCGCAATGACCGACCTGAACTTCAAGAGCGTGTTCTTCACTGTTCAAAAGGCCCTGCCCCACCTCAACGACGGCGCGTCCATCGTCCTCGTGGCGTCGATCGCCGTACACAAGGGTTTTCCGGGCATGTCCGTCTATGGTGCCTGCAAGGGGGCCGTGCGGTCGCTGGCTCGAACTCTGTCGACCGAGCTGATGCCGCGTGCGATACGAGTGAACGTCCTGAGTCCGGGAACCATCGACACAGCCGTGTTTAGCCGCCTCGGATTTTCTGAGAATGAGGCGGCGGCGATGAAGGAAGAATTCGCAGGCCTTATCCCGATGAAACGAACCGGGTCTCCTGGCGAGATGGGGGGCGTAGCGGCCTTTCTCGCCTCGTCCGATTCGTCGTTCGTCGTCGGCGAGGAGATCGTCGCCGATGGCGGGGTCGTGAACCTCTGATGTCGGCGGGTCCGATAGTCCTTCCGGAGGTTATCGTGCCGCCGTTTGCACCGGGCCGCGGCGCTCGGAGGACTCCAGGAAGAAAGGCGTCGTTGCCGGGGGCGAACACGACGGCCTGGTACGGCGGTTCAGTGTTGCGTGGCAGGAACACATGAACTGGTCCGCGCTCGCCAGCGTACGCTGCGTCGAACTCGACGCGTTCTCGCACTTAGTCGTCAGTGGTCTCGATAACTTGACGGGTCGCGTTGAGGGGCAACGGTTCGTAGCGATAGAAGCCCGCATAGAGCGCGAAGGCGCACCGTTACTGGTAGCCGTGGTACCTGCGGCCCGCCGTATCGGGGGCGGCGCTTTCCGGGGCTGACCAGCGACCCGACTCGACGTCGAGCCAGCGCTCGAACAGGCCCACCCGGTAGGCGGCTAGGATCTCGTCGCGGCTCGGTAGTCCAACGAGCTGCTCCATCAGGATGCCGCTGTATGATTTTCTCGCGACGCCGACGATGGCGACCAGTCCGTCGTAGGCGTCTGCCATGTCGTCGGTGACAAAGGTGACGCTGCTGTCGGAATAGTCAATGCCTGGGAATCCCTGCATCAGTTCGAGACTCGCGGGTGCCACGGCGTGCAGAGTTACCGCGATCGGAGTGTTGACCCGCATCACCTTTGCCGATGCCAGGTTCTCGACGGCCCGCTGCGCACTGGCGCGGAGATCGGCGTGCGCCTCGTCAAGCGGACGTAGCTCGGCCGTCGAGGCACTGGTGGCCGTCTTGACCGTGACGAACTCGATCCACGGCATGGTCTGTAGATCGTTGGCAAGGCGGTCGTCGCCGGAGCCGAAGATCACCGGCACGTCCGCTCGCCCCCATGACAGCGCGACGAGTTCGGTTTCGGTGATCGAACGGCCGTTGAGCTGGAACTCGATGCCAAGGGTGAAGGTATGTGAGGCGAAGCCGCCGCTGCCCGTCTTGGCATGCATGCCGACCACCGCGACGGCGTCATAGGCGCCAGGCTCGACCAGATCGAAATAGGTGTCGAATGGCTCGTCGCGCAGCACCTGTGTGGCACGTTCGTCGAGAAGATCGGCGCGCACGTCGGGTGCCGGGTTGCCGCTGCCATGACCATCGACCACGTGAACTTCAGTGGCACCACCGGCGAACAGGCCGTCGATCACGGCGTTGACGTCGGTGATCAGCATCTCCTGGCCACGTGCGTATTGGGTGTGGCTGAAGCTGAAGCTGCGCCAGTCGTCCTGGCCCGAGAGGCCCTCCATGTCGTGAAGGACCAGCACTCGGATGCCGTCGGCTGTGTCGGGTTGCGCGTCAGCCAGGTGCCAGGGCTCGCCGCTCGGCTGTGCCTGCGTGGCGGGTTCCTCGCTACCGGCGCTTGATCGGCTTGGCTGGCATCCGGCCAACGCCAAGGCCGAGACCAGGCAGAGAGTGATCACAGGCGCACCCAGCGGGCCACGGTTTTCGAGGTTCACAATCATCTTTACCTCCCGTTCGATTGGGGTTGTCCGACGTGTATGGACCCGCCATTCAAGCAACATCCCCCGTGAGTCTCAAGCAACGGGGTGGCCGATCCAGGCGTCGCCAGGGCTGCGTCCCAATCGCGATGGCAGACGGAACTATCGGCGAGCCTCGCCGTACTTGCATGCGGACAACGTACACCGATCGCGGACATCCCCAAGAAACTCCGAAGGACAGCAACAGTCGATGAAGACGATGTTGTGGGCAGCTCTCATGGTCGCCATCGTGCCGTTGCCGGCCGCGGGACAGACGCGTGAGTCCGTGGTGAACGATGTCGCGGAGGCGGCAGCGAACCTCGCCATGGCGGACCTCTATATGAACGAGTTCTTTCACCGGAACATGGAATCGTTGAAGAACTACTGGACCCAGGAGACGGTCATGCGTGACCGAGCCTTCGGCATGGAAATAGTCGGGGTTGACGATCTGATGGTCCAGATCCCGGCCGCCTGGGACGGCGTGGAGATCGAAGAGATCAACGTGGTCGGCCGCTTCGGCGCCATGAATGGTGTCGTGACCTATTCCGGCACGCTGCGCGGCCTGATCTCCGGGGACGGCAAGACGATGCGGTTTGATGTGCCGTACCAGACGATCCTGATTCTCGAGGAAGATCATGTGGTCGAGCACGAGACCTTCTTCAACTACCCATGTATGAACATCCAGGCGCTCGCGCAGGCGGAAGGCGCGCTCGCGTACGAGCTCCTTCCCAGTTGCTCACGTTGAATCGGCGGGTTCTGAAGCGCTATCGCATCGACGACCAGATTCGTTCGAGCCAGGGAACCGCGGCGGTCAGCGGCTGGGCGTAGCGGGGAGTCTGGAAGTGAACGAAGCCCTGGAGCTCGACCAGTTCCGCCACGACGCCCCGCTCGCTCAGCGTGGCAATGGCTGCACGCGTGGGGCCGATCGGGACCACGTCGTCCTGGTCGCCATGGATGGCGAACACCGGAGTGTCTCCCCAGCCGCTCACCATCTCGTCCGTTGGCCGTCCCGCCACGGGAACTGCCGCCGATATCAGGTCGGGATGTCGAGCCGCGAACGACCAAGTTCCCATGCCGCCAAGGCTGAAGCCGGTGACCACGATCCTGTCGGGGTCGATCCGGAACTCGGCGCGGATGCTCTCGACCAGCTCCATCACCGCGGCGTCGCTGCGCGGGTCGCCCCAGCCTCTCCCCGGACAATCCGGCGCGATGATGATCGCGTCTAGCCCGGCGAACCCGGGGCGCGCCAGAATGTTCATGTAGTCGCGGCCGTAGTACGGGGGTGGGCTCCCGCCGCCGCCCCAGCCGTAGTGCAGGCCGATGATCAGCGGGACGGGGCCGTCGCTGGCCGCCGCGGGAACGTGCAGCCCGTAGCGCAGGTCGCCTCCATCCGCGAGCTTCAGCACGCGGTCTTCGGTTGCGCCGCCGGTGCCAGCGAGCGCGCGTGCAGACGGCATCAGGGCGGCGGCGATAGCCACAGCCGTCAGCAGGTAGCGGATCGGTAGCGATTTCATTATTCGTGTCCCTGAGTGATGGCAATCAGCGGCCGCGGTGCTGTTTCATGATGTCGGTGTGGGAAGCTCGGCGCTAGGACTCGAGCATCCAGAAGTGAGCCAGATAGCGGAATACGGTGAAGGCGATCTGGTCGCCGCGGGGTGACCATGACGGGTGCGTCTTATCGCTCGGGTCGAACGTGATCTGGGTGGGTTCCCCCCCGGCAACAGGCAGGCTGAACAGCTGCAGGCGTCCATCGGGGGCCGGCGCGACGTACACGACGCTGGCAGCGTCGGGGGACAGACTGATGCCGCTGAACCACTGTGGACTGGCGAAACGATGGATCAACTCCGGCTCACCGCCGTCACGGTCGACGCGCCAGATGGCGCGCTCACCGACTCCGTGCATGGCCTCGAAGTAGATCGTGCGCGAGTCCGGCGCGAACTCGGCGAAGATCGCCTGGCCGTCGAAGCCGATTAGCTCGATCTCGCGACGTGGCCGCGTGACCTCGCCGAGCTCCTGGTCGAAGCCGATCAACTGCAGCAGGCCGAGGCGGTCGCCTTCGGGGCCGCGGTAGTCGGTCGGGTAAACGATCCATCGCCCGTCGGGAGAAAAGCGCGGCCAGCCGGTTTCGTTGCCGCCACTGGTGATCGGTTTGGCACTGGCCGAGCCGTCCGCCGGCTGCAGCCAGAGGTCGTCGGTGCCGTTGGCGTGCGAGTGCAACACGATCCAGCGGCCGTTGGGCGACCAGTGCATGCCCTGGTCTTCAGAATAGGACCGTCGCACGACGACTTCAGGTGCTGCGGCGACGCCGTTGACTGCGCTCACAGTGCCCACGTGCTGAGCGATGTCGGGATACTCGGCATCGTCGATAGAGCGGCGCCAGCTACCGAACGTGAAGGCGATACGCTCGCCGGCCCAGTCCCACGACGGTGTCTCCGACTGGAACGTCGTCACGGCTACGGGCGTGCCGCCAGCGGCATCTACGCGCGCAATCGTTGTCGAGTACTGCTGCAGCTTGAAGATCACGCGCCCGTCGTTCAGGACATACGGCGCGTACGTGTCGCGGGCGAACTCGGTCAGCCGTTCAGCCGTGTCGGTGGCCAGGTCGAGGCGCCAGAGATCCAGGGTGCCACCGTCGTTGGGCCGGCCCACGAACGCGCGGCCGGACGCGTCGAACGCAATGGGCCCGCGAACTTCGCCGAGGGCAGGCCGGCCGGGCGCGCGGCCACAGTCGAGGCTCAGCAGACGCTTCCCGCTGGTCGCGTCGACGCAGGCGACGCCTCCTTCGGGGGTCCAGGCGACGTTGCTGAAAGCTCCTGGTTCGCCGATGGTCTCGAGCACCGCGCCCGTGTCGTCGAAGATCCACAACTGCCGGCCGTCGTCGCGCTGCACCAGCCCCGCGGCGGCGCCGTCGGCGGCGAATCGGAGTTCGAGCAGATCGTCGCGCGCGGCCGTGCGGCCACCTGTCGCTGTGAACTCCGGACGATCGCTCCACAGCTGCCTGCGTACTCCGGTCTCGGTGTCGTACTCCCGCCAGTCAAACCAGGTGCGCTCGCGGTTTGCTTCGCGCACCACGAGGATCTGCGAGTCGTGCCGCCAGGTGAGATGGAGCCGCCGTAGTTCTCCGCCGCCCAGTTGCTGCACCGGGCCACTTCCGGAGAGTGGTTCGACGTTCAGCGTCAGGCCGGAGTGCGTAGCCAGCCAGCGTCCGTCGGGCGATGGCACGCCCAGCGGATCCCGTTGCGCCACCGGACCCGGCTGACTGGCCGTTGTGAGGTACCGCAGGCGCGGGGTTTGTCGTTCCTGCGCCGCGCCGAGCGGCGAGATCGTCGCGGCGAGCGCAATCATGGCGGCGGCGCGGCATAGTCTCGCGAACATCAGTTGCTTCCACCTTCGCGAACGCTCTGGCCGAACCCGAGCACGTGACCATCGAGATCGCGGACGGCGAACTCCTTCATCGCGTACTCCGGCTGAAACGTCGGCTCGTAGACGACGTCAGCGCCACGGGAGCAGAACTCTTCATACAACGCGGCCGCGTCGGTCACCCAGTAGAAAACGTCCCAGGTTCCGCCTTGTCGGTCGTTCGGGCAGATGCTGTCAGCATCGGCGACGGCACGCAGCATCAGCGCCAGGCCGTCGCGACTGAGGATGGCAAAGTGCGGCGGCGCTCCGCCCAGATAGTCGACCTGGAATCCCAGCACTTCGTCGTAGTGCGACGTTGCGGCTTCGAGGTCCGCCACGGGAAGGTAGGGGGCGCAGCGCAGCAGCTCGGGCGCGCGAGACGACATCGACGGTTTCTCCGAGGGGCAGGTTTCAGGCGGGTGCAAACGGACTGTACTCGCTCGAAGCCGGGCTACGGAAGGGACGGCTCCATGGATCTGTCGGCAAGCGCTCGTATGCGACCTAGCGCGGCAGGATCACCTTGCGGATGGCCAGAGAGGCTCGGGCCGTCCGCGCCCAGGTGCCGGTCATGTCGTTCAGGTAGAGGGTCCCGCCCCGCGCGGCGATACCGTTGGGCGCCGCGAACGTGGCCTCCATCAACGGGCCGTCGTCCTGACCGTAGACGAATGTGCCGGCGAAATGGGAGACGGCCCCATCCGGCGTCACCCTCCACAGGGAGTTGGTCTTGATCTTCGTCACGAAGAAGTTGCCGCCGGCGAATGCCACGTGGGCGTTGCCTGCGACTCGCGCAGCGATCGCCTGCTCGGAATGGCCGCCCACCGGCTCGATGGTGGCGAACAGTTCGGCATGGCCCTCTGCATCGACACGGACCATGTGGTCATTGGAGAAGCTGACGACGTACAGCGCACCCTGGTCATCGAAAGTAATGCCGTTCGGGCATGCGAACAGGTCGGAAGTAGCGAACGTACCGGCGGTGCCGTCGCGTTCCACTCGGGTGATGGTGTTGTCGTTGCATGAGCAGACGTAGAGCACGCCGTCGCTGCCCACGGCGATTGCTACGGGGCCAGCCAGGCCCTGATCGGCAACCAGGGCGACCTCACCGGTGCGACTGATGCGGTGGATGGAGTTGCTGAAGAAGCCTGCCTGCAACAGGTCGCCATTGAGGTCGATCGCGTTGCCGGAGGCGCCGTAGAAGCCGTCGGCGAGTAACGACACGGTGCCGTCGGGGGCGATCTTCCACACCTCTTCACCGAAGGCGGAGGAGTAGACGAATCCGAGAGCGTCCACGGACACGCCACCGAGTCGACCCCAAGAGGTCAGCGTTCCGTCGAGCGGCATGGTTTCGACGCGGCCGGCGGTCGCCTCCTGCGCGTGGGCGGCGCTGTCGTCACCCGCGAAGTTGAGCAGCGAGGCGGTCAACGCGATTGCGATCATCGCGCCAAGCCGCCGCACTCGGGGCAGTGGAAGGTGGGAGGATCGGTGCCGAATCTGTCGAGCGCTAGCGAATTTCATAGCGCAGATTCTATGTCCACGATAGCCACTCAAGCCATGACAGCGGCAATGGCGACCCGATTGTCCGCTTTTCGTCGCGGTGGACTTCCCTGGTCTGTTGTGAACGGCTAGTGTGGGATTGCGGCGTTGGTCCCCTCGGTTCCGCTCCTCCCGGCAGCCCTTGCTGTTGTCGGATGAAAGGTGGTCCAGATGCGCATTCGGCACGCTTCCGCGCTCGTCGTCCTGGCTTCAATCGCCGCCTCGGCGGTAGGACTTGCGGCCGCCCTGGCGCCGCGTCCGGCCGCCCCGCACGACGCCCCGGGTGGCGAGTTCGATGCCGAGGCCTATTGGCTGCCACGTCATCGCGCGGCGCTGGCCCAGCGCAGATCTGCGTATCCAGTCGGTGCGCCGCCGCCCCACGTTAGCGAGAAGGTCAAGTTTCGCAAGCCCAAGCGAGTCAGCACGGACATCCTCGGAGTTCCGCCGGCGACCCTGTCTACCGCTCAGGCAGAGACCCAGACCGAACCCTACGTGGCGGTCAATCCGGCGAACCCGGACCACCTGCTCGCCGCCTGGCAAGAGACACGCTTCACCGATGGCGGGGCGCGCTCGCTGGGCGTGGCGGTGTCCACCAGCGGCGGCCGCAGGTGGACCGACGCGCTGCTCCCTGGGTTGACGATTGCTGACGGCGGCGAGTGGGATCGAGCCTCCGATCCGTGGCCGACGTTTGGGCCGGACGGGGTGGCCTACTGCAACAGCCTGTTGGTGTCCGGTGACGATTTGGAGAGCAACGCGATTGCAGTGAGTGTCTCGCGGGATGGTGGTTTCACATGGGGCGCGCCAGTGGAGATCGTCCGCGACGACTTCGACTTCAACGACAAGAACTCCATGGTGGCGGACACCGTGGCTGGTAGCCGGCATCGCGGCAATGCGTACGTGGGATGGGACGTCAACGTCCTCGGCAACGGGGGGTTCGGAGCGCAGCGGATGGTGGTCTCCCGCTCCACCGATGAGGGCAAGAGCTGGAGCAAGCCCAAGCGACTCATCCAGTCCGCTACTAACATCGGCATCGTCATGCGCGTGGGACCGGACGGTACCCTCTATGCGGTTTGGGCGGGCGCCGATGCTGTGGACACCAACCTGTCGATTCGCTTCGCCAAGAGCGCCAATGGTGGCCGCAGATTCAGCAAGGCGGTCAAGGTCGCCGACGCACTCTCGAGGGGGGTCGTCGGCTTTCGCTCAGGGGCTATCCTGCCCTCGTTCGACATCGATCCGACCACGGGCGATCTGTTCGTGGTTTGGTCGGACGGGCGGTTTACCGGCGCGGACCAGGTGGCCATGAGCGTGTCGCGCGACGGCGGCGATACTTGGACGACTCCCGCCCGTGTTAACGATGGCCCGGCGCTGGTGCCCGCGATGACCGTCAGCGTGGCCGCCAACCGAGCGGGCGAGATCGCGGTCGGCTACTACTCCCAGCGCAATGCGGATCTCGGTGCCACCGTCGTGGACTACTACATCAACCGTTCGGTCGACGGGGGTAGAAGTTTTGAGGAGGGTGTGCGGGTCACTCGTAAGTCGTTCGATGCCAGCGCAGCGGCTCTCGCTGGCGGACGGGAGTTCCGCATCTTCATGGGTGATTACGTCGGTCTCACCGGCAGCGTCGACGGCTTCTACGCAGTGTTCACCGCGGCACTCAAGAGGTCCAAGCTCGGCCCCGGTCGACAGGCGGACATCTTCGCCGCTGTCTCGCGCTGACACGGGCCATGATTGGTCGCCGAGAAATCATGACATCGGCGCCGACGGCCGATCGTCGGGGTTTCATCGGGCGGGGAACTACCCACCGGCAGCCGTGGACAGGTAGTGTGTGCCCGTGGCGTTGATCCCCTCGCGTCCCGTTCCTCTCAGCACTCTCGCTGTTGTCGGATGAAGGTGATCCACATGCGTACTCGGCAGGTTTCCGCCCTTGTTGTCCTGGCGTCGGTCGCCGTCTCCGCGATGGGGTTTGCCGCGGCTTTCGTGCCGCAGGCGGCTGCCCCGCACGACGCCCCGGGGGGCGAATTCGATGCGGAAGCCTATTGGCTGCCGCGCAACCGCGAGGCGTTAGCCCAGCGCAGAGCTGCATATCCAGTGGGTGTGCCACCGCTGCGCGCTGGTGCGAAGGTCAAGTTTCGCCAGCCCAAGCGCGTCAGCACGGACGTGCTCGAGGCGCCACCGACGACTCTCCCCACTGCGCAGGGAGAGACCCAGACCGAGCCTTATGTCGCGGTGAACCCGGAGGACTCGGACCATCTGATCGCGGGGTGGCAGGAAACACGTTTCACGGACGGCGGAGCCCGCGCGCTCGGCGTCGCGGTCTCGACCAATGGCGGCCGAACGTGGACCGACGCGCTGTTGCCCGGCTTGACCGTCGTCGACGGTGGCGAGTGGAGTCGAGCGTCCGATCCGTGGCCGGCGTTCGGGCCGGACGGCGTGGCGTACTACAACAGCCTGCTGGTTTCGGGGACGATTCCGGGCGACAACGCCATCGCTGTGAGCGTGTCCAAGGACGGCGGCTTCACCTGGGGACCGCCCGTGGAGCTCGTGCGCGACGAGCTGGATTTCCATGACAAGAACTCCATGGTTGCAGACACCATGGCGGGTAGCCGGCATCGTGGCAACGCCTACGTTGGCTGGGACGTGAACGTGTGGCGCAACGGTGGGTTCGTCGGTCAGCGCATGGTCGTTGCTCGGTCCAGCGACCAGGGAGTGAGCTGGAGCAAGCCCAAGAAGCTCATCGAGGATGGCACCAATATCGGCGTCATCCTGCGAGTGGGGCTGGACGGCACGCTCTACGCGATCTGGGCGGGTGCCGGTCCGGGCGATGCCAACCTCGGGGTGCGGTTTGCCAAGAGCAAGAACGGCGGTCGGCGCTTCAGCAAGCCGGTGAAGATCGCCGACTATCTTGCGCTGGGCGTCGCGGGGTACCGGAGTGGCTCGATTCTGCCCTCTTTCGATGTGGATCCGACCAGCGGCGATCTCTTCGTGGTGTGGTCGGATGGACGCTTCACTGGCGTCGATCAGGCAGCGATGATCGTGTCACGCGATGGTGGCGACACCTGGACGACTCCGGCGCGGGTGAACGACGGTCCCACACAGGTGCCTGCGATGACGGTGGGCGTGACCACCAATGCCGCCGGGGAACTCCTCGTCGGCTACTACAGCCAGCGCAACGCCGGTTCGCAGCCGAATGCCGTGGACTACTACGTCAACCGTTCGCGTGACGGCGGCCGCACCTTTGATCGGGGTGTGCGCGTCACACGGAAGTCGTTCGACGCCAGCGCTGCCGCGCGCGCCGGACAGAATCTAAGCATCTTCCTGGGCGACTACGTCGGTCTCGCGGGAAGCGATGATGGCTTCTACGCTGTGTTCACCGCCGCGCTGAAGAGGTCGAAACTGGGCGCCGGGCGCCAGTCGGACATCTTCGGCGCTGCCTCACGGTGATTCCCTGAGCTCGTCCAGCGCCTCGACAGTTTCAGCCGGCTCGGGCCGAGTGGTGTAATCGGGATGCACCCGCGCGTACTGGATCGTGCCATCGGTTCCGACGATGTAACGGGCCGGCAACGGCAGACGCCAACGGGGTTCCCCGTTGCTCTGGTCCAGTTGAAGGCCGAGGTTGCCGTAGAGCTCGGCGAGATCGTCGGGCAGGTTGTACTCGAGTCCGTACGCGTTGGCTACTTCGAACCCTTCATCGCGCAGGATCTCGAACCCCAAGCGGTGTCGGCGGATCAGATCCTGTCCAAATTCGGGCAACTGCGGCGAGATCGCCGTCAGCGTTGCCCCGGCCTTCTGGATCTCGGGCAAGACAGCGTTCAGAGCATCCAGCTCCGCGTTGCAATAGGGTCACCAGTTGCCGCGGAAGAACGTGATCACCGCTGGCCCCTGCGACAGCAAGCTGGCGAGGCTCACCACGTTGCCCTCGGTGTTCGACAGCTCGAACTCGGGCGCTGTGTCTCCCTCCCCCAGCGCGTCCTCGTGCAGGCGCGAATCAATAAGTGCCTGGGTCGTGGCATGCATCTGAGCCAGGACGTCGGCGGGGATTCTCGCGGCGGCACCTTCGCGGATCTTGGCCAGACGTTCTTCGAGACTTCGCATGCAGACTCCTCATGGGCGAGTTTCTGTGGTGAGGCTCACGGCGCGATTCTATGTCCCAGGTCGTACCCGACGCCATGACTGGTATGGTTCTACTGTGGCATGGGGCCCCGTCCCACCACTTCTGTGGCTCGGGGAAGCCGACGACGAACGGGTCAACGAGTCGAATATCTTCTTGGGTGACTACGTTGGCCGCGCCGGTGGCCGGCGCCGCTTCTATGCGGTGTTCACCGCCGCGCTGAAGAGGTCGAAACTGGGCGCCGGGCGTCAGGCGGACATCTTCGGCGCCGTTTCACGGTGACTCGGCGATCTCGTGGAGTGCGCGCTCCAACACCGGGTCGAACCCGACGGCGAAGTCGGCGAATGTAGTCGGCACCGAGATATCAGGGTCCAGCGAGCCGACCGCGATGTTCCACTTGCCGCGCCTGGCGAGGTGGCAAATCGTACGGTCATCGCACCCGATACCGATATCGTGCATTTGCGTGGCGTAGCCGATCCGCGTGCCAATGTCGGGCAACTGGACACCGTCAGGGGCCTCGGCCCAGAAACGCGTGAAGTCACCGACGTGCTCACCGACGATCACGGTGCGCTCGGCGTTGGCCGCTTTCGGGAAGAACGACGTGTAGATGCCAGCCGAGAAGGTGGCCTGATCCGTGAGCACGTACACCTTGCCGCCGTCCTGCACCAGTTCGGGCAACTCGAGCGCGAAGTCGGCGGAGCGTGTCAGGTCGCCACCACCGTTCTGGCGATTGTCGAGAATGATGGCGCGTGGCGGGCTGTGTTCGAGCTGCTCCTTGACCTCCTTGGTGAAGTCTTTCAACCGGTTGCCGTCCACGCCGATGTTGGCGCGCAGCTGGATGTAGGCCACATCTCGCTCGAGGCGGTGATAGCGAAACCGTTCCGCCCCTTCGCGAAAGTAGAGTGGTAGCGGGGCGTCGCGGTCGCGCACGGTCAGCCAGCCCTCATCCTCGCCTCGCAGCTGAATGGGCAGAAGCAGCACCCACGGCGGTACATAGCCTGCGCTGACCGGGGCAGCCTGCATTGCGACCGTCGTCGCGGCGGGTTCCCCGTCGGCGCCCACTATGTCCAACGCGAGTCGTTCGGGATTCGCAGCCAGGCCGACCGCGTGCAGGATCGGCGGCGAGAGCATCAGCGGTAGGCCGGCGTAGCGCCGAAACGCGCCCCGGTGACCGCCGTGATACTGCATCAGGATCTCTTCGAGTTCCTTCACCGGCGTGCCGTCGATCGCGGTAATACGTGCGCCAAGCAGTGCTTCGTGGTCGCGCCGCGCTCGGACCACGTACAGCCCGTCCGAGAACCAGTACGTGCGTAGCGGCAGCAGACCGAACCGACGGTAGATCGGCCCGGTGGAGACGTTCGAATGGCCGTTCTCGGCGAGTCCTACCAGCCGTCGAACCGCCATGTAGAACTCGGCATCCGTATACTCCCCGGCATCGCGTTCGTACTCTGCGAGCAGCGTTTCAGCCGCGCTGCGTGCCTCGACACTGAAACTCTGATCGAGAGTCATCCATCGACGCAGCTGTTTCAGGTCGTCGGCCCGAGCGGTAGGTGACGTTGTTGCTGGCTGGGCCTGGGCTATCGGCGAGGTTGCTGGCGGCGTCACCAGGATCTGCGCCACAAGAGCGGTTGCCGCCACACCGATAGCGAGACCTACGATCATCAGCAGACGACGAATCATCATCTGTTCCTTGGGGGGAAGGCGGCTTCGTGTTGCGGGGCAGCGGATAGGTGCCGGTGGCGATTCCGCGGCTATAACACGAAATGGAATAGTGGCTTCAGCCTATGGCACTAGTTGGAATAGTGTCAAGGCCTCGACCCGCGAGAACCCCAGGCCGCTCCGTCTCACCCGCCGAGCGCGCTATTATCGACCGGCCCACGCCGCGCGGCCCCCGCGGCGACCTGTTTGTCCTGACGCCGGGAGTCCGATGAAGCGCGCACCTGTTCTTGCCGTTGTTCTCACCCTCGCGCTCTGCGCGCCCCTCGTAGCCCAGGATGCAGAGCCTGGTCTCTACATCATCCTCGATGGCTCTGGCTCGATGTGGGGCCAGTTGCCCGACGGAACGCACAAGATCACGGCCGCCCGCGAGGTGCTCCAGAGTTTCCATGTCGAGGACTACACCGGGCGGGAGCTGGCCTTCCGGGTGTATGGCCACCGGCGCGAGGGTGACTGCTCCGACATCGAACTGGTCGTGCCGTTCTCTCCTCCGCAGGACGCGATTGCGCGCATGTCGGAGTTCGCCGATCAGGTGAATCCGAAGGGCAGGACGCCGATCTCGAGCAGTCTGCGAGCCGCGTTGGAAGACTTCGGCGATCGCCCGGGCGACATCATCCTGATATCGGATGGCATCGAGACGTGCGGAGAAGATCCTTGCGCGCTCATGCGGGAATGGCGCGACAAGAACATCAACATCGGTGTGCACGTGGTTGGCCTGGGTCTGGAGGAGAAAGAGCGCACGGCGATGGCCTGTATCTCCGAGGCCGCCGGCACTCCTTACCGCGATGCGCAGTCGGTGGACGAGCTAATCGCCAGTCTGGAGTCGATTCGTCAGGACTCGATCGGGGCGACGGCGCCGGCGAGCGAGCTCGAAGCAGAATGGCGAGTCCTCGACATCATTGCTACCAACGAAGCCGGCGAGCGGATGCGGGTGCAGGGCACGGCGCGCTGGGAAGGCGGTGAGCCGATCGAGGTGTCGAGCAACGGCCACAATCGCGTACCGGCCGGCGAGGTAGAGGTCACAGTCGGGGTCAGGACCCGGAATGGCAATCTCTATCAGCCGGTTACCGCGACGGCCACGGTGGCCGCCACGGGCGACACCGATCTGGCGGTCGTGGTTCCCGAACCGCCATCCGTAACCGCGAAGTTCGTGGAACTCGGCGAGGAGCGTCGGGGATCGTTCGTTACCGCGTTCGCGGGGGACGAGGAAGTCTTCGGCTTCCGCTCCATCGATCGCGCCTACGTTGATCCTGGTACGTACGAATTTCGCAGCAACCCGAACGACGACAACGAGCTGGCCGTCTCCGAGACGCTTGCCGCCGGCGAGCACAAGGAGATCCTGTTCGAGCTCGTCCAGACCGTGCACGCCCAGATCAAGATCGTCTCGGCGAACAGCGGTGTCTGGTTCCGCTCCAACCCGGAGCTGTGGCAGGACGGCGAGAAGGCGTACCGGGTGCATCGCCGCAACGGCGTCCGGGCGTTGCCGGGTACGTACGACCTTCACCTGCTCCTGGAGCTCACGCCCTATATCTACGAGGGTCTGGTTCTTACCACTGAGCCAAAACAGGAGTTCGTCATCGAGGTCCCGGTGGGTCACGTCACGATCAGCTACCAGAACGCCGATGGTTCGGCGGGGCGTGACGCGCGGGTGTTCCTGAGTCGAAAGAACGAGGACGGTCGCTGGGTGAACGACACCATCAGCTACACCAGCACCCGCATCCCGCTGACTCCCGGCGAGTACCAGCTCGAGGGGTGGAGCCAGCTCGGCGATTTCGACCTGATTTACTTCGAGATCGCGGTTGGCGAAGAGCAGCAATTCGTCCTTCGCGCGAAGCCCGAATAGGAGGAGGTCGAAGATTTTCTGGAACCTTTGCCCGCGGTGCCGCGTATTCCCTACGACTTGTTTAGAATTAAACATCTAAAGTTGTTAGGGAATTAAACCGGAGGTAGTCGTGGGTAGGACGTTCCTGGGTGAATTCGAGCAGATCGTCATGCTGGCTCTGGCGCGGGTCGGCGAGGGCGCGTACGCGGTTTCGATCCACGGCGAGCTCGAGCGCATCACCGGCAAGTCGGTCTCGGTACCAGCGGTTTATGTAACGCTCTCGCGGCTTGGGAAGAAGGGGCTGGTCGTCTCGCAAATGGGCACCCCGTCGCCCCGGCCGGGGGGGCGTGCCAAGCGTCATTTCGAACTGTCGGCCGAAGGCAAGAAAGCACTGGCGCAATCGCGCCAGCTTCTCGACCGCCTCTGGGATGGGCTGGAGTTGGCCCAGTGAAGGCCTCTCGATCACCGCGCCTGGCACGCGGACTTCTGCGACTGCTCCTGCCGAAATCGGACCGTGAAGGCGCGGTCCAGGCGCTGGACGAGAAGTACGCCGAGGTCCTCGAAGCGGGGCTCCCCGGTTCGAGGCGCTGGTATTGGCGACAGGTAGCAGGTCTTCTGCATCCGCGCATGTGGGCCCCGCGACGCGGCGGCTCGCACAGGTCCTCGGGTGGTGCCGGCCAGTCGTGGATGCATGATCTTCGCTTCGGACTGCGCATGCTCGCCAAGTCACCGGGAACCACGGTGGTGATCATCATCACCCTCGCAGTAGGGCTGGGATTCAACGGCGTTGTGTACTCCCTGCTCCACACGATGGTCCTCATGGAGTTGCCGTTCGAAGGAGCCGAACGCATTCGGTTCGTCTCGGCGCTGGATCTGTCACGCGACAACTGGCGTTCGTCGTCGTCCTATCCGGACTTCACGGACTTCGCCGCGGCGTCGGTTTCTTTCGAGAGCTTCGCCTTGTGGCGGAGCGCGAATTTCATCGTGGCTGAGGGCGGGGAACTTCCTGAACGAATCGTTGGTGCGTATGTGAGCCCCTCGATCTTCGATGTGCTCGGCTTCCAGCCCCCGCTGGGGCGTCGCCTCCGCGACGCTGACGGTGCGCCAGAGGCCGATGCCGTCGTGCTGGTCGGCTATGGCACCTGGCAGAGTCGCTATGGGGGTGACCCGAACATCGTCGGTCGCTCGGTTCGGGTTCAGGGCCGCGACCGGACCATCGTCGGTGTGCTGCCCCGAGACCTTCAATCCACGCCGTTTCTGCCGGATATCTGGGTGCCGGTTACCCGCACGGCAGAACTCGAGACCGAACGAGACAAGCGGTACTACAGCATTGTCGGTCGCCTCGCGCCGGAGGCGATCGGGGCGCAGGCTGCGGCCGAACTCGAGCGGATTTCCGCGCGGCTGGCAGACGCCCATCCCGATACCAACGAAGACATCTCCACGGTGGTGCGCACGTTCCGAGGGCGCTACGGCGACTCGGGCAATAGCGCCATCGCGTTCATCATGATGGGAGCGGTCGGGATGCTGCTGCTGATTGCCTGCGCCAATGTCGCCAACCTTCTGATCTCTCGCATTCTCCACCGAGGACGCGAGGTAGCGGTTCGTATGGCGCTCGGCGCTAGTCGCTGGCGAGTGATTCGACAGCTGCTGGTCGAGAGCATGCTGATGAGCGCGGCGGGCGGCGCCGGAGGTATCGTGATTGCCGTCTGGGGTTACCGGGGCCTCGCGGCGACTTTCGCGGAAAGTGGGGCTCCGTCCTGGTGGGACTTCACGGTTCCACCGGACATCTTCGCGCTGATTGCGACACTTGCCGTTGCCACTGGCCTGGTATTCGGATTCGCGCCTGCACTGCAGGCGACACGAGCCAATGTCGGGGACGTGCTCAAGGATGGAGCGCGCGGATCGAGTTCGGCGCGCACTCAACGGCTGACCAGTGTGTTGGTCGTCGTCCAGGTGTCGCTTGCCATTGTCCTGCTTGCTGGAGCGGGAGTAATGACGCGCAGCGCGATGAACCTGGAACGCGTGGACTGGGGTCTGGACACCGATCTTCTGACGGTGCGGCTGGCGCTTGCGCAGGACAGTTACCCTGGGCCTGAGAGCCGTATCGCCTTCCACGACCAGCTCGCTGCGCAGCTGCGCGCCGTGCCCGGAGTGCAGGATGTGGCAATCGCGTCGAACTTCCCATCGCGTGGTGGGTTCACGGTGGCGGCCGAGATCGAAGACTTGCCTCTGACGGAGGGGCACGCGCCGCAGTCGGTCACGCAGGTCATCGTCGGCACAGGCTACTTCGATCTGGCAAGAGTTGATCCACAGCGCGGACGGTTCTTTACCAATTCCGACGGCCGGGCGGGCGAGCGCGTAGTGGTAATCGAACAACGCTTCGCCGATCGTTTCTGGCCGGGAGAGGACGCGCTCGGCAAGAGGCTGCGCTGGGACGGCGGGGATGATGTCGAGTGGATGCGTGTGGTCGGTATCGCGCCGAGGATTCTGCACTCGCTGCCGATGGACTTCCTGCCGGACCAACCGGTCATTTACACGCCCTACCGGGCGGAGCCCCTACGCAACATGGGCCTGATGGTCCGTTCCGATGCGGACCTCGAAACGCTCACGGCGTCGTTAAGGGAGACCGTGAGAGCGATCGACGCCGAGCTGCCACTCTTCTCTATCGTTCCCTTGCGGAGCCTGCTCAAAGAGGCCACCTTCGGATGGCGGTTTACCTCCGCCCTGTTCGCGACGCTGGGTCTGATCGCGCTCTTTCTCTCGTGCCTGGGGCTCTACGCGGTGATGGCGTTCGCGATCACTCGCCGGCAGCAGGAGATAGGCGTCCGGATGGCGCTGGGCGCACGGGCGCAGCAAGTCGTCAAACTGGTTCTGCGCGCGGCCATGTTGCAGGCTGGCGCGGGTCTGGTGATCGGAATACTCGGGGCCCTCGCCGCGACGAGGTTGCTCCGCATGTTCATGTTCGAGGTCAGTACCGCTGATCCGTTGGCCTTCGGGCTGGCTGTCGGCCTGCTCCTGTTGACGGCGCTCGTAGCGAGCTGGCTGCCGGCATTGCGTGCGAGTCGAGTCGATCCGCTGGAAGCGCTGCGAACGGACTGATATCGGCCGCGCGTCAGTTCGTGGAGCCGTCCTGCGCCAGCCTGTAGCCGACCCGCGGGACAGTCAGGATGTGTCGCGGCGCGGCTGGGTCCGGCTCTAGCTTGGCGCGCAGCTCTCCGATGTGCGTGTCGACTGTGCGGGTGACGACCGACGACGGATAGCCCCAGACTTCCTGGATCAATTCGACGCGCGATGCGACGGCGCCGTCGCGGCGCAGCAGCGTAACGAGAAGATCGAATTCCTTGGGCGTTAGCGAGACTGCGCTTCCCTTGCGGTGGACTGTGCGGGCGGCAAGGTCGATCTGGACATCGCCGTAGCCGACCAGCCGCTCGGGCTCGGCCGCCGGGTCGTCGGCGCCGCGGCGCAGCAGGGCCTCGACGCGGGCGAGCAGTTCGAGAATGCCGAAGGGCTTGGTCACGTAGTCGTCGGCACCGAGCCGCAGGCCGCGCACGACGTCGGCTTCCTCTCCACGGGCTGTCAGGATCAGCACGGGGACACCGATTCCCTGGCGTCGCAGTTCACTCAGAACCCGGAAGCCATCGAGCTTCGGGAGCATGAGGTCGAGAATGATCACGTCGGGCGGTTCGGACGGCTGCGAACCGATACGCAGACCCTCTTCGCCGTCGGCAGCTACTACTACCTCATAGCCTTCGATCTCGAGGTTGTTGCGCAGACCATAGGCCAGATCGGTGTTGTCTTCGACAACCAGAACACGGCTCATGCCGTCACCCCCTGCTGCAGGAA
The DNA here is from genome assembly GCA_029263295.1 of Acidobacteriota bacterium. Taxonomy (GTDB): domain Bacteria; phylum Acidobacteriota; class UBA890; order UBA890; family WLXD01; genus WLXD01. The sequence continues at coordinate 45,830 of JAJCXT010000090.1, read as the reverse complement.
TACCTCGAAGCGAGCACCACCGCCCGGCGCCGCTGCGACCGCGATCGACCCGTGCTGCAGTTCGACGAGTTCCTTCACCAGCGCCAGGCCGATACCGGTTCCGGTCGTGTGGTCAGTGTTCGGGCCACGCCAGAAGCGCTCCCAGATCTTGCCGCGGTGCGCCGGTGGCACGCCTGGCCCCTCGTCATCTACCTGCAGGGCAACAGTGCCGTCTCCCTGTTGGTTCACGGACACGGTGATGGTCTGACCCTCTGGGCCGTACTTGGTCGCGTTGTCGAGGAGATTTAGCAGCACCTGAGCGAGCATGTCGCGATCTGCGAGAGCGGTCACCTCATCAGGCGCTGTCACCCGGACGATGGCGTCGCGGGCGGCAGCCAGCGGACGGAACGCTTCGAGGACATCAGCGCTGAAACTACGCAACTCCACCTGCTCCGGCGCGCTGCGCATCTGACCGGCACGTGCTCGCGAGAACTGCAGCAGGTTCTCCACCAGATAGGTAAGCCGGCGCGCCTCGCGATCCATGATCTCGAGTGATCGCTGCCGCTCCTCATCGGAACGGACACGGTCCAGCCGCAGGGTCTCGGCGAACATGCGGATCTGGGCGAGCGGAGTTCGCAGTTCGTGCGAGGCACCGGCGACGAAGCGCTCGCGCAAGCGCACAAGATCGCGCTCCTGCCGCAGCAGGAGCATGCCGCCGGCGGTGAGAGCGAGGGTTACCAGCAGCATCGCGGCGACCGCCGGGATACGCGAGTACGGAAGGCCGCCGATAACCAGGCGACTTGCGGAAGCCACTGGTATCGCGGTCTCGACACGAAGATTGCCCAGCCGCGGGCCGAGACTAGCGGCGGAAGAATACGTCGGATCGAACCCGGGTCCGGCCTCGTATAGCGTGCGCCCTTCGGGCGTCGAGATGCGCACCGAGATCAGGTCGTTGCCCGGTTGGGCGTCGACCAGGCTGCGCGGTAGGACGCGATCTGCCCGGAGGGCGGGAGTCAGGATGGGTCCGAAGGTGGCAAGGTTGGCCGTGAATCCGACGACCATGCGTTTTTCGGGCTCTGAACCGGTGATGGCGTATGCGATCAAGCGCTCTGCGTCGGAACTGTCGTCGACAAACGCCGCGATCGGCCAGCCTTCCTCCAGCGCCACCTTCGCCTGCTGCACGATCCGGTCGCGGATCGTGTCGTAGCCCTCGATCGAGGGCCAGCCCTCGGGGCTGCGGACCGTCCCGCCGACGATCGGGATCGCGAAGAACCGCTTTGCCAGGTCGCCGAGCCGGCGCTCCCCACCCTGGGTGTTGATCACCGTGTCCGGAGCCGGGACGCTCAAGGCGTCGCCATCTGAACGTAGCTGGCGGAGCGCGGGGAAGAGCCAGTTGTAATCGAGCGTCATTGCGGTGCTGCCGGCGTACTGCTCGGCGGCCAGCTCAGCGTAGTCACGGAGCACCGATTCGACCGTTTGTCGCTGTGCTCGCGCGGCGCTGATGGCCTCGTACCCGAGCGCTCCAATCACGAGCAAGCCGGACGCGAGGCACACGATCATGAGTCCGCGGCGGGCGCGGCTGCTAGTGAGAATCGACATCACTCAAAAGTAGACGGAGTGTCCGGCTACTACAACGAGATGTCGACCAGACGCGCGATTCTGACAGTTTCCTGACACCGCCCGGACGATCTCTTTGCGAAGCCCTGGCGGTTGATTCACCTGGTAGGCTCGCGTGTGTTCTACGCTTGCGGCCGAGACTCGCAACCCAAAACCTGAGAACCGGCCCGCCGTGCGAGCCGTCCTCCCCGAAGGAGATTGCCTATGTTGTCCTCCCGTCGTTCCCTCGGTCTGGCCGCCGCCGTCGTGACATCCGCGCTCCTGCTCGCTGACGCCGGTAGTGCGGGCGCGCAGCAGGCGCGAGTTGAACTGCCTGAAAACGTCAAGGAGTTTCTCGAGCGCGACCAGGTGCGCCGCTGGGCGAATCTCATCGAGACCGGAGGCAAGCTGTTCGACGAGGGATCTTGCGCAAGGTGTCACGGTGAGGGCGGTAGCGGCGGCCGCAGCGGTCCGGATCTGACGGACGCCGAGTGGGTCCAGTCGGACGGTGACCTGGCGGGGATTCGCGAGACGATCTTCTGGGGCGTGCGGCGCAAGGACTTCGCTGACGAGAGCCGTCGCTTCCAGATGAACCCCGGCGGTGGCATGGAAATCGAGTGGGCTGACTACGACGCACTGGCGATCTACGTCTGGACGCTCAGCAACGGGACTTTCCTGCCGCAACGCTAGAGGAGGCGGGTGAATGGACGCGTCGGTGTGTTTTCGGGCGGTTGTCGGAGTGGTCGCGTGTATGACGTTGGGGGGCTGGGGTCCCGGCGCGGCCGCCACGCAGGACTCTGGCGGTCGAAGTGGTGCGGAGCCGAATGTCACCTACGAGCCCAATCCAGCCTATCCCTATGGGAGACCTAACCCGGCGGCGCCTGCGGAACTGACGCAGTTCGCTTTCATGATCGGCGAGTTCGACTGCATCGACGAGATTCGTCAGCGGGACGGCACGCACAAGAGTTTCCGGGCGATCTGGAACGCGCACTACTTCCTGAATGGCTTTGGTATCCAGGACGAGTATTGGACCCCTGATTTTCATACCTCGAACATCAGGATCTACGACCCTGAGGCCGGACACTGGAAGATCACCTTCTTCCGTATGCCCGGCTACCAGTCTGGCGTCTGGGAGGGAGGGCTCGAAGGTGATGACCTCGTGTTTCGCTCAGGCGGGAGGACGTCGGGCCCGGGATTGACTTTCTACCAGCGCACCGCGGAGGGCTTCAAATGGCACTCCGGCGGCGATGACCCGGGGTGGAAATCGACCTGCACTCGACGCCGGTGATCAGTTGTCCGGCTCGTCGATCGCAGCATCGAGGCCGCTCCACATCTGACTGAGCGCCGATCGCGTATCGCGCACGGAGTGACGCCCGGCGGCCGTCACGGCGTAGTAGCGCTTGCCGCGGCCGCCGCGTTCAGGCGTCGGATCGGCCATGGAAGACGTCAGGTAGCCCTTGCGTGCGAGGCGATCAAGGGTCACGTACACCGCTCCGCGCGCGAGTTTCCGACCCGTGCGCGCTTCGACGTCCCGGCGGATGGTCACCGCGTAGGCGTTCTCCTCCAGTCTCAGCACGGCCAGCATGATCAGCAACTCGAACTCGCCGAGGAACGGGCGTTCGCTCATTGGCCGCCACCAGTTCGCAGCGCTGTGGTGGGATCCATGCGGAGAGCGCGCCACGTGGGCGCCCAACACGCCACAACGGCGGTGAGGAATGTCACCGCGGCCACCACGGAGAGCACCAGTGGGTCTCGGACGGGCGTCTCGTAGACAAGGGCGCCCAGGGCGCCTGCCGCTAGAAGTGCCACGGCCGCTCCAGCCAGCAGACCGACGACCGTGAGTGAAACGCCTTCGTTCAGGACCGTGCGCACCACGTCGGCGCGGCTCGCGCCGAGCGCTACCCGGACGCCGATCTCGGATGTCCGTGAGCCGACCCAGTAGGCCACCAATCCGTAGATCCCGATCGCGCTGAGGCCGAGAGCGGCGGCCGCGAAGCCAGCTAGCAGCCACACAAGAAAACGGTCCCGAGCAATGGATGCGGCCACCAGTTCGTCGATACCGATGATGCTGTGGACCGGTTGGGCTGGATTGATCTCTCGCACGGCCGCCAGAATCTCGGGGCGCATCTGTTCGACCGGCCGTGTCGTGCGAATGGCCACGTTGAGCGCGGGGTAGGGGTTCTGGAAGTACGGCAGGAAGATCTCGGCCTGAGGGGCATCACGCAGATCGTGGTGGCGGGCATCTTCAATCACACCGACGACACGGTAGGGATAGACTCGCCTTGGAAAATTCAGGCTCAACTGCTGGCCGACCGGGTCTTCCTCAGGCCACAGACCGCGTGCCAGAGTGGCGCTTACGATGGCCACTCTCTCCGCATCGCGCCAGCTGGGGTCTTCCAGGTCGAAGCGCTCCGTCGCTTCGAAGTCACGACCGTTGGCCAATCGCCGGCCGGTCGCCGCAAAGTACCCTGGTGTGGACATGCGTAGCCAGGCTTCGGGTGCGGCGGCGCCGGGGTCGGGTTGGTCGGCACGCCAGTAGGGGCGATCGAAGTCGGCCCCGACATCACTCATCGGCAATGCAGTGACCGCGCCCACAGCATCTACCTGCGGCACCGTCGCCAGTCGCCTCTGAAGCTGGTCGAAGAACTCCATGCGTGCGTTCGCCGAGGATGCGATACCGCTCTCGAGGGGTACTCGTGCCACTACGACCCCCGATGTGGCCCATCCGGGATCGACCGCGAAGAGGCCTGCCAGGCTACGGACCAGGACGCCGGCGCCAGTGAGCAGAACGACAGCGATGCCCACCTGAGTGACGACGAAGAACTGCCGCAGACGCATGCCGCCGACCGAGCCAGCAGTGCCGCGAGTGCTGCGTGATCCAGCGACGGCATCGGCTCGAGCACCCGACCAAGCTGGAAGCGCTCCCGCCAATAGTCCGCAGAGCGTAGTGATGGCCAGGGCCGCGACCAGAACACGCGCGTCGAGCGCCAGTTCGTCGACTCGCGGAAGGCCCATCGGCTGTGCGGCGGCGATCAGTCTCACGATCGCGAAGGCGAGTCCGGTTCCCAGGCTGCCGGCAACGAGAGCCAGGAACATGTTCTCGAACAGCAACTGCGAAATGACGCGCCACCGTGACGCTCCCAGTGCCATGCGCAGGCCGATCTCAGGCTGACGCGCCAGGCCGCGAGCCAGCAGCAGCCCGCTGACATTGGCGCAGGCGGCGAGCAGCATCAGTCCTACCGACGCGAGCAGAAGTCTGAGCGGCGCGCGAACAGTGCCCACGACGTCGCTCGACAGCGGGCTGATACGGATCTGCCAGCCGCGGTTCGTTGCCGGATGGCGCTCCGCCAGCGAGGCGGCCAGGGCATCAAGCCTGGCGGCGGCCGAGTCGCGGTCGTGGCCGCCGGCGAGTCGTCCGACCACGCCGAGAAAACGCGTGTCGCGGGATACTGGGCGGCCCTCGGCGGCGGGCTTGGCGGCGAGGTCCCAGGGGTTCCAGAGGTCTATGTCCGCGCGCGGAATCGCGAAGCTTGGCGGCATCACGCCGACGACCGTCCATGCCGCTCGGTTGAGCTCGAGTCTTCGTCCCACGACGGCCGGGTCGCGTCCAAGCTTCTCGCGCCAGAATCGATCACTGATCACGACGACGCGATCAGAGCCGAAGTGGTTGCCGGCGTTGTCGTACCACGCTCCAGGAGCGTCCTCGGGCCGGAGCCAGCGTCCGAGCTGGGGCTGCGCACCCAGGAGTTCGAACAGGTCGCCCGACACATGGGCGACAGTCGCCTGCAGGGCGTCGGCCTCGCTGGTGTACACGGCCGTGCTCACCCACCATGCAGCCATTCCGTCGAACACGCCGCTCTCGCGACGCCAGTCCAGGAAATTGGCTTGCGAGGGCCCATCCTGTACGAACCCGAGCTCCGGGTTCGATTCCCATACGCGATAGAGCTGCGCGGGCTCACGGTAGGGCAAGGGCCTGATCAGGATGGCATCGAACACGGTCACCAGTGCCACGACGACGCCAATCGCGAGACCCAACGTCGCGATAATCGTGGCGCTGAATGCCGGGCCGCGTCGCAGGGACCGGATCGCGCCCCGCGCGTCATGTCCCAGTTGCGCGGGCCAGGTGAGCCTCTCGGTCGTGCCGCGGCCTGTCACCAGGCGGCGCAGGCCGTCGGCCCCGTACGCTGCAACGATCAGCAACGCGTGCCACGAGTACCAGAGATCGAGAAGCCGAGCTCCACTGCGCGCACGGTCGCGGTACTCCTCATCGAGATCACCGACAATGTTGCGGCAGCCGGAGGGCAGGCAGGTGGTCAACCCTCGGCGGATGCGCGCGGGCGGTGAAACTGGGCTCGTTTTGGACATGGCGTCGAGTTTGCCTACAAAGTAGGCCATATGCAAGTCCACGGCGTTGCTGCCGCGGCGTGACGCGCATCCGTGATGGCCGACGCTCTTGGAGACACGCGCCGACTTGTCTGCTGACGCGCTTGCCCGCTAGTCTCTGGGCCCATGAACCAAGATCGACGCGGATTCGTGAGTCTGGCGGTTGGCGTGGCGCTAGCGCTAGTGTTGGCGATCGCGGCGCCGGCGCGCGGCGGCCAGGATCGCAGTCCCGTGCAGTTCGAATCGTCTATCGACGTCATGCGGATCCACGTGGGAGTGACCGACTCTGGGGGCGGGTTCGTCTCCGGTCTGGGCGTGGATGACTTCGAGCTCATCGTCGATGGTCAGCCACGAGCACTCGTCGACGCGCTGGAGGTCAGCGACGCCACGCGGGTCGAGGAACATCTCTTGCCGGCCGACCCCAGTCTGCATCCCGCCGCGGCATTCACGACCTCCGCCGTGCCTCCGCCAATCCTGCCGCCTGCGGCGCGGCGGCATTTCCTGATCTTTTTCGACCTGACATTGGCCAACCAGCGATCGCTGGGCTACGCGCGCGAGGCGATGTTGAAGTTCGTGCAGGACGTCGTGTTGCCGAGCGACGTCATCGGGCTGGCTACCTACAGCCCGCGTCGCGGACTCGAGGTCCCGGTGGCCTTCACGACCAACCACCGGCGCGTCGAGGAAGTGCTCGGAGCCTTCGCGGCGGAGCGCGTGATCGAGGGCGCCGATCCGGGCGGCACAGGGCTCGACGCTCCCGCCCGCACTGCGGTGGCGACGGACAACATCCGGGAGCGATTCGAGCCGCTCAACGGGATGTTCAGCCTGGCCGCAATGGAGGCTTTCGCCGCAGCGGGAGAGGCCACACGCATGGTCCGCGGAGCCGAGGACATGATGCGAGGTCTGGCGTTGCTGTTTGAGGCCATGGCGCCCGAACAGGGTCGCAAGCACGTGTTGTTCTTCTCCAGTGGTTTGCCTAACGAGGTGTTCACTCAGGGCCGGTTCCGCGACGAGGCGGGCGACACGATCACGAAAGCGCTGGGTACCGACACCGTCATCCACACGTTCTCGCCCGACTCCTTGACGGTCGCCACCTACGATGATGTCAGCCAGCGCGTGGCGGGCGACGATGCTCGCACCTGGGACCCGCTCGCCGGCCGGAACAGCTCCTTCGGTGAGCGCGATGCGTTGCACTACCTGCCCGACGAGACCGGCGGCACAACGACGTTCTACGCCCGCAATCTGGGAGAGGGTCTCGCCGAGGTTGAAGCCGCGACCCGCTCTTTCTATGTGCTCGCGTTCCGGATGTCGGCGGAGGGTGACAAGCGCGTCGATATCGAGGTTCGCATGCGACGTTCCGGTGCGGAGGTTGCCTGGGCACCGAGCGAGCTCGAGCTCATGGGTGCGGGCGATCAGCGCACCGCGCTGCAGAGTCGGCTGGAGCTGGCGAGCGCACTGGAGTCGGCTGGCGATCGTGCCGATCTGAGGATGGAACTGCGGGCGCTGCCGGTGTCGGTGCGCAACGGTTTCGGCCGAACGGCCATCGTGGTGCAGATAGACCCGCGCGAGCTGACCCGGCTCCGTGGACAACGGGACGACGGGAAGCTCGAGTTCGAGGTGCTCGGCCAGGCGATCGATTCCCGTGGCGAGGTGCGGGACTTCTTCCGCACGCGCGCCGACTCGAACGTCGAGACCACGCCCGACGGTAGTGGTCCGCCCCTTCGCTACTACAACATGATTGTGGTGCCGCCCGGCCGCTACCACATCCGGGTGGTCGTACAGGAGCTGGGTACTGGAAGGATCGCCTCACGTCTGCTCCAGTTCGACGTACCCGCGGCGCCAGAGTTCGGGCTGCGCATGAGCGGACCGGTCCTGGTCAAGGGCGGCGGGGGGATTCTCAACGGCCTGCAGTTCGGCGAGCAACCGACGCATCGCGCCCGCCGCCCGGTCAGCTATCCCTTCCAGATCATGGACAGGGACCTGACGCCCGATCTCACCTCGGTGCTGGTTGCCGGCCAGCGGCTGGAGATCTTCGCGCTTGTGTACGACCTCACGCCGCCGGCGCCGGATGCGGAACCGCGCGCCGGGCTCGACGTGGCGCTGCGCAACAGAGCCGGCGACTTCGTCTTCATCGAACGGTTCGGCGGTGTGGTCTGGGAACGCAGTCCGGAGGACGGCGCGATGCGTCTCGGAGTGCAGCTGTGGCTGCCCGATGACCTACCCAGTGGAGCCTGGGAGCTGGTTCTTCAGGCGACCGACCTGGTTACCAGCCAGAGCACGGACGCCGGCGTCGAACTGACGGTCCTCAGCGCCACGAGCTAGACGCCGAACGCGCGCCGCCGGCACGCTTCCCTCCAAGCGCGGCCGGAAGGCAAGCAAAGACGATTTCGGCATCGTATTATGGGCCAAATTCTCCGCTCCCATGGAACCCCGTTGAAGGTAGGTTGAGGATGCGCTGTCGCGACGCTGCTCTTGGACTCGTGCTCGTACTGGCCATTTCCACTGTCGCGGTCGGGGCCGTCGACCGGCGTGCCGAAACGCTCGCCAACGGCGAGAGTATCCTGGCTGGTGTCGAGTTGACCGGTAGCACTCCCATCGCCGACCTGAACGCAGACCCGGAGGCCTTCGAGGGCGAGATCGTGCAGGTGGAAGGCGTGATCGTGGCCCTGTGCCAGAACATGGGTTGCTGGGCGTCGATTGACGACGGTCAGGGCAACCAGATCAACGTGAAGGTCGAAGACGGTGTCATCGACTGGCGTGAAATCACCGCCACTGAGCACTACATCGTCGCCGAAGGCGTGTTCCAGACAGTCGGCGAACACGGCGCGCAGGTCTTCATCATGGAGCACGGAGCCGTCGTCTCTAGCGACTGATCCGGGACGATTGCTCATAGGGTACGGTGGTACTCGGCACACCACGCAGGTATCGGGGTGGCCCGGGACACCCCGAGATCCCTATAATCGGTCGCCGTGAAGATCTCTGCGAGGGCCGAACCGAATCTGAGGCGAGTTGCGGCTTGCCTGCTCGCGCTGGCTTGCGCCTTCTGGGCGAGCGGTGCCACGGGCGCGCAGAACTCTGCGGCGCGGGATTCGCACGCGCGCATGGCGGCGCGTCTGGCGGAGATCGCGCGACAGCATCCGCACGGGGGTGGGTACGTTCAGGCGCGTGACGCGACCCGAGCGGCGTTTGAGGCCATGCCTGCCACCGCATCGGTCGAGGAGCGGGTTCGCGCCGCAGGGCTTCTGGCTGACGCTGAGCTGAAATTGGGCAATGTCGAGGCGGCGATCCCGCTCTTCCAGGGGGTGCTGGATCGGCTCGGACAGCTCCCGCCGGAATCGCGGCAGGGCATCGCGATCACCACCGTGTTTCTGCTGGCCGTCTCGCACCTCCGTCAGGCGCAGACGGACAACTGCGTGAAGCGACACACCGGCGAGTCGTGCATCCTGCCGGTCGCACCGACGGCGGTGTTGGAGGATCCGTCGAGTGCCCTGCGGGCTATGCCGCTCTTTGCCGACATCGTGCGCAACATCCCGCCCGGGGAGCCGCTGCACCTGGCGGCCAAGTGGCTGCTCAATATCGCGGCGCTCCTGGTCGGATCGCAGGGCGATCTCGCCGCTGAGCTGCAGATCGATCCCGCCGTGTTCGCGCCGGAAACCGACTTTGCCCGCTTCGAGAACATCGCGCCGAGGCTTGGAGTGGCGACCCTTAGCTTCGCCGGCGGTGTGGTGGCCGACGATCTCGATGGCGACGGCCTGCTCGACCTGATGGTCTCGAGTCTCGACACCGAGGCTGCGATTCGCGTGTTCCGGAATGCCGGCGTCGCCGGCTTTGTCGACGTCTCGGAGCTGGCGGGACTGCAGGCCATCACCGGTGGGCTCAATCTGATCCAAGCCGACTACGACAACGACGGCGACCTCGATGTGCTCGTCCTGCGTGGCGCCTGGTGGCGCAGTACGGGCGCGTGGCCGAATTCGCTGCTGCGCAACGATGGAGACTTTCACTTCACCGACGTTACGTACCTGGTTGGTCTCGCCGGCGACGGCCTGGACTCGCCTACCCAAACCGCCGGCTGGGCCGACTACGACAATGATGGGGATCTCGATCTCTACGTTGGCAACGAGACGACTGACGACGCTGTCTTTCCCTCACATCTGTTCGAGAACGTGGGCGACGACACGTTCGTCGAGGTCGCGGCTGCGGCCGGCGTGACGAACGATCGACGCGCCAAGAGCGTCGTCTGGGGCGACTATGACGACGATGGGTTCGCGGACCTTTTCGTGTCGAATTACCAGGGCCGGAACCGTCTCTATCGCAACGATCGCGACGGCACCTTCACCGACGTTGCTGGGCAGCAGGGCGTGCAGGCGCCGGAGGCCAGCTTTGTGGCTTGGTTCTGGGATGTCGACAACGATGGGAACCTCGATCTGCTCGTTAACGGGTCACAGCCGGTGGCAATGTCAGGTGAGGCCCCCGCCGTATGGCAGATTGCCGCCAGCCGGACAGGGCAGCCTGCGCCGTCTCCAAGCTCTCGTCTGTTTCTGGGTGACGGCACCGGCGGGCTACGTGATGCGAGCGAGAGTGCTGGCCTGGCCGGTGTCAGGTTCCCGATGGGCGCCAACTTCGGCGATCTCGATAACGATGGGTGGCTGGATCACTACCTCGGTACCGGCTATCCAACATACGAGGCTTTGGTGCCCAACGCGATGTACCGAGGCCTCGGTGGCGCGCGCTTCGAGGAGATCACGTTCTCGGGCGGCTTCGGTCACCTCGCCAAGGGGCATGCGATCGTTTTCGCCGATCTGGACAACGACGGCGACCAGGATGTGTTCGGGCAGATGGGGGGCATGCTCCTGTCCGATCCGTACCCCGACGCGCTCTACGAGAACCCGGGCTTCGGCAATCACTGGCTCAAGCTGCAGCTCGTGGGCGTCGAGGCCAACCGCAGCGCTATTGGCAGCCGGGTGAGGGTTGACGTGGAGGGCCCCGAGGGATCGCGCTCGATCTACCTCCGGGTCGGGACCGGCGCCAGCTTCGGGGGCAACCCGTTGCGCGTCGAGATGGGGCTGGGGCGTGCGGAGCGAATCACCGCCGCGGAAATCGTCTGGGCCGGCAGCCGCACGGTCCAGAACCTTGGCGAACTGGAGCTCGATAGCGCCTACCAGGTTGTCGAGGGCAGCGAACCTGTCCTCCTGGCCCTGCCGCGGGCCTCCTGGCGGTAGCCTCTCCCGCCACGGATCGACGCAGTCTCCAGGTTGGCTCTCCCGCCAGTTCACCGCATGCGATCGCCCCAGTCCTTTTCGTCCGTCCGGCGGGCCAAGTGGGCGGAATGGCCGCCGCAGTGGACATCTATACCCATCGAAACCCCAAGTTGACTTAGTTAACTTGGGGTGGGGAGGTGTAGATGCGACAGGGGGGCGATGGGCCATCCGGCTGTGTTGGCGGCAGGAAAGACGCGCGGACTCGATCGAGCCCATCCGGAATCGCCGTCGACCCCCCGCCGCCCGGGACGCTGGAGTTCATGGTCCTCATGGCGGTTGCCGGATGGGGCAAGGAAGTAGAGGCGCGGAGCGTGTACGACATCATCGTTGCCCGTACGGCTCGGCGCCTCCGGCTCGCCTCGGTGTACGTCACCCTGGATAGCGCGGGCAAGAAGGGCTGGCTCACCGTTCGGACTGAGTTGCCGCGGCGGGGAGCAGGCGGGTGGCCCCGCAAGATTTACGTGCTCACGCCGGAAGGGGCGAGGGTGCTCGTCGACCTGGCAGTACGGCTCGAACGGTTCTGGGTCGGCGCGAGACGGCACGGGTTGGTGGCCAAGGCTCGCCGAGATCGAGCGCCTCGAGAGCGGGGCGGTGCGGAGCCGGCCGCGGGCTACGAGTAGCGCACGTCCTGGTGGCGCTGTGGGTAGAAGCGCGGCAGTAGGCCATCGACGCGGACGAGTCCCGCGCGGGTCAGCTCGACCTTGCGGTCGGCAACTTGGAGCCATCCCTCAGTCTCGAGCTGTCGCAGCGGTTCGGCGAACGCCTCTTCCGGAACGAGGCCGAACTTGCGTTCCAGGCGGGTCAGGTCGACCGACCCGAGCTTCAACTGCAGGATCATCTCGCGGACGAGTTGTTCTTCCCGCGAGAGGCGGTGTGCCCGCCCGAGCGGCAGTTGGCCCTCGCGATGCGCCTGCAGATAGCCGGGCACGGTGGCGAGGTTCTGATGATGCACGCCGTCCAGATACGAGAAGGAGGCGACGCCGAGACCTGCCAGATCGGCGCCGTTGTATTGAGCGTCCTGGTACTGGAATCCATGGCGGCTCGGGTCGCGCACCGCCGTGTAGCCGCTGCGAACCGTATAGCCGTTGGACTCGAGGCGTTCAAATGCGGCCGCGAGACGGTCGTGTTTGGTGTCCCAGGAAGCTAGCTGGTCCACCTGGCCGCCGCGAACCTCGCGCGATAGCGGCGTGTTCAGTGGGATCTCGAGTTGATACAGAGTGACGCTATCAGGAGCCATCTCCATGATCCGCTCGAGGCTGTCGAAGAAGCTGGTCTCGGTCTCGCCGTGCATGCCCACCATCAGGTCGAGGTTGACGGTGTCGAAGCCCGTGTCGCGGATGCGCTTCCACGCGCGCTCGACATCTTCGACCCGGTGCACCCTGCCGTTCTGTTCGAGAACGTGGTCATCGAGCTGCTGCACACCCATGCTCAGGCGGTTCACCCCGGCGGCGTGAAGCGCATCCAGCCTCTTCTGGGTGGCTGTGCGGGGGGCGCACTCGAAACTGATCTCCCCGATCTCACTCCAGTCGCAACGCTGTCGCAGCCCGGTGAACAGCGATTCGATCTGGTCAGCGGTAAGCAATGACGGTGTGCCGCCACCGAAGTAGGCGAAGCCGACGCGGCGCTCGCTGAGAGCCGGCGATCTTGCGTAGAGGTCAGCTTCGGCAAGAACAGCGTCGAGATAGGAGGCAACCAGATCCTGCGGGGCGCCGTCGACTGCCAGGTAGTAGCAATACTGACAACGTTCGACGCAGAAGGGCACGTGCACATAGAGCCCAAATGGCGTGGCGCGGCCGGCGCGTGGCGCTGCGAGCGCCGAACGATACGCCGGCAGTTCCTCAGTGCTCCACTGCGAGAACGGCGGGTACGCGGAGACGAAGTAGCTACCTAGCAGGTCAGCGTCGACCAACAGTGGCCGACTCGCGCTGGGTCCGGCCTCGGTGGCCTCGTGGCTGCCAGAGTCAGTGGGCACTGTCGGAGTCGCCGCTGGTTGCTGGACTCGTCGTTCGGAACACGAAGTCCCACAACGGCGAACTCACGCCAAAGTCGGCGCCGGGGTCGCCGTAATGATGCCGGAAATGGAGCTTCTTCAGGTACAGCATCGCCGGACTACGGATGCTGAAATGGTGCACCGCGTAGTGGATGGTGTCGTAGGCGAGGTATCCCACGATGAAACCGGCGAACACGCCGAACACCCAGACCGGACCGAGCAAGAGGCGGAAGCCGAACCAGAACAACACCACCAGAGGAATACTGACAGTCGGAGGCATCACCAGCCGTTTCGAATCGCTCGGGTAGTCGTGATGAACGCCGTGCGCGAAGAAGTAGAAGACATGGTGCCAGCCGCGGATCGCTCCCAGGGCCGGCTCACCAGGTTTCAGCGCGGCAAGCGTCTCGCGGACCTCGACTTCGATGTGCTCGGGCGCGTGGAAGACGAAGCGGTGGATCGTGTATTCGGTGAACGTCCAGATCAACCCACCCGCGGCGAACGCGAGCACCTGCTCGGCGACGCCCAGGTCGCCCGACGCGCTGAGGTACAGCAGGTAGGCCACCAGCGGCACGTACAGCAAGTGAGGTACGTACCAGGAGACTTGGCTCAGTGACTCCAGCAGGCCGTTGCGGAAGATGCGCAGCGACGTGTCTTCGTTGGAAACGTAGTGCTTGGCCACGAACCGATTCTCCTTAAAATCTCGTCGAGTTCTCATAAAAGGACACGAATCTTCCATTATCGCGGAGAACCGCGTCGCGCGAAACTCACGCAGACGCTGCGGGAGCCGTCCGAGCCCTGCGCATGGTGACCAAAGTGGAGTAAATGGAATGTTTTTCCTACATGGTGTAATGTAATTCATGCATCACGTACAAAATAATAGACCCAGCCGGAGAGTTGGAAGGAGCACGGAGATGGAAGCCACAGCGAGCTGGATGGTCCCGATGCTCGGCGCAGTTGCCGTTCTGGGTGCCATCGCGCTCTACTCGGCTTACGGCGTCTGGGGCCGACGAGCCCGTCTGACAGCTGAGGAGCGGAGCGAGTTGGCGGCCGCGCCCATGCCGAAGTTGCAGAAGCGTGCTCTGCTCAGCACCGCGGTCGGGCTGATCACCCTCGGGGCCCTCAGCGCGATCCTCACAACGTACGGTGCCGCCGAGTACTGGGACAACGACGACCTGCGGCTCACAGTCGTAGGTATCTTCATTGCGGGTATGGCGCTTCACGTGGGGTTGCTCACCGCGATGGTGAGTCCGCTGTGGTCGGAGGAGTCCCAGTTCGACGAACGCGACCGGCAGGTTCTTGCCCAGGCTCCGGCTGTGCAGACCGGCTTGGTGCTTCTGACCCTGGCTGCCTGGAATACGTCGCTGGTGACTCGTTTTCACGACCAGGGCGCCGTGCCCACGGTTTACCTCTACCTGATCTTCGGCACGGTGGTCCTGGTCAGCTTGATCGGGCACTCGGTCGGAATCGTGGTCGGCTACTGGATGGGGCCACGTTTTGGCGAAAGCTGAGATTCAAAACAGCATCCGCAAGCTGCGCTTCGAGCACGACGAGATGACGCAGCAGCAGCTCGCCGATCGCGTCGGTTGCTCGCGCCAGACCATCGTCCTGCTCGAGCAAGGTCGATACGCGCCATCGCTGGCGCTGGCCCTGCGAGTTGCCAGGACCTTCGAGCAGAGCGTGGACGAGATATTCCAGCTGCAGGAATAGGTCGGACTTGCCGCTCGCATTTGTGAGCGGCTCCGGGACTCGGGCAGATGTGCTTTTGGGGATTCTCTTACTTGACTAGTTTGCGCTGCAAACTAATACTTAGTGCAGACTGGTAGTCGATACAGACCCATGTGCTGGCGGTTGTCCACCGCAAGGAGTTCCCAAATGTCTGCCCCCCAAGCGGCCCTGACCGATCTCGAGCGGCGCGCCTGGCGCTATGACGCCCAGGACGGCATCGTCGAGCTACTCGCTGGTGTTCTCTTTCTTATCGTCGCGATTGCCGTGGGCGATCCGCGGATGATGTGGATGTTGGCGTTGTCGGTCTTCCCGATGCGCGTTGCGCACAAGGCGCTCAAGGAACGCTATGCCTACCCACGGGTCGGCTACGTCAAGCTACGTAGCGAGGAGGGGGCCGAGTTCGGTCGCGGCATGCTCACCTACGTGCTGGTGCTTCTCGCGATCTTCGTCGCGGGCATGTGGCTGCTGGGTGACATCACGAGTTTCGCGCAGTGGAGGCGCTGGTTCCCCGCTCTCGCCGGAGGCTACACCGCTGGTGGCTTCATCTACGTGGCCCAGAAAGCCGGCCTCGCGCGGCACTGGATCCTGGCCGCTGTCGCTGTGGCCTGGGGTGTGACCTGCGCGATCTGGCTCGCCGCTCCCGGCAATCTCGGGATGCAGCGCTGGGCCGTGGGCTTCGGCGTGCTCTGCCTTGTGGTGGGTACCTTGACCTTCTTCAACTTCGTGCGGACCCATCCGGTTCGCGACGCGGGCCGCGCCGAATGAACCGGCCTGACCCCGAGGATCTCCGGCGTCTAGCCGGACTCGACAAGGTCATCCACGAGCCCGGGAGGCTAGCCATCGTCTCGTACCTCGCCGTGGTCGAGGAGGCCGACTTCCTGTTCCTGCTCGACCAGACAGGCCTGACGCGCGGCAACATGTCGTCGCACATCGCCAAGCTGGAGAAGGCCGGCTACGTTGAGGTGGACAAGGCTTTCGTCGAGCGCGTTCCACGCACCACCTATCGCCTGACTACCGCGGGACGCGAGGCCTTCGACGCCTACCGCATCAATCTGCTCGGCTCGCTGAGCCCTGCCAGCTAGAAAAGGGGCCCCGACGAGTCCTCGGGGGGACGCTGGTGCAGGCTCCTCGACGCGTGTATTCTGGACACTTGAGTCCGAATTAAGGCGAGGCGGGAATGCACGAGTATTCGATCGTCAGCGCACTACTTGACCGCGTCGATGACGCCGTGCGTCTGCATGGCGCCACCGCGGTACATAGGATTCGTGTGCAGATCGGTGAGCTCTCCGGCGTCGAGACGGGGCTGCTGCACGAGGCGTTCTTGATGGTCCGTGGCAGCACGGTCAGCGCGGAGGCCGAGCTCGAGATCACCGCGGTAGAGGCGCAGTGGCGCTGTGCAATGTGTAATCGGATCGTTGCCCGCGGCGAACGCCTGAGCTGTCCGAATTGCGGGGCGACGGCGCGTCTGGCCAAGGGCTCGGAGATCCTGCTCGAGCGCGTCGAGATGGAAGTTCCGTGATGTGTGAGACCTGCGGCTGCGGCGACCCCGACATCGTCCCGATCGAGATTCAGGAATCGATCCTGGCGGTGAACGATCACCAGGCCGAGCACAACCGTGAGCACTTCGTTCGCGACAGGGTTCTCGCGATCAATCTCATGGGCTCGCCGGGTTCGGGAAAGACCGCGCTGCTGGAGGCAACCGCGGTGGCGCTCGGTGGCGAGCATCGACTGACCGCCTTGAGCGGTGACCTGGCGACCGACAATGACGCCGAACGCCTGCGCGCCGCGGGGATCCCGTCGTTATCGATCACCACTGGCTCGGCCTGCCATCTGGATGCCAAGATGGTTCACCATGCCCTGCACCATGCCCCGTGGGACGAGAGCGACCTGCTTTTTATCGAGAACGTCGGCAATCTCGTATGCCCGGCGGTCTACGACCTGGGCCAACAGGCAAACGTGGTCGCGCTCGCGGTAACCGAGGGCGAGGACAAGCCGCTCAAGTATCCGGTGATGTTCAGCAAGGCAGACCTGGTGCTGCTCACGAAGGTCGACCTGCTGCCGCATCTGCCGGGGATCAGCGTCGAGCGGATCGCGGCGGCTCTGGCCGAGACGATGCCGGAGGCTGCGATGATCCCGGTGTCCGCCCTCACAGGAGAAGGTATGGGTGCGTGGATCGAATGGCTCGAGGCTCAGCGTCTCGAGACCGAGCGCCTCAGCGCGCTTCGCGTCGCTGCCATCGGCCCGCCGATAGTGGCGGGCGGTCACATGAAGGTGTAACCGGAGGAGAACGCGGTGCCCGACGAGCTGGTCATCCTGGCGCTGACCGCAGCCGCCGTCGGCATCGTCCACACCCTCCTCGGCCCGGATCACTACGTTCCGTTCCTGGTCCTGGCCCGAGCCCGCAACTGGAGTCTCCGACGGACTCTTGGCGTGACCGCGTTGTGCGGACTCGGTCACGTATCGGGATCGGTGCTACTCGGGATCGCCGGCATCTCGCTGGGTTGGGCGGCGACTTCGCTGGCGTGGTTCGAGAGCGCGCGCGGCGAACTGGCGGGCTGGCTGCTACTCGGCTTCGGCGTTGCCTACACAGCGTGGGGAATTCGGCAGGCCGCGCGGGCTCGGCCGCACAGCCACTGGCATGCGCACGGCGACGGTGAGGTCCACGCGCACGCGCACACTCATCACGGCGACCATGCTCACGTGCACGCGGCCGGCGCCAAGCGCACCTCATCAACCAGGTGGGCGCTCTTCGTCATCTTCGTGTTGGGGCCCTGCGAGCCGCTGGTACCGCTGCTGATGATCCCGGCTTCCAGGTCCAGTTGGTGGGGAGTAGCCGCCGTCACGGCGATCTTCGCGGTAGCTACTCTGGCAACGATGCTGATGGCCACATGGCTCGGTATCGTCGGCTTGACGAAGGTCGGGCACGGCCGACTCGAACGCTA
Source organism: Acidobacteriota bacterium (assembly GCA_029263295.1). Taxonomy (GTDB): domain Bacteria; phylum Acidobacteriota; class UBA890; order UBA890; family WLXD01; genus WLXD01. The sequence continues at coordinate 27,960 of JAJCXT010000090.1, read as the reverse complement.
CGGGCACGCCCTGGCAGGCCTGGCGCTGGTGGCCTGCGGTCTGGCGCTGCGGCTCGGACTCTAGCCGCCGACCACGGAGCCGCTAGCAGATGCGGGGTAGCTGTTCGCCGCTGAGCATGTCCACCACTCGCAGTCCGCCGATGCGACTGCGCAGGAAGACCTTGCCGGGGTGCTCCTCGACCACCTCACCCACGATCGCCGCGCGGGCGCCGAGCGGATGACCGCGCATCGTCTGCAGCAACTCATCTGCCGACTCGCGAGCGACGATGGCGATGCACTTGCCTTCGTTGGCGACATACAGGGGGTCGAAGCCGAGGATCTCGCAGGCGCCCCGCACTTCCTCGTCGATCGGGATCGGCTCCTCGTCGATCTTGATGCCGACGCCGGCCTGGCCCGCGATCTCGTTGAGGGCGCTCGCCACGCCGCCGCGGGTGGGGTCGCGCAGCACGTGAACGTCGTGCCCGCCGCGCTCCAACACGGCGGCTGTCAGTGTGTGCAGGGCGGCCGAGTCGCTCTCCAGCCTGGTCTCGAATTCGAGGCCTTCACGCACCGACATGATGGTGATGCCGTGCACCGCGATCGCGCCACTGAGCAGTACCAGATCCCCGGGTCGTGCCCTCTGCGGCGAAATCTCGATACCTCTGTCGATCACCCCGATTCCGGTCGTGTTGATGTAAATGCCGTCGCCCTTGCCGCGATCCACGACCTTGGTGTCGCCGGTGACCACGGGAACGCCGGCCTGATTCGCGGCGTTGCGCATGGACTGGACGATGCGCCAGAGATCCGCCATCGGCAGCCCTTCCTCGATGATGAACCCTGCCGAGATGGCAATCGGTCGCGCGCCGCACATGGCGACGTCGTTGACGGTCCCGTGAATGGCGAGCGAGCCGATGTCACCGCCTGGGAAGAAGAGGGGGTGTACGACGTACGAGTCGGTCGAGAACGCCAGCCGGTCGGCCTTGATACCGAGGATCGCACCGTCGTGCAACTGCGCCAGCGTTGGGTTGTCGAACGCCGCGACAAACATGTCGTCGATCAGCATCTGGCTCAGCCGCCCGCCGCCACCGTGAGCCAGTTGCACGGTGGGGTAGTCGCTGATCGGGATCGGACAGACCATCCCGGCGTCGAGATCCGGGCGCTCGTCATCGGCCATCAGTTACGTCCGTATTGGTAGTAGGCGGCGCAGGCGCCTTCCGTCGATACCATCGGCGCGCCCAGTGGCTTTTCGGGTGTGCAGCGGGTGCCGAACGCCGGGCATGAGCTCGGCTTCTCAATACCCTGCATGATCAAGCCCGCGATGCACTCCTCGGATTCGGACGCTTCGATATCGGCAACGTCGAAGCGCTGGCTGGCATCGAACGCAACGAACTTCTCGCGCAGGACGTAGCCGCTGTCGGGAATGATACCGATGCCGCGCCACTCCCGGTCGGTGACCTCGAAGACCTCGGCCATGAGCTGTTGTGCCGCCGTGTTGCCGTCGCGTGTCACCGAGCGCGAGTATTGGTTTTCCACGCCGTGGCGACCCTCCTCCAGAGCGGCCACGGCCATGTAGGTTCCCTGGATCAGGTCGAGCGGCTCGAAGCCTGTGACGATGACCGGGATGCGATGACGCTCCGCGAGCGGCTCGTACTCCCAGTAGCCCATGACGGTGCAAACATGCCCGGCGGCGAGGAATCCCTGAACTCGATGGTCGGGGGCCCCGAGAATCGCCTCCATGGCTGGTGGTACCAGTACGTGTGAGCAGAGCACCGAGAAGTTCTCGACCCCGGCGCGCTCGGCGCGCCACACGGCCATCGCGTTCGCCGGCGCCGTAGTTTCGAAGCCCACCGCGAAGAACACGACCTGCTTGCCGGGGTTGGCCTCCGCGATCTTCACCGCATCGAGGGGCGAGTACACGATGCGCACATCGCCACCCTCCGACTTGACCTTGAGCAGGTCGGCCGAGGATCCGGGAACGCGCAGCATGTCGCCGAACGAAGTGAAGATGACGTCGGGCCGGCGGGCGATGGCGATCGCCTGATCGATGAGACGCATCGGCGTGACGCAGACCGGGCAGCCGGGCCCGTGCACGAGTGTGATCTCTTCCGGCAGCATACGGTCGATCCCGGCCTTGATGAGAGTGTGCGTTTGGCCGCCGCAGATCTCCATGATGACCCACGGTCGGGTTACCACGCCGCGGATGGCGTTGAGCAACCTACCGGCGTCTTCGCCGCCGCGGTACTCGTCGACGAATCTCATCTCAGGCCTCGGGTTGGGAGACGTCGAGTTCTTCGAGGTCGCCCATCTCTCGCAACAACTCGAAGACCTTGCCAGCCTCCTCTTCGTCGATCGTACTGATGGCAAAGCCCACGTGAACGATCACGTATTCACCCACCTGCACGTTGGAGGTGTAGGCGAGGCAGACCTCCTTCACGATGCCACCGAAGCTCACCTTGCCCATGTTCATGCCGAGCACGTCCGTGGTGATCTCGACAACCTGACCCGGCACACCCAAACACATCTACTGCGCCTCCTGTGAATCGCCGTCGCGTAGCCGCGCAGCCGCGATGGCGAGCTGCCCGAGACTGATGCCACCGTCGTTGGCGGGGACCTGGTGATGCCGCAGCACCTCGAACCCACGCTCCTGGAGCAGGCGCGACGTGCGCTCGGCCAGCAGTTGGTTTTGAAAACAACCGCCGCTCAACACCACCCGGCTCTCGCCGACGAGCGAGGCCAGTTCCGCGATCGCTCGCGCGAGCCCATTGTGGAACTTTCCGGCAATAGTTTCCACGGCAACACCGCGACGGATGTCCTCGATGATGTTCTCGAGCATTGGGCGCCAGTCGAGAAGCGTGGGTTCTTCGGGTTCCCCCGTTTGCAGTGGCAGCGCGTAGGCGTCACGGCAGGTGTCGTCCGCGACGAACTCGAGGGACATGGCGGCCTCGCCTTCGAACGAGACGCGGTCGTGCAGGCCGATCAGTGCCGCAACGCCGTCGAACAGACGCCCTGCGCTGGTTGTCCACGGCGAGCGCAGACCGCTGGAGAGCATGCGGTCGAGGACCTGGCGCCCGCTCGTGCTCAGCGCGGCGATGGGGGGCAGGTCCACGCGCTCCAGCGCCTCGGGGCCGCGTAACTCCCAGAGCATCGCCGCCGCGATCACCGCTGGCCGCTTGATCGCCGCGTCGCCACCGGGAAGGCGGAACGGTCGCAGGCTGGCCGCCCGGGTGAAGTCGTTCACGTCTCCGAGCAGAAACTCACCGCCCCAGATCGTGCCGTCCGGGCCGAAACCGGTGCCGTCCCAGACGACTCCGAGGGCGCGCTCCTCGCACTGGTGTTCTGCCAGACACGAGGCAAGGTGGGCATGGTGATGCTGGATGCCGATGAGGCGAGCGCCCGCAACTGGTGATGCGGGATCGCCGGTCGCCTCCTGCGCCCAGTGTGTGCACGCGTAGTCCGGGTGCAGGTCGTGAGCGATTGCCACCGGTTCGGCCTTGTAGAGAGAGACGAAGTCGCTGATCACCGAGCGAAACGCTTCGAGCGCCTGCGGTGTTTCCAGGTCACCTATGTGCTGGCTCATGAACACAGAGTTCCCCACGCTCAATGCGATGGTGTTCTTGAGATGGCCACCGACCGCCAGCACGGCCGGTGCCGGGCGACTCATCAGGATGGGCAGCGGCGCCAGCCCACGAGCCCGTCGCAGTGGCTGAGTCCCGCTTCGGCCGACCCGAACCACCGAATCGTCGACATGACGATGGATGGGGCGGTCATGAATCAAGAACAGGTCAGCGATGGTTCCCAGCCGCTCGAGCGACTCATCGTTGTCGATGCAGATGGGCTCGTCGCTGAGGTTGCCGCTGGTGGCCACCACGGGGATGTCGACCGCCGCGATGAGCAAGTGATGCAGGGGCGTGTAGGGCAGCATGATGCCAAGCCAGGGGTTACCCGGAGCCACGCTCGCGACAACACGTGCGCTCGGCAGGCTGCGAAGGAGCACGATCGGAGCCTGCGGCGAGCACAGCAGATCACGCTCCGCGGCGGTGACCTCGCACAACCCCCGAGCCTCGTCGAGGCTCGCTACCATGAGCGCGAAGGGCTTAGCAGGGCGAGCCTTGCGCCGGCGTAGCTCCTCCACCGCCTCCGCGTTGGTCGCATCCACCATGAGATGGAATCCGCCGAGGCCCTTGGCGGCGAGGATCTCGCCGCGACGCAGGGCGGCCGCGGCCGCGGCGATCACGTTGTCTCCGTCGGCTAGCTCGGCACCGCTGGCAGTCAGCAGCTGCAGGCGGGGCCCGCATTCCGGGCATGCGTTAGGCTGGGCGTGGAATCTACGGTCGGCCGGATCCTGATACTCCCTCTCGCATTCAGGGCACATCGCGAACTGCCGCATCGTGGTGTTCGGGCGGTCGTACGGCAGCTCCCGGATGATGCTGAAGCGGGGGCCGCAGTCGGTGCAGTTGGTGAATGGATAGCGATACCGGCGGTCGCCGGGATCGAGAATCTCCGCCAGGCAGGCAGGGCAGGCTGCCGCGTCGGGGAGTACAGCTACGCTCCTGCCGCCGGAACCGTCGCTGGCTTCGATAATCAGCTCGCGCCAGCCTCGCGGCTCGAGGCGCTCGGACTCGAGCGAGTGGATCACCGCCAGTGGCGGCCGTTGCCGTGGCAACTCGTGTAGCAACGCGTCGAGGTTGCTGGCCGGACCTTCCAAGTCGATGACGACACCTTCGCTGTCGTTGCGTACGGTTCCGGCAAGTGCGAGCTCCTTCGCCAGCCGGTAGACGTACGGGCGAAAGCCCACTCCCTGTACCGCTCCGCGAATCCTCACTCGCACTCGAGCGGTCGGCATACGGCGGAATACTCCTCTAAAACAGATACGACAATCGCATTATCTAGTTTACGTGTTAATCTCCCGGCACGAAATCGTGCTCCCCGCGGCCCCCCGAGTGCCTCCAGCGGGTCGGAGCGGACGGTGCACCCCAAGGAGACAGGTCTAGCTAAACGACACCAGCACTACAGGGCGAACGCAGGCGTCGCCGGGGAGTGGAACGATGGCCAAACCCGATGCCTCGATATGGCGGTTGATGGAGTCGAAGGGGTACTCGCGCCGCGAGTTCGTCCACTTCTGTCGGTTCGCCGCGATCACCGCCGGAGTCGGAGTGGCCGGTCTGCCCCGTGTGGTGGAAGCGTTCCAGAGCCGGCCTCGGCCGCCGGTGGTGTGGCTCCATTTCCAGGAGTGCACTTGCTGCAGCGAATCGTTCATTCGCTCTTCGCACCCGGTCGTTGCTGACGTTCTCTTCGACTACCTGTCGCTCGACTACACCGAGACGCTACAAGCTGCCGCCGGCCACCAGGCTGAGGCTGCGCTGCACGACACGATGCGAAATCATCCCGGCGAGTACATCTTGCTGGTGGAAGGCTCGGTGCCACTGGGCAACGACGGGGTCTACTGCACCATTGGTGGCCGCACGGCGCAGGACATTCTCGCGGAGGCGGCAGAGGACGCGGCCGCGGTCATCGCCTGGGGCAGTTGCGCTTCCAACGGGTGTGTTCAGAACGCCAGCCCCAACCCCACAGGGGCAACACCGATTCACAAGCTGATCGGCAGGCCCGTGATCAACGTGCCCGGCTGTCCACCGATCGCCGACGTGATGACCGCCGTGGTCACGCACCTGCTCGTGATGGGCAGCATGCCGGAGCTGGACAACAGGGGTCGACCGCGCGAGTTCTACGGCAAGCGCGTGCACGATACCTGCTACCGGCGCCCCTTCTACGACGCCGGCCTGTTCGTCGAGTCGTGGGACGACGAGGGTGCCCGCGAGGGGTACTGCCTGTACAAGATGGGCTGCCGCGGACCAGTCACCTACAACGCCTGTTCGGTCACGCGCTGGAACGAGGGCACCAGCTATCCCATCCAGTCCGGCCACGGCTGCATCGGGTGCAGCGAGGACGACTTCTGGGACAACGGGCCGTTCTACCGGCACCTGCCAGATGTCCCCGGGTTCGGCATCGAGTCGACCGCCGACAAGGTAGGCGCGGCGGCGGCTGTCGCAGCGGGCGCTGGTCTGGCGCTGCACGCGATCGTCACGAATGTGCGCAAGCAGAGCGAGATCCACAAACGCATCGCCGGATCGGTTCAGGAAACGGAAATTGGTGAGGGAGGGGATGACTGATGGCCCGTATCGTCGTTGACCCCATTACACGTATCGAAGGCCATCTGCGCGTCGAGGCTACCGTCGAGAACGGTGTCATTACCGACGCATACAGCTCCGGCACGATGGTGCGCGGGATCGAGAAGATCCTCAAGGGGCGCGACCCGCGCGACGCGTGGGCATTCACCGAGCGAGTTTGTGGCGTATGCACCACGGTGCACGCGCTCGCGAGCGTTCGCGCGGTCGAGGACTCGCTCGACATCACCGTGCCACCCAACGCCGAGCTCATCCGCAACCTGATGTTCTGCAGCCAGTTTGTGCAGGACCATGTGGTCCACTTCTATCACCTGCACGCACTCGACTGGGTGGACGTGGTCAGCGCGCTCAGCGCTGATCCCGCGGAGACCTCCAGGCTCGCCCGCTCGCTGTCGAACTGGCCCAAGACCTCGCCCGGCTACTTTGCGGATGTGGCGCAGCGACTCACGACGTTCGTCGAGAGCGGTCAACTCGGCATCTTTGCCAACGGCTACTGGGGGCATCGCGAGTACAAGCTGCCGCCAGAGGTCAATCTGCTGGCGGTCGCTCATTACCTCGAAGCGCTCGAGTGGCAGAAGGAGATCGTCAAGATCCACGCCATCTTCGGTGGCAAGAACCCGCACCCCAACTATCTGGTCGGCGGTGTTCCCTGCTCAATCAACCTCAACGCGGTCAACGCGATCAACAGCGAACGGCTCAACCATGTGGCGAGTCTGATCAAAGAGGCCATCGCTTTCGTCGAGCAGGTCTACATACCCGATCTGCTGGCGATCGCCTCCTTCTATCCGGATTGGTTCGCCCACGGCGGCGGGCTGACGAACTACCTGTCGTACGGTGACCTGCCAACGCAGGGCTATGGCTACCCTGACTCGTTCAAGTTCCCGCGCGGCGCCATTCTCGATCGCAACCTCGCCGAGGTGCACGAGGTCAATGGTGCCGACACGGAGGAGATCAAGGAGTACATCGCGCATTCCTGGTACGAGTACGGCGGGGGAGACGACCAGGGACTGCATCCCTGGGACGGCGAGACCGAACTCAACTACACCGGTCCCCAGCCTCCCTACGATCAACTCAATGTGGAGAGCAAGTACTCGTGGATCAAGACGCCGCGCTGGCGCGGTCACGCGATGGAGGTGGGGCCGTTGTCCCGGTTGCTGGTGGCACACGCCAGCGGGGTTACCGAGGTCAGCGACGTGATCACCGAGGCGCTCGAGAGGCTCGGTGCGCCGATCGGGGCTCTGTTCTCGACCCTCGGCCGTACCGCGGCGCGCGGGCTCGAAACGCGGCTAGTCGTGCACTGGATGCAGGGCTTCTACGACGACCTGATTGCCAACATCAAGTCGGGCACCACCGGCACCTTCACCCAGGAGCGTTGGGAGCCATCAACCTGGCCCGAGACGTCGCAGGGTGTGGGTCTTACCGAAGCGCCGCGTGGAGCGCTGGCTCACTGGATCAAGATCCGGGATGGTGAGATCGAGAACTACCAACTGGTCGTGCCGAGTACGTGGAACGCCTCACCGCGCGATGCGCAGGGTCAGCGGTCGGCCTACGAGGCTTCGTTGATCGGCACACCGGTGGCCGACGAGGACAGCCCGGTTGAGATCCTGCGAACGGTGCACTCGTTCGATCCGTGCATCGCGTGCGCGGTGCATCTCTACGATCCGGATGGCAAACCAATCAGTCAGGTGCAGGTCCAGTAACGACGTGCGAAGGAGGGTAACGACATGATCGAAGCCGCCGCACCGACTTACTTCCGGCTCTACGTGTGGGAACGCCCGGTGCGGGCGTTTCATTGGGTGAATGCGACTGCCGTGCTGGCACTGGCCATCACGGGATTCGTTATCGGTAACCCCTTCCGCATGGCCTACGCGGCGGAGGCGTACCAGCAGAACTGGTTTGGCACGGTGCGCTTCGTGCACTTCGCTGCCGGCTGGATCTTCCTGGTTGCCTTCGTGGCGCGCATCTACTGGGGGTTCGTCGGCGACCAGTACGCGCGCTGGCGACACTACATTCCGCACACGAGGTGGCAGTGGCGCGAGATCGTCGAGGTATTGCGCATCGACATCTTCCAAACCAAGGTCAGCGGCGAGTTCTCGTCGGGCCACAACGCGCTCGCCGGGCTGACCTACTCAGTCAGTTTTCTGGTGTACGCCTTCCAGATCGCTACCGGGTTCGCCTTGTACGCGAGCATGAGCGACGCATGGGTCCCGAGCCTATTCGTCTGGGTGGTGCCGCTGTTCGGCGGCGACGCGGGAGTGCGGTTCTGGCACCACGCGGCCATGTGGTTCTTCATCCTCTTCACCATGATCCACGTCTACCTCGTCTTCTATCACGACTATGTAGAAGGTCGAGGGACAACCTCGTCGATGGTTGGCGGCTGGAAGTTCGCCCGCGTCGACACCTTGACCGCGCCGGACCAGTCAGACGAAGCTTGCGAGCCGGATGAGCCAGCCGAGAGTGGTTGAAACCGTAGCTAGCGGCGCCGGAGTTCTCGTGCTTGGCATCGGCAACACGCTGATGCGGGACGAGGGCGTCGGGGTGCACGCGGTGCAACTGCTCAAGGCAATGGAACTGCCCGAGGGCGTGGAGTGTCTCGACGGCGGCACGAGTAGCTTCCAGTTGCTCGAGCCGCTGTCGCGCGCCAGTCGCGTGATCATGATCGATGCCACCGCCGACGGCGCACCGGCAGGGACAGTACGACGGCTGCGGCCTAGGTTCTCGTCTGAATACCCGCTCACGCTCACAGCACACGATATCGGTCTCAAGGATCTGCTCGACGTGTTCTACCTTACGGGCACACCGGCCGACGTCACTTTGTACACGGTCTCGATCGAGTTGCCTGAGGAGGTCGGCCTCGACCTGTCACCGGAGGCTGGAGCCGGTGCCCGAGAGGCAGCCGAGTTGGTACTCGAGGAGTTGCAGAGTGCCGATCACGTCGCGCCGGTGCGTCCGAGGCAAGCGGCGGGCTGAGTGCCTCGGTCACCGCGGTCGGACCCGGTCGATGACCTCGGTGCTAACCCAGTAGACACTGCCCTGGCCGTTCGTCGGTCCCTGGTTCCTGGCCATCAACTCGTCGTAGGTCAGGTCGGAGAACACGTACGACCGGTCGGCGTTTCTGTGACTGACGAAGAACAGATACCTGCCGTCGGGCGACAGCGCCGAGAACTTGTCTTCCACCGTTGAATTGACCTCCAGCCCGAGATTGATCCCTGGCGTCCACGCACCGTCATCCGAGCGAAACGTGACGTACAGGTCGGTGCTGCCGTAGCTCTCCCGGCCTCCGGCAGCCGTGTACACGATGAAACTCTCGTCTGGCGCGACCGACGGCGCCGCCTCGGTGAATTCCGTGTTCACGGGAGCGCCGAGGTTCTGCGGCGCCTCGTACGAACCGTCGATAAGACGCGACGTGTAGATGTCATAGTCGCCAAGCGCGTCGTCGTAGTTGCCCTGCAGGTAGAGGGTCCCGGACGCCGAGATCGAGTGAGGGAATTCGTTCCCGGGTGTGTTCAATGCCGGCCCGAGGGCAGTCAGTTCACCCCAGCCGGCCGTCTCCTTATCGGCGTACCAGACGTTGTAGTCGGCGGGCTCGCCGATGCCATCGAGCGGGCGCCGTGACAGAAAGTAGGCGCCGGTTCCGTCGGTCTTGTAGATCGGCACGCTGACGATGTAGCGACCAAACTCGCGGAACAGCGTCGGTGCCGTCCAGCGATCCGCGTCGCGTCGCATGAAGCCCATGACATCGTGCGGGACAGCCCACTTCCGGAAGTAGACCTCGCGGCCATCAGGCGAGAAGCTCGGTGCTCCGTCGTCGTGAAGTGCGGTAGAAATCACGCCCTCGGCAAACAGCTGCGGCACGAGTCCCGGCGGTGTCTGGCCGAGGTACTCTCCCGTGAGTATCGGCGCGGCCTCGGCATCGGGTTGCTCGATCGTGTCGGCGCAGGCGTTGGCTAGCAATGCGGTGGCCGCACAGAATCCGAGGAGCTTGAGCATGGCCATGATCTTCGGGGTTGCGCATGAGACGTGCATGGCTGCCATCCTATCCCCTAGCATACGTAGGGGTATAGGAACCGGTGGCCCCGGCGGGAATTTCCACCCAGACAGTCTCTACTTGGCCTGCCTCAGCCGGACGGAGAATCGGTGTCAGCTTCGTCTTCGAAGCTGAAGACGTCTTCGATCGCGAGCTCGAAGACGCGGGCGACGTCGTGGGCGAGCTTGAGCGAGGGCACGTAGCGCCCCCGTTCGAGGAAGACGACGGTCTCTCGCCGCACACCCACGAGATCGGCCAGGGCCTGTTGGGTGAGATCCCGGCTCGCTCGCAGCTCTTTAAGCCTGGTCTTCATGAAGAGTCCCGGTGCGCTTGAAGAAGGCAAGGCAGATGCCGTAGAAGCCGCACTGTCCGAGGATGCCGGCACCGAGCATTGTCCTGGTGGAGTCGAACATGCCCTGGGTCGCGAAGATAAGCATCCACAGGACTGCCGACATCATGAGCGCTGCATGTCCCGCGTTGGGGGCGCATGCTTGTTCTCCTTGCGCCGATGAATGTTAGATCGTTATCACATTATGATAGGTAGTTCTAACACTCAGGTCAAGCGCGCAGCCGGTCGCTGCATCCTGCAGGAGGCACTCGGCGCCAGAAATGGGTGCTAGCCAAATGAATTAGGGTCGGCTAAACTGCAATTTAGCCTAGCCTAAACTTTCCGTAAGAGCGACGAATCGTAAGAGTTCCCGGTCGCTGACGGAATCTGTGAACCCGGAGTCCACTCATGCGTGTTGCCCGCTCCGCCGTTGCGGCGCTGTTCATCTTTGGCGTTCCGGGCTCGGCCGCTGCGTCTCCCGTCTGGCAGCAGGAGGAGTCCGCCACGCCAGTTGAGGCGGGTGCTCTCGTTACCGACAGGCCCGACGCCACCGAGAGTCCCGAAACCGTCGGCCGCGGCCGTCTTCAACTCGAGACCGGTTACACGTTCGCCAGTCTTGGCGAGGCGGACGTTCACTCAGTCGGCGAGTTTCTGTTGAGGATTGGCGTGTTGGACGAGAACGTTGAACTGCGGCTCGGATTCAATTCCTACACGCTGATCCGCGGCGGCGAGTCGAACGGTAGCGGATTTCAGAACTTCGGCATCGGCGCGAAGTTCCGGCTCCTGGCGGGCGGTGGCGTCGGCCACTTGCGGCCGACGGTGGCACTCCTGGTCGGCACGTCCATCCCCACGGGCAGCGAGGAAATCGAGGCTCGGACGGCCCGGCCGGAGGCCCGTCTTGCGGCTGCTTGGGAGCTGAGCGAAGTGGTGTCCGTGTCGAGCAACGTCGCCTGGTCATCCGTCAAGGAAGACGAACTCGACGAACGGCACGACGTGTGGGGCTTCACGCTAGCGCTCGGATATGGCATCAGCGAGCGGTGGGGCGCGTATCTCGAGTACTTCGGCGTCTATCCCGTGGGCGAGCGTGACCCGGAGAATTTCGTGAACACGGGGCTCACCTACTTGATCAACAACGATCTGCAGCTCGACGGTCGCGTGGGATACGGCCTGGACGGCCGCAGTGATGATCTCTTCATCGGTCTCGGCACGGCCATCCGTTGGTAGGGAGAAGGCAATGAACACCCGGACACCGGTTGCGCGCATGACCACAGGCCGCCTGCCCATAATGGTGACGGTCATCTTGACGGCGATCTTCCTGCTCCCTCTCACCGGAAGCAGCCACATCATCCGGGAGGACCCGTGGCATCCGGTTCCCGCGGCGTACCTTCGCAGCCTCTTTTATCTGAAGTTGCAGCCAACGGATTGGACGCTCGTGCGGGCCGAGTACGAAGGCGTACGCGAAGACGGCTGGGAGCTCGAGGCTGTGTACGATGGCATTGCCGCAGCCGCAGAGGTCGATGGCACCGACCATGTGGCGGCAATTCGTGCCGCCATCCAGGGCAGCGATGCAAGAGCGCTGTCGGCGACAGCCACCCGCGCCATGTCGCAACTTGTGCGGCTGCATCTGAGGCGGGCGCTGGGTCAGATCACAACTCCTGGCGCCGCGCTTGAAGAAGTGCACCAAGCAAGCCGCATGTACCGCGCGTTCGATCGTTTCGTGCGTGCCACGGATCCGCAGGGCGCCCGGGAGATCGGGCGCGCCTGGCTGGAACTGACGACCACGGTGGGCACCGCGGGGGTCGAGAACCGCGGCGTCAGACCGGCGGATAGGGAGCGTTTCACGAGTGCGGTCGGGGTCGTCGAGGCCTACTTGGTCGCGAACTACGAGGACGACGTTGATCCGCATCTGACGCACTTCGACCCTGTTCCGACGGGCGGACGCGCGTCGGCGCGCCTCGTGGCGCCATGGTTGCCTCCGGCGACCGACCTCAACGATCAGGATCCGCTGCCGCGGCTCGTCCTCAACTTCGAAGAGCGTGGTGTTGATGAGAAGGAGCTGTTCCTGGTGGCCTACGGCGACATGCTCTTCGATTCGCCACAGATCTTCGGCGAGCCGGCGCTCAGTCTCGGCATCACATGCTCGCGGTGCCACAACCGTAGCGATATCAACCAACGGTTCTTCATCCCGGGGATCAGCACCCGTCCCGGCAATGTCGATGTCGACGGCCACTACTTCAACCCGCGCTTCAACGACCGCCGCGCCGATGCGATCGATATCCCGAGCCTGCGTGGACTTCGGTTCACTGCGCCCTATGGTCGCGATGGGCGCTTCGCGAGCCTGCGTGACTTCACCCGCAACGTGGTGGTCAACGAGTTCGCCGGCGCCGAGCCCTCGCCGCTCATGCTCGATGCCCTGGTTGCCTACATGCTCGAATTCGACTGGCTCCCGGCACCCTACCTGCAGCCTGACGGGCGGCTCAATGATGCTGCGTCGGACGCCGCCCGGCGTGGCGAGGCGCTGTTCAATCGCCGGTTCGAGGGCATGGGCGACCGTGCCTGCAGTACCTGCCACGTGGCGAGCAACAACTTCCTGGACGGCCGTGCCCACGACATCGGTAGCGGTGATCCGTCGAGTCCTGGCGCGCGGGACTCCTTCTTCGACACGCCGACGCTGATCGGTGTGGTTCACACTGCGCCCTACTTCCACGATGGCTCAATCGCCACGCTGGCCGGTGTTGTCGACTGGTTCGACGGTCAGTTCGAGCTCGGTCTTGACGCTGGGCAACGTGCCGATCTGACTGCCTTCCTGGAGACGGCCGGCGAAGGAGCGGACCCGTACGAGGTGTTCGACGCGGACAACACTCAGTTCCAGTTGTTCTGGGGCGAGCTGTCGACGTTCGCCTCGACGCTGTCCACCCTCATCCCGGCACGCGACGCTGAGCACGCCGAGTTGCTACTGCTCACGGTCGCCACTGATCTCAGGCTCGACGCTTCGGCTCTGGAGGACCTGTCGCAGGCTCCCAAGGTCTTCGAACTCGCCGATCACCTCGACGACATCCGCGCCGCGATCATGGCTGGCGACTGGGATGAGGCGGCGCTCCTCTTCTCCGGGTACCAAGCGCTCGAAGCTGCGTACGAGCCCGATTTTCGATGACCTCTACTGACACGGCGGAGAAAACACGATGAGCCGACGAATGCTGAAAGGCGGACTGGTACTGGCCATGACGCTGGCGTTGTGCGTGGCGCGACTACCCGGCCACGCGTCGGCAGCGCCGCAGGACACGCTGACACTTGCTTTCATTCCACAGGAGAACCCCGAGAAGTTGCTCGACGATATCTCGGTGATCAGTGACTACCTGGCGGAGGAAATGGGAATGGCGGTCGACGGCTATGTGACGCTCGATCATGCAGCCGCTGTCGAAGCGTTGCGCCAGGGAACGGCCGACGTCTCATTCATGGGTGCCTTGCCCTACGTCCTCGCGCACCATCACGTTGACGCGCAGGTGGTGCTGGCCGAGGTCTACCGCGGCAGTGCGATGTACAAGGCGCGGGTGTTCGTCCGGCGTGACAGTGGGATCAGTGGCCTGACCGACCTGCGCGGCAAGAGCATCGCTTTCGCCGATCCGATTTCCGAGTCTGGCTACCTGTACCCGCTCGATCTGTTTGCTGACGCTGGCCTGATGACGCCGGGTGACGATCCGCAGAGCTTCTTCGGTTCGGTCTACTTCGCGGGCGGCTACCAGCAGGCGATTCAAGCTGTAGCGAACGGTTACGTGGACGCCGCCGGCGCCAGTCAGTTCGCCGATCTGCTCCTCACCCCCGAGCAGTTGCTTGAAGTGACCTGGATAGCCGAATCGGGCCTGATTCCGTCGCACGCCGTGATTGCGCGAGGCGACCTGGCGCCGCCCGTCGTGGCAGCGTTCAAGCGCGCTATGCTGCAGCTCAACGACGACGACTATCACCACCTGCTGCAGTACGTCTATGGTCCCGACGGCTATGTGGAGGTTGACCATGCGGCTTTCGCGGATGTCGAGGCCCTGGCCCGCGAGTACGGCTATTTGCAGGACTAGTGAGTAGACTCGGCGCGTCCAGCCCTTGAGCGAGCTGGTCTGAGGGGGAAACAGATCAGTGTCTGATCCGGTACTACGTCTGCGCGACGTGCGCGTTCGTTACGGTTCCAAGCCGCCGATTCTCGACGTTCACTCGCTCGAGGTCGCAACGGGGGAGGTCGTGGCCGTGATCGGACCCAGCGGCGCGGGCAAGACCACGCTCTTGCGCCTTGCCAACGGCTACGCGCGCGGCGAGCGCGGCGAGATCGAGGTGCTGGGTTCGACGCTGCACTTCGGAGCGGACGGCGGCACCGACAAGCGCGACCGCACACTGCGTCGTCGGGTGGGGTTCGTGTTCCAGGGTTTCAACGTCGTAGACCGGGTCAGCGTCTTCGACAATGTCCTCTGGGGTTCGCTCGGGCGCCAGCGCGGGATCGGATCGATGATTGGCCGCTTCGCCGAGAGCGATCGACGATTGGCCATGGCCGCGATTGCCCAAGTTGACCTGCTCGAACAGGTCTCGCAGCGGGTAGACACACTGAGCGGGGGCCAGCAGCAGCGGGTGGGAGTTGCGCGTGTCATCGTCCAGCAACCGGAGCTGGTGCTCGCCGACGAACCTGTATCAAGCCTCGATCCTGTGCTAGCCGCAGACATCGTCGAGCTGCTTGTAGGAGTTGCTCGCCGTCACGGAAATACGCTGATCATGAGCCTGCACCTACCGGCTCTCGCGCGGCGCTTCGCCGACCGAGTGGTTGGTTTGCGAGCGGGCAAGGTGGTCTGGGACGGTCCGGCCCAGGCGTTGGATGAAAGCGTCATCGCCTCGATCTACGGAACGGAGTCGCCACCGTTGCCGGCCGCGGAGCATCTCGTCGTGGAAACGCGAGAATGACCTCCGACCCGCGTGGGGATAATGGCGTGACCCCAGCGCCACCCGAGCAGAGCCTCGGGGCGACTCTCCGCCGGGCTGCGAGCGCGGTTGCTCTGGTCGCGGCGGTTGCATGGGCATGGGAGGGCACAGGGTTCGAGCTTGGCCGTGTGGGCGGCAGTCTGGCTCCGTTGACGGAGTTCCTGGGCCGCATGATTCCACCAGATCTGTCGACGCTCGAAGTTGCCATGAAGTCGACGGTCGAGACGCTCCAGATCGCCGTGTTTGGGACGTTCCTGGCCGTCGTCTTCTCGATACCACCGGCGTTGCTGGCGGCCTCAAACCTGACGCCACCGTGGGTTCATCAGCCCGTACGCTGGCTCCTGGCGCTGGTGCGTGGCATCCCGTTATTGCTGTTGGCGCTGATGTTCGTCGCCGCGATCGGTCTCGGTCCCGTGCCGGGAGTACTCGCTCTCGCAGTGCACTCCATTGGCATGCTGGCCAAGTTCTACGCCGACGCGTTCGAGAGCGCCCGGCGGGGTCCCATCGAAGCGCTCGACTCAGCTGGTGCCAACTGGCACCAGCGCGTGCGTTACGGCGTGCTCACCCAGGTGGCACCCGATCTGGCGCGCGACACACTGTTCCGTTTCGAACTCAACCTGCGCGAGTCACTCGTCCTCGGCCTCGTCGGCGCCGGTGGTATCGGTTTCTACATTCAGCTCTACATCCGTTCGTTCCAATACCAGCGAGTCGCGACCCTCACGCTCGTGATCCTGATGATCGTCGTTCTCGTGGAACAAGGCAGCGTCGCGATTCGTCGCCGACTTCGCTAGCGCAGCGGTTTCAAGGCGCTATCTCGAGCGCTTGTAGATCCAAGTGCCGTTACGCTCGTTGCTGCCAAACATCAGGAACTCGTCGCGGGCCTCGTCGTACACGATGGCTGGCAGTCGGTCTGGGAAAGGCACGGGGTCCCCGTCTGGGACCTCGATTTCAGACCAGATCGATCCGTCCCAACTCCACAGTTCGTTAAGCGGTTCGTAGCTTGATGTCTGTGTCTCGAACCCGCCGAACAGCAGCAGGCCGCCGGTCACCGGGTCGGCTACCATCGCATGTGCGGCGCGATTGCCGGGGCCATCGGTCGACAACAGTCGCCAGTCCGTCCCGTCGAAGTCCCACGTTTGCATGAAGGGCGTCTCGTCGAGCGGGATGCTGTATCCGCCTGTCAGGATCAACTGCCCCTGGCGTGCATCGAACATCAGAGCGGCTTCAGCCCTCTGCTCTGGAATGGTCGATGTCATGACCTCCTGCCACCGGCGGTTCTTCCATTGCCAGAATTGCCTCAGTTCGACCGCCCCACCGGTGACACCGCCACCGAAGAGCATGACGGCTTGCCGCCGGGGGTCATACGCCATGGCCACGGAATAGGCGGGGATCGGACCCGAACTACTCTGCCGGTTCCACTTGCGCCCGTTCCACTCCCAGGTATCCGCGAGAGCTCCGCGCCCGAACTCCGCGCCGCCAAATAGGACCGCGCGTCCTCTTTGCGGGTCGTAGGCGATGCTCGCCCCGAAGCGCCTACTTGGTCCCGAAGGTCCGGCTCGCAGCCGCCACCGGACCCCGTTCCAGACCCACGTCTGCCGCGTGATCGAGTCGAACAGCACTGTCTCCCGTCGCGCGGCGTCGTAGAACAGGTAGGGTTCTGTGTCGGAAGACGGGAGACGCTCGTCCCGCGGAACGGGATTGACCCACTTCCCGCGGTGCCGCACGCGCGTCTCGCGGCGTTCGCCTGCGTTGCGCCGAGTGGCTCCGCCGAAGATGACCAGCCGAGCCTCATTGGCGTCGTAGGTCATGCCGTGTCCGCCGCGGGGCGGGATCTTGCCGGCGCGGCTCCACACATCTCCCACCAGCTCCCAGACATCATTCCGAGCTTTGCCGGCCGCGTTGAACCCGCCACTCAGGACTACGCGTCCGGCCGCCGCATCGTAGGCCATCGCGTGTCCCGTGCGGGGGGCGGGGCCGCCGCTCGAAAGCATGGCCCATCGCGACCCGTTCCATTCCCAGGTTACGCTCGTCACGTCACCGCCGAACAGGACGACCCGCTGACCATCTGCATCGTAGGCCATGGCAGGCGAAGCGACTGCGGGGCCGGCGGTGGAGACCAGGCGCCAGCCCGCGCTGTCGTACGCCCAGGTCTCGCCGTCACCCGACGCACTCCCGTGCAGGATCAAGCTGCCGCGTGCGGCGTCGTAGGCCATCGCCGCGCCCGCACGGGGACTCGGCCCAGGGACGCTTCGCTGGCGCCATTTCTTGCCGTTCCACTCCCAGGTCTCGCCGAGCGGAGCCGCGGCATCGTCTGAGCTGAGGCCACCAAAGAGCACAACGCGTCGCCGGGCAACGTCGTAGGCCAGCGCGCTTCCCTCGCCTGCGCTCGGTCCGCCGCGCGCCTCGAGTCGCCACTGGCTTCCGTCAAACGACCAGGTCGTGGCGGGGTGCTCATCCGACTGAGCCCCCTTGTGCGCGATCACGCGGCCACGTCGACTGTCCCAGACGATGCCACTCTGGGGGCCCGCGGGCGGGACCAAGTGTGGCGGGGCTGCCTCGCGCCAGGACCCGTCGTCCTGCGCGACGCCGCGCGCGTCCGGAGCCAGAAGCGACAGAGCAACAAGGATGCAGATGCTGCACCGGCTGGCGGTCGAAATCATGGCACTACGCTCCTTTCGAGCTGGCGGGGACCACGCTTCGCCCACAGCAGAGCACAGATGGGTGGCCGATTGCTTTGTCGAGACCGATCGGTCTGTGGCACCGCTTACGCGTCTCCCACGACGGACCGACGCACAGTGTTCCGCGACGGTTCCTCGGAAGGAATGACGGTCGGCGCGCGTTCTATCTCTCGATAGGTCATTTTTGAGGAATCCCTTCGCGAGGTATTGGGTGAGCAATGTCACTGTGGAGAGCACGTCGGTGCTGACAACCTTCTGGCGCGACAGCATTGGTGCGAAGGTCCCAGCAGCCCTGCTGTTGCTGATCAGGTTCGTGATCGGGCCCATGTTTATTGGCACCGGCATGTACTGGATGAGGGCCGAGGATGCCAGCGGCGAGATCTACAACCAGATTAGCGGCGTCATCGAGTCGGGCCGGACGGTCGGTTGGTACGTGCCGTTTCTCGAGAGCTGGGTCCTGCCCAACGCTGGACTCTTTGCGTTTCTCGTGACCTGGGGCGAGTTTCTTACCGGCGTTTCGATTACCTTCGGCGCCGCAACGCGGCTCGGGGCCATCGTCGGGATCTTCCTGGCTGCCAACTATGCTCTCCTGTACAACAACCCATTCTTCCCAGCGAGCGGCAACTGGGACTACGCGTGGTATCTGGTGGTGCTCGTGCTCGGTGCTGGCGGCCGATCGTTTGGTGTCGACACATACCTCGCGCGGCGCTGGCCGCGGTGTCGGTTGTGGTGAGGTAGGGCCCTGGAGTAATGAAGCTAGTGAGCGCAGCGACCAGTCCGGAGCCAACGGGCGGCGAGGGCGATCCTCATCTGCTCGGGCGCGCGGCCGCGGGTGATTCACGCGCGTTCGAATTGCTCGTGGAACGCCACGCCGATCGAGTGTTCGGACTGACGTTGCGCCTGGTCGGCGATCGGCAACTAGCCGAAGAGGTCACGCAGGACACGTTTCTGCGACTGTCCCGTTCGCTCGAGACACTGCGCGTCGAGCGAACGATCGCCGGGTGGCTGCGAACGGTGGCGGTGAATCTCTGTCGCGATGCCTGGCGGAGGCAGCACGCTCGTCCGTGGCAGAGTTCGAGTGACGATCCGGACCAGTTCGAAATCACCGATCGGACACCGAACCCGGAGCAACGGGCCCAGATACGAGAAGCCCTGGGCGTGGCCGAGGAGGCCCTCCTGATGCTGCCCGACGAGCAGCGCCTGGTTGTTGTGCTGCGCTACGTGTGGGGCTGTAGCTACGCAGAGATCGCCGAGGATCAACATTGCTCGGAAGGCACGGTGGCCTCCCGCCTGCACCGCGGCCTGCGCGCCTTCGCCGAGGCGATGGAGACAAAAGGAGCCGACTGATGGCTGAAGAACACGACATCGATTTGCAGCGCTATCTCGACGACATGCTGCCGGACAACGAGCGGGTTCGTTTCGAGCGTCGGCTCGAGCGCGAGCCACGACTGCGCGCCGATTTCGATCGACTGCACGCCGCGACCGCGAAGCTCGCCGCCCTGGAGCCCCGCCCGCTATCATCGGCGGTGACCGAGCGGATCGTGGCGGCGCGGGCGGCGAACACACGGCGCCAGTCCGCTGGTGGAGCTGAGCGACGGAGGGTGGCTGCGGTTGCTGCTGCGGTCGTGCTTGCGGCGACGGCCGGTTTCTTCGCCGGTCGCCTGAGCGGCGGCACGGACACGAATGCCGAAACGAGTCTGGCCGGTCCTCTGCCATCCGGATTGATCAGCGGACTTGCGCGTGATCCGGTGGCCGATGCTGCGCTCAGGACTACCGCCGACGCGGACGCTCCCAGCTTCTTGTTGCTTCTGCATGGCCCGCCGGCCGAGCGCCTGGAGGGCCTCCCGGAGGACATGCACAGCTGGCGCGAAACGGCCACGTCAGAGTGGGCGCGTGCACTGGAAGCGACCGGCCGGCTGGTAGCCTCTGGCGGCGTAACTGAGGGTGCCACGGGACTGGAAGAAGGCGAGACCGATGGCAACGTCGACCTCGCCGACCCCAGTCGTTGGTACGCTGAGCCGTGGATGCTGCCAACGCAGTTCTTCGTGCTGCGTGCCAAAGACCTGGAGGAAGCCTCCCGGCTCGCGGCGGTGCTCCCGCACACGAGCTTAGGTGGCCGCATAAGCCTCCGGCAGCTAACTCCCTCCACGCCGTAGCGTCGCGCTCGGCGTCGGCCGAGCAAGAGGCCGGGTTCGGAGCCTATCGATCTGTCGTCGTTCGGGTTCGTTCGGTGGACAGTATACTTACTGGTCAGTGAGCTATCGATCAGAACATTTGTAACGACAGTCCCCACCGGAAGTAGAACGAATGAGCATGACGCGCACGACAGCCACCTGCGGGATCCTCGCGATGGTGCTCGCCGCTGGAGCGTTGGCGGCACAGGCGGCCAGCTCCGATCCCGGCTACTCGAACTTCCTGGAACTGAGGGTGTACACGACCCAGGAGGGCCAGCGTGACCGGTTCCTGGAGTACTTCGAGGAGCACTATCTGGAGTCTCAGGAGGTCGTCGGGATGAGGATCTGGGGCGAGTTTCGCGACCTGGTGAATCCCACACAATTCGTCTGGATGCATGGTTACAGAACCATGGGCGAAAGACAGGCGGGACTCCTGCAGTTCTACACCAGCCCCGTATGGCAGGAGACCGGCGCGGAGGTTCGCGACATGCTCGGAGAGCGGGCCAGTCACGTTCACCTGCTCGAGCCGGTCTCGGCCCGCGAGGCGTTTCCCGAGAACAGTCGTCGCCCTGTGCTGCTGTCCGAACAACCGCAGCCTGATCGGCGAGGAGTCGTCGTGGCACAGCTCTTTCTGGTGGAGGACGGCACGGTGTCGGACCTCATCGAAGCCGTGCGCAATTCGGTCATCCCCGACTACGTGGACAACGGCGCGGTCTCTCTGGGTCTGTTCCGGAGTAGCGAGGAGCCCAACAACTTCCCGGCCTTGCCATACATCGAGGATGAGGTCGTGGTCGCCTGGTTCGGCAGCTTCGAAACGGACGCGGCGTTCGAGTCGGCGCGCGAGTCGGCACCGCTTGGGCTCGAGCCGTTCGAGACGCTACGTCTGGCGCCGGGGGAGAGGTCGAGATTACGGCACCTACAGTCGCAGTAGACTCCAGGGGTCTTAACGAGTCCCAGGCCAGGTGATCTTGAGCGATCCGACGCGCGAGCCAAGCCGCGACCGACTGATCCGCGCCGCAGCGGGGCTATTCCACGAGCGCGGGATCCGGGCGACTGGTGTCGATCGGGTGGTAGAGGCGGCGGGTCTTACCAAGCCAACGCTGTACCAGCACTTCGCATCCAAGGAGGATCTGGTCGTCGCGGTCATCGAATACCGCAGCGCGAACTGGCGGCAAGGGCTTGATGATCAGGTTGGTGCGGCTACGACTCCGCAGCGAAAACTGCTGGCGGTCTTCGATTTTCTCGAGGACTTCATTGGCGACCCGGGTTTTCGCGGATGTGCGTTGGTCAATGCCGCCGTCGAGATTCCCAGTCCGGCGAGTCCGGGCCGGGACGCTGTGCGGCGCAACAAACGCGACAATCGAGAACTCATGGCGCGCCTGGCGCGCGAGGCCGGCCTGAAACGCCCCAAGGAACTGGCCGCCGCCCTGTCGCTGCTGTTCGAGGGCGCCATCGTGACGGCATACGTCGAAGGCGATCGGTCGGCGGGGCGGCAGGCGCGACGGGCTGCGCAGAGGCTCATATCCGCGCACTCGTCACGGCAGTAGCCGCAGCCTACTCCGTCGCGCGCCTGCGACCGATGCGCATCGACCCGGACCGGTGACGCGGTCAAACCAATTCGATCTGCCCTGTGGCGGGGTGGTAGAAGGCAGTGACGATCCTCGCCCCATCGTTCGCCACTGCCTCGCGGATGATGTCCGATTCCGTGACCAACCGTTCGGCGCTGACTTGCACATTACGTCGCGCGACAGCGTCGGGATCGGGGTCGTCAGAACTCCGCACCGCTGGCTGAATGTACTCGAGCAGGTAGTCCAGACTCGGACTGATCTCGCCGCCAGCAATCGCCGCGGCCACGGCGCCACAGTTGTCGTGCCCCATCACCACGATGAGGCGCGTTCCCAGATTGGCCACCGCGTACTCGATGCTGGCGATCGTCGACCTGTTGGCGACGTTACCCGCCACCCGCACGACGAAGAGTTCGCCGATCCCGGTGTCGAAAGCGATCTCAGGTGCCACGCGGCTGTCGGCACAGCAGTGGATCACCGCGAACGGGTGTTGGCTCTGGGCAAGCAGCCGACGTCGGGCCTCGTCGCGCCCCGCGCCTTCGAGAGCGTCGTTCAGGAATCGTTCGTTTCCCGCTCTGAGCCGCTCGTACGCTTCCTCTGCCGTCAGCCTCTCCACGGTTTCCTCCGGAGTCGGTCAAGTGACGTGCATCGCGAGGCCGTTCGCGCTTTCGCCTCCGCTCGGGCGGCGCGAAACAAGGCTACGTCAGAATCGTTCTCATTGCTGCGACGGCGCGGTCGATCTGGCCTTCGCTATTGAAGATGTGAGTCGAGAAGCGGAGGGCGTTGGAACTCTCCGCCGGCAGGCCGTCTTCGACGCTGTACGCGTAGGTTCCCTGCGCGCGCTTCACCAGGATCTCGTGCTCCTGATTGAGGCGCCCGGCGATGGCTCCCGCGTCGCCGTCGTCCACGGAGTAGCTGACGATCGCGGCCGACAGGTCGTCGTCGGGCGGGGTCAGGAGCGTTAGCCCGGGCATGTCTTGCATGCGAGCGCGGAGGTAGAGGTTCAGCTCCCGGCAGCGCGCGGCGATCCGGTCACGCCCGATCGCATCATGGAAGTCCATCGTCGCACCGTGACCGACGACGGTGGCCACGTCGCGGGTGCCGCCCGAGGCAGTGTAGCCACTGTAGCCGTCGTGCAGGAACGCCGGGTGAACGCGGTCCTGCATCTCCTTGCGGACATACAGCAGCCCCGTGCCCTTCGGCGCCAGCATCCACTTGTGGCCGCTGAACGCGTAGGTGTCGGCGGCCAGTTCCTTGACGTCGACCTCGAGCATCCCCGGCGCCTGGGCGCCATCGCACACGAGCACGATGTCGCGCGGGCGTGTGATCTCGGCGATTTCGGCGATCGGCATGCGGACGCCGGTGATGGTGTCGATGTGGCTGAAGCTGCAGACCTTGGTGCGTGCCGTCAGCTTCTGTCGCACCAGGTCCACGATCTGCTGGCGACTTTCGATCGTCCATGGCAGGTGCACGTACACGATCTCGATGCCGTGGTGTTTGCGCAGGTGCTGCCAGCACACCATGCCGCCGCCGTGCTCGTGGTTGGTGGTCAGTACCTGGTCGCCGGGCTCGAGGTCGAGACCCATGGCCACGGCGTTCATCGCTTCAGTGGTATTGCGCGTGAGCGCGACCTCGTTGAGGTCGGCGCCGATGAAACCGGCAGCGCGTTCGCGCACGGCTTCCATCTGTTGCCCGCCCCAGCCGAAGACCTTGCCGGCGGGGTTGCCCTCGATTTCGCGCATCGTGGCGGCGACGACATCGAGCACTGGCCGCGGCGTTGCCCCGACGCTGCCGCAGTTCAGGTGCGTGAAGCCGGGATTGAGCGCGAACTCCTGCCGCACGCGGCGCCACAGATCATCCGCACCTGTCGCGGCGTCCACGTCCGTGGCCAGCTGTTGCAGTCGATCGTTGAAGACCCGCGCCTGGCTGGCGAGCCAGGGAAGTGTTCCAGCGCCAACGGCGACGTTCATCAGGAAGTTGCGGCGCTGCATCGCTACTCCGGTCCGGCGACGGTGCAGGCAACGAGGGTCGTACTGATCATCAATGCTCCGAGGTTCAGGACCGGGAGACTCTACCGCGGGAGCGATTCGATCGGGAGGCGCCACACGTTACGGTGACCCGCTACGACGGCCGCTACAATGGGTGACGCCTCGACACTATCCTCAGCTCGCCGGAGTCCGCAGGAGTTCACATGGCTGCTGAGCAGCGCGCCAGGGCCGTTCGGTTGCTCGAGTTGCATCACAGCGGCCGACTGCTGATTCTGCCCAACGTATGGAATCCGATCGGGGCACGCATGCTGGAGGCGAGTGGTTATCCAGCGGTCGCTACCGCAAGCGCTGCCATCTCGTCGTCGCTCGGGTACCTGGACGGCGAGCGGCTCTTGCGCTCCTCGATGATCGACATGATCGGCCGGATTGCCGGCAGCGTAGATGTTCCGGTCACCGCAGATGTCGAAGCGGGCTACGGCGACAGCCTCCACGAGCTTGCGGAGACCATCGGGCTTCTGCTCGACTCGGGCGCTGTGGGGATCAACCTCGAAGACAGCCTCGAGGAGGGCGGCGAACTGCGAGCGGTTGATGGTCAGTGCGCCCGAATCGCGCAAGCGCGGGAGGTTGCCGACCGACGAGGGATCCCAATGGTGATCAACGCCCGCACCGACAGCTTCGTCTCCGGTCCATTCGCGGACAACACGGAGCGAATCGAGGATTGCGTGGCGCGTGGCCGGGCCTACGCCGAGGCGGGCGCCGACTGTATTTACCCGATGGGGCCGGGCGATCTCGACACCCTGCGACAGCTGCGGGAGCGTGTCGCCGCGCCCCTGAATGTCCTCGTTACGGAGGGCGCGGCGTCGTTGGCTCAGATGCAGGAGATCGGCATCAACCGCGTCAGCCTGGGGCCTTTCGTCTTCCGCTCCTGCCTGGCGAAGTTCGAACGCTTGGCGATCGATCTGGCGGCGCTGGACAGCGCCGCGATCTTCGAAGACATGAAAGCGCGCGAGGACGTGGCGGAGCTTCTCCGCGTGGAATCCGAGGGCGAGTAGGCGCCGGGCTCGCCTCGGGTCCGACGATGCTCCCGGGTTAGAGACTCCTGTGCCCAGAAACGCGCCTGTGGGCCGGGTTACGGGAGCCGGGTTGCGGGACCGGTGTCGGCCGGGACCCCCATGCTACGTTCGGGATTCGCAGTTACTCACGCGCTTTTCGGCGCGCAAGATCTCCCTTTGATGGAGGAGAACTCATGAAGCGATTTGTTGCAGCTGTAGCGCTCACGCTGCTGGTAAGCTCGGCGGCCTTCGCGGTAGCCCCGCAGGAGATGATGGAGCCCGTAACGGTCAAGGGCGTCGTGATCGACACAGCCTGCTACGCGGCTGGCAAGCACGGCCCGGAAGAAGCAGGCTGCACCAAGATGTGCCTGAACATGGGCGTGCCGGCATCGTTCCTCACCGAGGGCGGTGAAGTGCTGGTGCTGCTGCCCCCGGCCGACGCAGGCGAGATGGATGCCTTCAAGTCGCTCAAGGCCCACGCTGCCCAGGAAGTGTCGATCACCGGCATGGTCATGGAGCGCGACGGTCTGAAGGCGATGATGGTCATGATGGTCGAGGCCAACTAAGGCACTCTGACTAACAAGATCGAAAAAGCCCGCGGGTACGAGTACCTGCGGGCTTTTTCTATTGCCGGTGCTTGGGAAGCAGGCCGATGACGGCGAGGGATAGCCCGGCGCCAACTGCCAGTTCGGCCAGGCCGATCGGCAGTGGCGCGTGCAGTCGAACGGAAGGGCCTAGGAGCAGGATCTTCTCGGCCCAGAGGCCGATGAGGGCCGCGATCGATAGGATGGCCAGGGCGCGGGGCGAGCGTTTGACCTTGGCGCTGAGCAGCAGGACGAACGGCGCCAGGAAAGTCGTGGCGATGATCAGGAGACCGAGCACAGCCCAGCCGGATTCGGCGCGGCGTAGCCAGAACTCGGCCTCGCGCGGCAGGTTGCCATACCAGGCGACCAGGTACTGGGACCAGAGGAAGTAGCCCCATACCATGGCGCCGCCGAAGAGCAGCTTGCCTAGGTCGTGTGAGGCTGCCGGCGTGAAGTTCGCGGGGCTGCTCAGGCCGCGTACGGCGACGGCGGCCATTCCCGTGTAGAGCGCGCCGACGAAGAAGTAGGCGCCGAACAGCGTGCTCGTCCAGCCAGGCTCCAGGGACATGATCAGGTCCCATGCCAGGAGGGAGCCGACGATCGCCCAGATCATGGCCATGGTTACGGCACGCCGATAGCGTTGCCCGGGCTTGCCGTTAAGCAGCCACGCGATCGCGCCACCCAGCACGAGGATGCCGAGCACGTCGCGGGCGAGTACCGATGCTGGCGCGAACCAGACCTCCAGGCCGGGTAGAGGTGCCTGCGCCCAGGGGTAAAGGTGTGACGCTCCGAGTGGCAGCGCCGCGAGCGCGAGCGCCGGTACCAAGAACAATCGAGCCCAACTCTCCGCTTGCTCGACCACCCAGTCGCTCCAGGTCGCGCCCGTGATCTCCAGCGCTGCGACGAACGCTGCAGCGCCGCCACACAGGCTCAACCAGAACAAACTGCCGGCCGCGTACGCCGCCCAGAAGCGCGCTGGCGGTGCCATCGATCCGGCGGCGACGACCAACACGATACCGGCCACGGCGGCCATAGGTCGCTTCATTGCTGCAGGCTCCGGAGGTACGTGACTACGGCCCACCTCTCTGTCTCCGAGAGCGAGCCGCCGAGCGGTGGCATCGAACCGCCGCCATCACGGATCGTGGCGTAGATGTATCCATCGGTCTGGGCCCGCACCTTCGTGCCCGTCAGGTCAGCCGGGGGCCGCAGCGTGAAGTAGGACGCTACGGCCCCGTCACCTTGTCCCGCTGCGCCGTGGCACGGCTGGCAGTAGATCTCGAATAGCCGGGCGCCAGACTCGATGGTGGCCGTGTCGCCGGGTAGCGGATTACGCAGGCTCATGGCCGCCCGGAAACGACTCTGCTTGACCTCGCCGGTCGTCGACAGGCTGCCCTCTGGCGGCATGAGCAGTCCTTCGTCCGCGTGGCGGGCGGGCGTCTCGACCATGTCCGCGGTCCATGGAAGCGAGCCGGAACAGGCTGCCGTCGCGAGTAGCGCGACCAGGCCGATCAGCGCCCGGGAGGTTGTCGCACGGTTCATGGGGCCGCCTCCAGCACTTCGCCACCGCAGCCGACGAGCGCTTCGCGGATCGACTCCACCTGTCTCGCATCGCAACTGACGAGTACGTCGAACCGATCGACACCGGTCGCGGCCTGGTAGTCCGGCGCTGCGCCACGCGGCAGGCGGGCGGCACGGAGGAAGCCGGCCAGCCCGGCGAGAGCGGCGAAGAGGATCGTCAACTCGAAGGCGATCACGAAGAACGCCGGCCACGAAATGATCGGTTTGCCGCCGACGCGCAGTGGCCACGCCAGGGCGGTACCGATGGTCAGCGCCCAGCCGCTGGCGAATCCTGTGAGACCTCCGGCCAGGACCCAGCGCCGAACCGGGCTCGCGTCCGCTTCGTGCGGCGGCACCGGGCTGTGCGCGCGTTCGATTCGTCCGCCGGCGTCCACGACAGCACGTCGGCCGGACTCCAGAGCTTCCCCGGATTCGAAGGCGGCGCGAAGTTCCACGCTCATCGGCCGAGCTCCCCATGCAGCAATGCCTCTTCCTTGACCTCGTTCAGGGGGACCGGCGGGACCACGCGGACGAATGTCCAGAACATCATCAGGAACATTGCCATGCTTCCGAGAATCACCAGGAACTCCGTGGTCGAGCCCGAGTAGCTGCCCCACGCGGCCGGGTCGAAGTCGTGCGACAGGCTGGAGGTGATCAGCCAGTAGCGTTCCAGCCACATGCCGATGTTGACCAGGATCGAGACGGTGAACAACCATG
Organism: Acidobacteriota bacterium; assembly: GCA_029263295.1. GTDB lineage: Bacteria > Acidobacteriota > UBA890 > UBA890 > WLXD01 > WLXD01. The sequence continues at coordinate 173 of JAJCXT010000090.1, read as the reverse complement.
GCAGCGAGCGGCGGCAACGGGCGAAGAAGAAGGTCGCCGGCGCGATGCTGTTGCCGAGGAGCATCACGCCCAACATCACTCCGTACGCGCCAGAGGCGCGGAACGTGAACATGTCGATCTCGATCGGGTCGCCGCTGTAGAACGCCATCAGGTACTCGACCGCGTAGCTGTAG